>CALUWU010000114.1 GCA_944324555.1 uncultured Desulfovibrio sp.
CATCCCATCGACTGGTTCTATCACGGCTGGCTGAGCGATCTGGACAGCAAGGATCCTGAAGTCCGCGCCCGCGCCGAAAAAATGGAACGCCACATCTACACCGTGGAAGACCGTCTGCTTGGCAATCTCATGGAACTTATGGGCGATGAAACCCTTATGTGCGTGTGCTCCGACCACGGCGCCACTCCCATGGGCCCCATCCTCAACACCGCTCACGCCCTCAAGCAGGCCGGCCTCTGCTCCTATGAACCCAAGAAGTCGGAAAACTACTGGGACATCTACGAAGAAAGCGAAGGCTTCAACTACGTTCTCGACGTCACCAAGTCTCTTGCGGTTCCGCAGCGTTACATGTTCGTCTATGTGAACCTGAAGGGCAAATACCCCGGCGGCATCGTGGAACCCGAAGATTACGAAAAGGTGCGCGACCGCATCATCGACGCCCTGCTGGACTACAAGCATCCTGACACCGGCGAACGTCCCGTGCTGCTGGCCGTCCGCAAGGAAGACGCTCACGTCTTCGGCATGGGCGGCGCGCAGGCCGGCGACGTCGTGTACGTGCTCAAGCCCGAATACATGGCTGAACACGGCTACGGTCTGCCCACCGGCGAATCCGGCTGCGGCAGCCTGAAGAACCTGCTCATGTTCCGCGGCCCCAACATCAAGAAGGGCTTCCGTTATCCCCGTCCCCGCTGGCTGGCCGATATCGTGCCCACCCTCTGCTACCTTACGGGCAACGTCATTCCCGAAGACGCCGAGGGCGGCCCCATCTACCAGATCATGGAAGACCCCAACCTCGTGGGCTAACCTTTTCCGGGCCCGGGGCGGCCTTCCGCCCCGGGCGACCCCGCACGCCTTTCATACCTCTCGCAACAACAAGAAGGACCCGCTATCATGGCTGAAAAGAAAGCTTTCATTCTGGATGCCCCCGCCCTGGATCTTGCCGCTTCCGGCGACGCGCTGGACAAGCTCAAGAAAAAGGCCGCTCTTCTGCCCAACGCCAACGCCGCCGGCCTGGTCGACCTGCTCAAGGGCATGAACGCCGTGTGCTGCGACGCCGCCGACCTTGCCGCCGCCGCGGAAGGCGATAACGGCCTGATCATCGTTTCCGGCGGCGACGCGGCCCTGCCCGCCGTGCTGGAAGCCGCCGACCGCAAGACCCTGGTCGTCGTGCTGACGAGCAAGGGCGCCGCCTTCTACGGCCTGGCCGTCAACAACAAGGCCGGTTCCGTGGATCGCGCCGTCAACGCTCAGGATATGATGGTCACCATCGCCACGATCGCCGATCTGGAAATCGACGCGACCTGCACCGGGGCCATCGTCTATCAGATCATGAAGAACCCCAACCTGAAGCTGGACGAAATCAAGAAGCTGAAGGAAGCCCTTATCCGCATGGAATCCGTCATCCAGCGCGACAATCGCGAACCCTGGGACAAGCACGACTGCGCCTAGACGCGGCCGCTTTCCCTCATGATTCCGACGCAAACGGCGCGGGCAGGGCAATCCTGACCGCGCCGTTTCCTTTACGCGCGCTCCCCTCGCGACAGGGGAAATGCAATCTTCCCGGCCGTTCAGCGGACGTCGCCCTGCCGGCCGGGCCCCTCGCGCCGCGACGCGCGGCGATCTTCAAGCAGACGCGGCGCAAGCTCCAGAATGTCCGTCGGCCAGAAACAGCGCGGGCGCGGCCGCCGCACGCCGGGGCGTCCGCGCTCCGGCCGGCAGGAAAGCACCGCCTCGCGCCACTGAAGCGGCACGGCCTCCAGACCGTAAACGGCCCCCAGCAGCGCGCCGCAAATGGCGGCGTTCGTATCCGTATCGCCGCCGCGCATGACGGTATCCACGACCCCCTGTTCGAAACCGGCGGCGTGCAGCAATTGCCAGAGGGCGTTCTGAAAAGCCACGAGAACCCATCCCTGATGCGTCTCATAGTCTTCGGGGGGCCGGGTCGCGGCGGCGTCCAGCGCCTTCCGCAGCGAAGGTTCCAGCGGATTCCGCTCCGCCAGATCCAGAACGTATTCATAGAGCCGTGCGGACGGACCGCCGCCGCGAACGGCTTCCGCCACAAGACAGGCGTAAAGGGCGTTGGCCTGAAGGCAGACGGGATGCGGATGCGTCAGGGCGGCGTCTTCGCGCGCCCAGCGATCCACCTCTTTCCAGGAACGGCTCGCGCCGAAGACCCCCAGCGGGCTGACGCGCATCAGCGCGCCGTTGGCCTGACTGGTCGGAGACAGGCGCCCGCGCAGGGCGTTGCCGATGGTCGTCCCCAGATCAAAGGGGTCGGAATCGAGCCAGGCCACATAGCCCCGCCAGACTTCGCGCGGATCATACTCTTCCGCCTCCGCCAGATATCTGGCCAGCACCAGCGCCATTTCCGAATCGTCCGTGGGCTGCCCCGCCAGCGTCCCCCAGACGCCGCCGTTTTCAAGGCGGCGCGGGCCGTCGGGGTATTTCCCGCGAATTTCGGCGGGGCTCATGAACTCCGTCAGACTGCCGAGCGAATCCCCGGCCGTCTGTCCCATCAGACAGCCCGCGGCGCGCTCTTCCCATTCCCGCGGATATGCAGACATCATCGCGCTCCTTGAGCATTTTCCGTTTGCAACTTTGCAACGAGGCGCCGCCTCGCGTTTTACCTTTTTTCAAAGGCAACACGCTCTTGCCGGCGACGGAAGGCCGCGCGGGGGCGCGCCCTCCTCTTGCCGTCCGTATAGACCCGTCCCCCGCATTACGCCAGCAAAAAGAGTTCCGCGCCGCCGCCGGCTCCGCCATGCGGAACCGTCGACGACGCGGAAGAGGGGGAAGCGGTCCGGCCCGCGTCCGGCGAAGGCTGCGGGCTTACGCCCTGCCGGAGGTTTCAGGCGCCCAGAGATGGCAGACCACGCCGCCGATAACCAGCGCCGCGACGCACATCCAGAGCGAGGCGTATATACCGAAGGCGTCGCTGATGACAGGCAGAAGGAACGTGCCGCCGCCGGCGCCGATACGGCTCACCGCCACGGCCAGCCCCACGCCGGAAGCCCGCAATTCCGTGGGGAAGAGTTCCGGCGGATAGGCGAATTCCAGCACGATGGACATGGCCAGCACCAGCGCCAGCGCCGCCAGCATCACGAGCGCCAGCGAGCCCGGCATGCCGTTCCAGAGAATCATGACCGCCAGAATGGCCGCCGCGCCGTAGAAGGTGGAAAGCAGATAGAAGCGCCGGGTGATCTTGTCGATGAGCCAGGTGCCGATCAGCACGCCCACCATCGTGAACACATTGTAGAGAATGCCGGACAAGTGCGGGTTGCTCATGTTGAGCTGCTCCAGCACGAGCGTGAGAAAGATGCCTATGGCAAAGAAGGGCACCACCTGACAGGCGAAGAAAACGCCCGCCACGATGGTGTTGTAGCGCAGTTCCGGGCTGAAAAGGCGCCCCCACGAGCCGGAGCCGCCGCTCTCTTCCTCCCGTCGCGGCAGGCCGTATTCCGGGCCAAGATGCCTGTGCACCAGTTCGAGGGCCTCGGCCTCGCGCCCGCGCCGCGCCAGCCAGCCGGGGGATTCCGGCGTGCCGAGGCGATACAGCAGGGCCGCCGCGCCGGGAACGGCCGACGAAATGATGATCCAGCGCCAGCCGTCCGATCCGAGTTCGCCCAGGCAGGCGCCCACGATATAGGACAGCACAAAGCCCAGCGTCCACATGACAAGATGCCAGCTCAGGATGCGGGCGCGCTTTTTTTCCGGCGTCCATTCGCTCAGCAGGGGGATGCCGCTGGCATAGTCGGCCCCGACGCACATGCCGAGCAGAAAGCGCGCCGCCGCGAGCCAGAGCGGGTCGTCGATGAAGAACTGCCAGACGGACAGGACGACCGCCACGCCCATGAGGGTCAGAAAGGGGGGGCGCCTGCCTATGCGATCCGCCAGGGGGCCCATGAGCAGACTGCCGAAGAGGATGCCGAGCATGGCCCCGGCGCCTATGAGCCCCATCCAGAAACTTGTCAGCCCCAGCGGGGTCTGGGCATAGCTCAGGGCAATGCCCACAATACCCAGAATGTAGCCGTCGGTGACGACGCCGAGAAACGCTCCCGTTGCGACCTTGCGATGAACGGGACGGGGCGCGGCTTCTTCAAAGCTGCGCGGGGAGGAGATGGCTTGCGACATGGGGCCTCCATTGATTGGCGTTTATTTATACCGCATTACGGTATACAATACCGATAAATCGAGAGTATGAAGAAAATACGCCCCTGTCAACAGGGGTTTCGATTCAAAAACGAAGAAAGAATGTGCGAAAAAGAACAAACAGGAATAGAGACAAAAAGTCGAAAAACCTGTTGACAGACAATGTCCGAATGCGTAGTTTGAAAAAACGGTATGAAATACCGTAATGCGGTACACACAAGGAGCAAAGACGAGTCGTCCGGGCAAATCATACGCAACCCTCAGCGAGGCAGCGGCCTCACCCCTTGCGAGGTAAGACATGTCGCAGGAAACCTTGTTCTTGAAAAATACGGAGACGTTCGCCGAAAGCATGGCCCGATGCGGCGTCAAGTATCATTTCGCCTACCCCATCACGCCCGCCACGGACGTCATGAAGCGCACGGCCGTCATCCTGCCCCGCTACGGCGGCACCATGATGCAGATGGAAAGCGAACTGGCCGTTTCCAGCGCGCTGGCCGGGGCCGCGTGCAGCGGCAAGCTCGCGGCAACCTCCAGCTCCGGGCCGGGCATGTCCCTCATGCAGGAGGCCGTTTCCTTCATGGCCGGGGCGGAACTGCCCTGCATCATGCTAGATTCCATGCGCGTCGGCCCCGGGGACGGCGATATCGTCGGCGCCCAGAGCGACTACTACATGGCGACGCGCGGCGGCGGGCACGGCGATTACCACGTTCCCGTCCTGGCGCCGGCCTCCGGTCAGGAAATCGTGGAACTCATGCCCCGCGGCATTCGTCTGGCCTACGTCTACAGAACGCCCGTCCTCTTCGTCATCGACGGCGTGACGGCGCAGACCACGGAATCCGCCACCCTGCCCGAATATCACGACTACGCCGCCGACTACGACGTTTCGGACTGGGCCTATACCGGCACGGGAAAGCACCCCAAGCGGGCGCTCATTACGGGCAGCTATGCGCACGAGGACGGCTTTCAGATGAACGAGCGCCTGCGCCGCAAGTACGAGCGCATCACGGAAGCCGAACAGCTCTGGGAGGAAGACAGCGTCGCGGACGCGGAACTGGTGGTGGCGGCCTTCGGCATACACGGCCGCATGTGCAAGGACCTTGTCCGCGCGCTGCGCGCGGAAGGCAAGAAGGTCGGCAGCATCCGCCCCATCAGCCTCTGGCCCTTCCCGCAAAAGGCCTTTGACGCCCTGCCCGACACGGTGCGGCAGGTGCTGGTGGTGGAAATGAATCACGGCCAGATGGTGGACGACGTGCGTCTGGCGCTCAACGGACGCGTTCCCGTCCACTTCTTCGGCAAGACGGGCGGCGACATGCCCATGTACACGCTTCATGAAATGATCGCCAAAACCAACAGCCTGCTGGGAGAGTAAGCGGATGCAAGATCTTGGCAAGAATTTCGGCAAGACACTGAATCTGGACAAGCTGACCAGCTATTGCCCCGGCTGCGGCCACGGCATCGTGACGCGCCTGGTGGCCGAGGCAATCGAGGAACTGGGCATTCGCGAGCGCACCGTTTCCATTGTCGGCATCGGCTGCGGGGGCTTCTCGCATCATTATATGGATATCGACGCCATCGAGGCCACGCACGGCCGCGCGCCCTCCTTCGCCGTGGGCTACAAGCTCGCCATGCCCGAAAACATCGTCTTTACCTACGCCGGGGACGGCGACTCCTGCGCCATCGGCCTCGGCGATCTGCTGCACGCGGCCAACAAGGGCATGCCCATCACCTCCATCATGATCAACAACACGGTTTTCGGCATGACCGGCGGGCAGATGTCGCCGACATCCCTGGACGGACAGGTCACCGCCACCACGCCCAGGGGGCGCGACGTGAGCTGGCAGGGCTACCCCCTGCTCGTGCCGGAAATGATGCGCGCCATGCCCGGCGTCAAGTTTCTCGCACGGGAAAGCGTCGCCACGCCCAAGCAGATCATGCACGCCAAGAAAAGCGTCAAGAAGGCCTTTGAATGTCAGGTCCGCGGCCTCGGCTACGCCTTTGTGGAAATGATCGTGCCCTGCCCCACGGGCCTGAAGAAGTCGGTGCGCGAATCCTACGACTGGTGCGCCTCGCAGATGAACGCCTATTTCCAACCCCAAATCTTCAAGGACGAAATGGAGCAGAGCCATGCTGACTAAGTGCATGTTTTCCGGTTCCGGCGGTCAGGGTTCCGCGCTCATGGCAAAACTGGTCTGCCTGGCCGCCATCAGGGAAGGGCTTAAGGTCGTCATGACCCAGACCTACGGCATCGAGCAGCGCGGCGGCGATTCCACGGCCTACGTCATCGTCTCCGACGAACCCATCGGCAGCCCCATCGTGGAAAAGGACGCCACGCTTGCCGTGGCCCTGAGCAAGTCCATCTACGACCTGTGCTTTGAAGGCTCCGCCCCCGGAGGTTCCCTGTTCTACAATTCCTCCCTTGTGGAAGAGCCCCGCCAGCCCGACGGCTTCGAGCAGATCGGCCTGCCGGTTTCGGACATGGCCATGAAGGTCGGTTCCGTGCGCGCGGCCAATATGGTCATGCTGGGCGCGGTGCTGGGCCGCTCGGGCCTGCTCCGTCTGGAATCCGTGGAAGAAGCGCTGAAGGAAACCATGGGCGCAAAGAAGCCCGCCCTGCTGGAAATGAACATCAAGGCCCTGCATGCCGGTTATGAAGCGGGCCGGGAGGGATAGTCTCATGAGCAACAAGGTTCACGTTATCGACGCCCGGCGCTGCAAGTCCTGCGGATTGTGCGTGGACGCCTGTCCCAAGCAAGTGCTTGCCATCGGCCCGGAAATCAACGGACAGGGCTACAATTACGTGATGCAGGCGCATCCCGAAAAATGCGTCAAATGCAACATCTGCGGCATTGTCTGCCCCGATATCGCCATTGGCGTCGTCGTCGAGGACTAGAGCGTTTTGCCTTTGAACAAGGCGAAACGACAGGCCGCATGGTTTGAAACGCAACGCGTTGCAAACTGAAAATGCTCTAGACGCATATCCGGCTTTCCGGTCGCACGCGTCAGGACGCGACCGCCAGCCCCACGGGAGTAAAACATGTCCGACCTCGTTCCCCTGTTTCGTCCTCGGAGCGTCGCGCTCATAGGCGCCTCCTCCGACACCAAGAAATACGGCTACTGGACGGCCAAGAGTCTCATCGACAACAAGTTTCAGGGCGATATCTACCTGATTTCCCGCTCCGGCGGCGAAATTCTGGGATTGCCGACCTATCCCGACATTCTGTCCGCGCCCGGCGACGTTGATCTTGCCATTGTCGCCATCGCGCCCAAGTACATCGTCCCCGTCATCGAGCAGTGCGTGGAAAAGGGCGTCAAGACGGCCGTCGTCGTTTCCACGGGGTTCGGCGAGACCGGCCCCGAAGGCAAGGAAATCGAGCGGCAGATGCTGGAAGTCGCCCGCAAGGGCGGGCTCCGCATCATGGGCCCCAACTGCATGGGCATGTACAGTTCCGCCGTCAGCCTCAACGCCAGCATCATCGATCTGGCGCCCGGCCCCATGAGCCTGGTGCTGCAAAGCGGCAATTTCGGCATCGACATCAACTTCAACGCCAAATCCCGCAATCTTGGTTACAGCTGCTGGGCCACCATCGGCAACCAGATGGACATGCGCTTCCATGACTTCGTGAGCTATATCGAACAGGACGAAAACACCAGGGTCCTGCTTCTCTACATGGAAGGCCTGCGCGTCGAAAACGAGGAAGACGGGCGCAGGTTCCTGGAGGCCGCCCGCCGCACGAGTCTCAAGACGCCCATTGCGGCCATCAAGATCGGACGCAGCGCCGCCGGCGCGCGCGCCGCCGCGTCGCATACCGGTTCGCTTGCCGGCAGCGAGAAGATTTTCGACGCGGCGCTCGAGCAGGCGGGCATCGTGCGCGTGGACAGCCCCAACGAACTGCTGGACACGGCGGAAACCTTCGCCCGCTGCAAGCCCGCCCGGGGCAGGCGCATGGCCATTCTGACCGACGGCGGCGGCCACGGCGTCATGGCGACGGACTTCTGCGAGCGCTTCCGACTGGAAGCTCCCGTCCTCTCCCAGGCCACGCAGGAAAAGCTGCGCGCCGTCCTGCGGCCCCACTGCCCCATCAGGAATCCGGTCGATCTGGCGGGCACCCCCGAAGCGGACATGTGGGTCTTTGATCGCTGTCTGGACATTCTCCTGCAGGACCCGGACGTGGACGGCGTGATCATCGTCGGCCTGTACGGCGGCTACGCCGATCTTTCGGAAGAATTCCGCGCGCTGGAAATGGACGTTGCCAAGAGCATGGTCGAACGCGTCCGCAAGGCCGACAAGCCCGTGGTCATGCACTCCATATATCAGCCGCAGCGGCCCGAATGCCTGCGCTACATCAGCGAAAACGGCATTCCGGTCTTTGGCGCCGTGGACGCCGCCGTGCGGAGCATGGGCGCGCTGGTGGGCTATGCCGAACGCCGCGCAGCCCTGCTGGAGGAACTTGAGGGCAAGTCTCCCGATCTGCCGCCGGACCGGCTCGAAAAGGTGGAAAAGATTCTGGCGGGCGTGCGCGCCGACGGGCGCGTCAACCTTGTGGAACCCGAGGCCCGCGACATCCTGCGCGCCTACGGGCTGGACATCGCGCCCCATTACGTGGCCCGCAATGCCGACGAGGCCGCGGAGTTTCAGGCGCGCATCGGCGGCAGGACCGTCATGAAGATCGTTTCGCCGGATATCCTGCACAAGACCGACGCCGGCGGCGTGGCCCTGAACATCGAAACTCCCGACGCCGCCCGCGCCGCCTTTGACCGTCTGGTACGCAACGGACTGGATTACAAGGCCGACGCCGACATCTTCGGCGTGCTGCTGACGCCCATGCTGCCGGGCGGCGTGGAATGCATCGTGGGCGCAAGCTGCGACGCGACGTTCGGCCCCACCGTCATGTTCGGCCTGGGGGGCGTCTTTGTGGAAGTGCTCAAGGACGTTTCCTTCCGCGTCGCTCCGGTCAACCTCCCCGCCTGCCGCAGGATGATCCGGGAAATCCGCGGTCTGGCCATGCTGCAGGGCGCGCGCGGCGCGAAGCCCTGCGATCTTGAAGCGCTGGCGGGCGTCGTCTGCACCGTTTCGCACCTTGCGAACGAAGTGCGCGCCATCGCCGAAGTGGATCTGAACCCTGTCTTCGCATGGGAAAAGGGGCTTGCCGTAGCCGATGCGCGCATCGTGCTGCACCCCGAAGCATAAGGCGGCGCGGCGCCGCCCGGCCGGAAGCGAGCGGAAAAACCGCGTTTCTCCGCGAAACGACAGGCCGTATGGTTTGACTGAAAATGCTCTGAAAGAGTCCGCCCGTCGCGGGCTGCGGGTCCCGCGACGGGGTTTCCTCCTCCATTCATCCAAAGAGAGAAAGACATGCGCGCAGCAAAGCGTTTTCCCACCACCACCGGTCAGAGCTGGCTTGAAATGTCCTCTTTCAAGAATCATCTCTTCAAGAGCCCCGAACAAATCGCCAGGGAATACGACTACATCATCGTGGGCGGCGGTTACGGCGGCTACGGATGCGCCAGCCGGCTGGCGGAACTGCAGCCGGATTCGCGGATAGCCGTCTTTGAAGCCATCAAGATCGGCAACGGCGACAGCGGCAAGAACGCCGGCTTCATCATTGACGTGCCCCACAACTTCGGCGATCAGGGGAACGCCAATTTTGACGACAATTTCATGTACTACAAGCTGAACACCTTCATCATCGGCCGCATGCGGAAGGCCATCGAGGATTCCGGCATCAAGGTGGACTGGGACCCCTGCGGCAAATATCTCTGCTGCTCCGAAACGAAGAGTTTCAAGCTCATCGACACCGAGGTTGAAGAGCTGGAACACATGAAGGTCAAGTACGAGATCTACGAAGGGGAAGAGCTGGCCCGGCGCCTTGGCACACGATATTACAAGAAGGCTCTCTATACGCCCGGCACGCTGCTGGTGAACCCCGCCGACGTCCTGCGCGGCCTGTTCACGGTCCTGCCCGACAACGTGGACGTCTTTGAGGAATGCCCGGTCATGAGCATCGAGGAAGGAGCCCGCGCCCGCGTCAAGCTGCTCAACGGCAAGGAGCTGACGGCCCGCAACGTCGTCGTTACCAGCGGCCCCTTCATCGAGGAATTCGGCATCGTCAAGAACACCTTCTGCCCCGTGCTTTCCTACGGCGCCTTCACGCGCCGGCTCAACGACGACGAACTCATCTACTTCAAGGACGTCAAGCCCTGGGGCTGCACCGCCGGGCATCCCGCCGGAACGACGGTGCGCTTTACCTGCGACAACCGCATCTTCGTGCGCAACGGCTTCAGCTACGCGACGCACCGCACCACGTCCTTCCAGCGCATCAACCGGGCCATCCCCAAGCTGCGCCGCGCCTTTGAAAGCCGCTTCCCGGAAATCCGGCACGTGAACTTCGAATATCTCTACGGCGGCATGATCAACATGACCATGAACTTCCGTCCCCTCATGATCCAGAAGCATCCCAGCGTTTACGCTTCCGCCAGCGGCGAAGGGGCGGGCGTCGCCAAGACCTGCCTCATGGGACACTATGTGGCGGAATGGATCAACGGCATCGACAGCGAAGAACTGCGCTTCCTGCGCCGCATCGCCACCCCGAGCCGCCTGCCCCCCGAACCCCTGCCCACCATCGGCGCCACCCTGCGCCTGATGTGGGAAGAATACAACGCCAAGAGCGAAATCTAGCTTTCCTCTCCTCGTCTCCCACGGGTCCCCGGGCGCAGTCCCTCGCGCCCGGCTTCGTTCACCATACGACCTTTCCGCCCCGTCGCGCCGGGCTGTCCGGCTTCTCGGCCCGACGGACGGGGCGGAAAGCCCCCGCGGTTCGCCGCTCCCACAGGAGGACAAGATGGAATTTGTACACGCGCCCAAGGCCTGCGCCGCCGTCGGCCCCTACTCCCACGCCGTGAAGGCCGGAAACGTCTGCTATCTTTCCGGGCAGGTTCCCTTTCATCCCGTCACCGGCGAGGTCGTCGGCAAGAACATGAGCGAACAGGCCGCCCAGACCCTGGCGAACATGAAGGCCGTGCTTGACGCCTCCAATCTTCCCGTGACCAGCATCGCCAAGGTGACGGTCTTCATTACCGACATGAACGACTTCGACGCCTTCAACGCCGCCTATACGGCCTTCATGGGCGATCATCGCCCGGCGCGCGTCTGCGTGGAGGTTTCCAATATCGCCCACGGCTGCCTCCTGGAGCTCGACTGCGTCTGCGTCATGGAATAGCCGCGCGCCGCGCGCATTCTTTCTTTCCGGGAGGGAACGGCGTCCGTTGATCGGCGACTGCGCGCCGGCGCGCCTTCCCTCCCTTTCTCTTTCTTTCCGTCCCGCGGCGGGAGGTCCGACAATCCGCGAGAGTTCGCCCGTTAGACAAGCGCAGTTTTCCTTTTCTGCGCCGGCAATCAAAAAGGAGCCTTTTTCCATGAGCGATTCGCGCTACCGACTGGACAGAAGCACGTTTTTCATCAGCTACGGCATCATCCTGACCTTTGTTCTTGCCGCGGTGGCCAGACCGGAAGTCTTTACCGCCTTCATGCATGACGTTCAAAAAACCCTCATCGACAATACCGGATGGTTGAGCGTTTTCCTTTCCGTCTGCATTGTTGTCTTTACCTTCTGCATCATTGCCTCTCCCATTGGTTCCATACGTATCGGGGGGCGCCACGCCAGGCCGGATTTCAGCCTGTGGCGCTGGTTCTCCATTTCCCTGTGCGCCGGCATCGGCATCGGCATCCTGTTCTGGGGCATCGGCGAGCCGATATATCACCTCATGCAGCCCCCCTCGGAAAATCTCGGCATCGCTCCCGGCTCCCATCAGGCCGCCGTCTTTGCCGTCTCCCAGAGCATCGTCCACTGGAGCGTGGCCCAGTACTGCCTTTATTCCATCTGCGGCGTGACCTTCGCGATCATGTGCTTCAACAACGGGCGGCCCCTGTCCATCATCGACTGCTTCTCCGCCATCGTGCCGCAACGCTTCTTCGCGGGCAGCCGCTGCATCGTGCATACGGTCTGCCTCTTTTCCCTCTGCTTTGCCGTCATCAGCAGCATGGGCTCGCTGATCATGATGGTCTCCAGCATGTGGTCCCATCTGACGGGGATTTCGCGCTCCTTCATGATTGACGCGATCATCTGCGTCGCGGGAACGGGCCTTTTCGTCTTCTCCGCCGTCAGCGGCCTGAAAAAGGGCATGGCCTTCCTGTCCCAGCAGACGACGCGCCTTTTCTTCCTGCTGATGTTCTTCGTCTTCTTCGCCGGGCCGACGGCCTTCATTCTGACCATGGGCACGGAGGTCTTCGGCTACACCCTGACCTTCTTTTTCCGCAACAGCTCGCTCATGAGCACGGAATTCATGAATCACCCCTGGGCCAGCTCCTGGCTTGACGTCTACATGGCCTTCTTCTTCGGCTATGCGCCGCCCATAGGGCTCTTTCTGGCCCGCCTCGGCAAGGGGCGCACCGTGCGCCAGTTCCTGCTCATGAACATCTTCGCCCCCACCATCTTCGTCTATTTCTGGATCAACACCTTCGGCAGCGTGGCCATCTATTTCCAGTGGAAGAACGTCTTCGACGTCTGGAGCCACGTGCAGACCTCGGGGCTGGAATCGACGGTGGCGGCCATTCTTCAGACCTTCCCCCTGAGCAGCGTGCTCATCGCGCTCTTCATCGTCTGCACCATGACCTCCTTTGCCACCCTGGCCGATCCCATGACCACGGTGCTGGCGACGCTCTCGACCCGGGGCATCTCCATCAACGAGGAAGCGCCAAGGCCGCTCAAGACCATCTGGGGAGCGACCGCCGGACTCATGGCCCTGCTGCTCATCTCCACCACCGGACTGGAGGGCCTGCGGGGCATGGCCGTTTTCAGCGGCCTTTTCATGATGTTCGTCACCCTCGGCATCTGCATCAGCATCGTGCGTATCGGCATGACCATTCTGGAACGCCGGCGCCAGACGGCGACGGCCCCGGCGGAACAGCCCTCAACCCCGACAAGGACCCGATAATGAAAACGCAACGCGAAAAACGCGTGGTTGTTGGCGTCAGCGGCGCAAGCGGCATGCCCCTTGCCCGGCAGCTCCTGCAGGTTCTGCATCATACGCCCGGCGTGGAAACGCATCTTGTGGTTTCGCCGGGAGCGGAACGCGTCCTGCGGGAGGAATGCGGCTGCGGGGCGGAGGCCCTGACCGGCCTTGCGGACAGAACCTACGACGCCGGCGACATGGCCGCCGGTCCTTCCAGCGGTTCGTGGCGGCACGACGGCATGATCGTCTGCCCCTGTTCCATGAGTTCGCTGGCCTCCATCGCTTCCGGCGCGGGCGCGAACCTTCTCCACCGCGCCGCCGACGTCACCCTGAAGGAACGGCGGCCGCTGATCATCGTGGCGCGCGAAACGCCCCTCAACCTGCTGCATATCGAAAACATGCGCCGCCTTGTCCTTGCGGGGGCGACCATCATGCCCTTTGTTCCCGCATTCTACGCCCTGCCGCAGACCATTGACGACATGCTGCTCCACTTCTGCGGCCGCCTGCTGGATCAGCTCGGCATCGAGACCGGCATGATCCGGCGCTGGCGCGACGACAATTGACCGCCGGCGCGCCCGACGGCGGCAAGGAGACATTGTGGAACGAACAGAAAAGCGGTATTCTTACCAAAGAATCTTTTTCAGGATGGAATCCCATGGCCGAACAGAAATACTACACCATCAGCAGTCTGGAAAAAGCCTTTTCCGTCATCGAACTCATGACGCACAAGGCTCTCTGGGATCTGCGGGAGCTGGCAAACGTTTCTGGTCTGCCCAAGGGCACCCTGCAACGCATCCTGCTGACGCTGGAAGAGCTTGGGTACGTGCGCCAGGAGCGCCGCGGCGGGGCCTACGGCCTGACGCTCAAATTCTTTCAGACAGGACGCCGGGTCGTCGGCAACAACAATCTTGTGGAGATGGCCCGCCCCCACTGCCGGGCCCTGCTTGAGGCGGTCAACGAAACCGTCAATCTCTGCATGGCGTCGGGGCAGGACATGGTGGTCGTCGATCAGCAGGTTTCCCGCCACCACCTGCGGCTTGATTCCATCATAGGCTCGTCCTTCCCCATCTACCCGTCGGCTTCCGGAAAGATCTGGCTGGCCTTTCAGGAAGAAAGGGAAACCCTGCGCCAGCTCCAGGCCCTGAACAGGAACGGCGCCGCGCTGTCGCCGGACGCGGTCAACGACTTCATCGCCGAACTTGCGGAAGTCCGTCGCGAGGGCATCGCCTTTGACTATGAAGAAATCTTTGAGGGCGTGCGCTGCGTCGCCGCGCCCATTTTCGACTACAGCGGCAACATCGTCGCCACCATCGGCTGTTCCGTGCCGACAATCCGCCTGACGGAAGAACTGTCGGCCCGGCTGATTCGGGAAGTCTGCCAGAAGGCCCAGACGATTTCCGGCCTTCTGGGGGCTCCGGCGCGCCCCTTTCAGCCCACTCCCCGCAGCATGCTTGTCCCGGAAGTTTCGGCCTGAGCCGGGCCGCGCCGGCCCCGGCGGCGCGCCGCGCGCGACAGGGCCGAGCCCTTCCCGCCCGCGCCCGAAGCCCCGGAACGGCATCCCCCGCGCGGACGTCCCTCCGCCCTTCTTCCTTGCGCGCCGCCTCGCGAAAAGGCGGCCCGCAAGGGGATTTTTCCTCTCCTCGTCCCCCCTCCCCGGTTCCGCCGTCGCGATCCGCCGCAAGCGCCGGAACCGCCTCCGCCCGCCTGTACCCTTCCCTGTTCTGCCGGACGCTGTTCAATCAGAAAAAAGCATGATAGAAAGAAACTTTCCCGCGGAACAGGAAAGCAGGTTCCCGCGGAGAGGGGATGGTATGCCTGACGACAGTCCGTTAAAGATCAAGGAAATCAATGCGGCGCTGCAAGAAGCCCTGTTGCGGCGCCTGCCGGAGCCGGACGTGCTGGCTTCTCCCGTGGAAGACCTCTTCCTGGTGCGCCGCGAAGAAATCAACAGTTCGGAACGCTGCTTCGCGCGCCCGCTGGCCTCGCTCATCGTCCAGGGAGAAAAGCATTCCATCATCGGCGGACGGGAGTACGTTCTCCGGGAAAATCAGCGGCTGGTTTCCGGGGTGGACATGCCGAGCATGTCCTACGCCGTCGCGCCGTCGCCGGAGCGGCCGTTCCTGTCGCTCTTCTTCTATCTGAACAGACAGACCCTGAGCGAACTGCTCATGGAAATGACGCCGGAAAACCTCCCTCCGGCCGGGGATGAAAAGGGCGTAAGCGTCGTCGATGCGGAAACGGACTTCATGGAAGCGCTGCTGCGCCTTGTGGAACTGCTGGACAAGCCCGGGCAAATCGCCATTCGCGCCCCGCTCGTCATGCGCGAACTGCATTACCTGCTTCTTGTCGGGTCGCAGGGGGGAATCCTGCGCGGCCTCTATGCCCGCGGCGCCAAGAATACGCAGATCGTCAAGGCCATCGAGCTCATGCGGCGCAATATCGCCGCGCCGCTCCGCATGGACGCCCTTGCCCGGCAGGTTTGCATGTCGGTATCAAGCCTGCATCGCTATTTCAAAAGCGTCACCGGCCTGAGCCCGCTGCAATATCACAAGCAGCTGCGCCTCTACGAAGCGCAGCGCCTGATGCTTGTGGAAAACGAACGCGCGGCCGTCGCGGCGGTTTCCGTAGGCTACGAAAGCGCGACGCAGTTCAGCCGCGACTACAAGCGCATGTTCGGCGAGCCGCCGCGCCGGGACGTGAGCGGCAGGCGGCGGGCCGTATAGGGCCTTTTTTCAGGGGGAGGAACGCCCGTTCCTCCCCCTTCTCTCTTTTTCCCGGCGCGGGCTCATTGCGCAAGGGGCCCTCTCCCCGCGCCCGAAAACATGCCGCGTCGCGACAAACGGCGGCGCGTGTCCGCTCCGGCCTTACAGGGCGCCGCCGAAACGAAAGGCCTCTTCCAGCACGGGCCGCCCCGCCACCGCTCCGGCCTCAAAGACGCCGCCCGCCAGAACGCTCCCCCGATCCTTCCACTCAAGAAAGCCGAGCAGCGCATGGTAATAGTCCAGCACGGGCTTCCAGTTCTCGGCGCTGTCGCCTTCGGCGGCCATGACCAGCGCGCATTCCTTGCGGGGATTGGCATAGCCGGGATTACATTCGGCAACGGCAAAGAGGCGGTCAAACGCCGTTTTCAGCTGCCCGGACACGCCCCAGTAGTACATGGGCGACGCCAGCACCACGATATCGGCCGCGGTATACGCCGGATAGATGAGCGCCATGTCGTCTTTTTGCACGCAGGGGTTCGCCGCGTCCCCGCCGCCCTTCACGCAGCCCAGGCAGCCACGAATATCCATCCGCTGCAAGTCAAAGCGGACGACGGCATGACCAGCGCTCTTTGCGCCTTCCGTGAGGGCGTCGCACAGCATGGCCGTATTCCCCCGCATGCGGGGGCTTCCGTTCAGGATGATGATATTCTTGCCCATGTCTTTCCTCCTTGCCTTTCATCGGTCGCGCGTTGCCGCCGGTCGCGTATCCTTTCCGGCCCGCGCGGCGGGAATTGTTTCGGCCTGCATAATTTTTTAGTGATTACTAAAAAATTGTCAACACCCTTCCGCCCGGCGCGACGCCGGCAAAGAAGGCGCCTACGCGTCCGACGCTCGCGGCGGCAGCATGCGCGCCGCCAGCACGGCGACGGCCCGCAGCTCGGCCGGAGAAAGCCCGTCCCGGGCCTGAATGGACAGGCCTTCAAGCAGGGTGTTCAACGCGCCGGACAGCGCCGGGATATCGGTATCCGAAGGAATCTGCCCCTCCAGCGCGGCGCGTTCGAGCCTGTCGGCAAACATCTTTCTTGTCGCCAGCCTGAGGGCGCGCACGGTTTCGATGATTTCGCTTTCGGATTCCGCGATATTGACGGCCGCCAGAACAACCATGCAGCCGCAGGGCGTTTCCGGCGAGAGCAGAATCCGCGCCGCTTCCTCGAAAAAGTCTTCCACGGCCGCGTACACGTCGGGCGCCTCCAGAAAGCGCCGGGACGGCGCGTCCCAGTAGGCGCGCTCGTAATAGCGCAGGGCCTCCAGAAAGAGCGAAGCCTTGTTGCCGAAGGCGGCGTACAGGCTGGGAGGATTTATTTTCATGGCCTTGCACAGCTCCGCCACGGAGGCGGGCGCGTACCCTCGTTGCCAGAAGACTTCCAGGGCGCGGCGCAGCGCCAGATCCCGGTCAAAGGCGCGCGGGCGGCCCTTGCCGCGGCAGGGAGAAGGCGCGGGGCATCTTGCGGGCATGACGGTCCCCTTGTTTCGTGATGTCGTCGGAAAACGTCAGCCTAGAGACTTTCAAAAAAAATTCAATCGCGCTCCCGCGAAAGGAAGCGGACGAACAGGCGCCGCCCGCCGGACAGGAAAAGAGGGCGCCCCGTCCCGCGAACAGGGCGCCCCCTTCAGGCAACCGGTCTTCCTTCGCCGCATAAGCCATACGGCCTGTCGTTTCGCGGAAAAGCGCTGTTTTTCCGCTTGATTCTGGCCGGTGCGCCTCGCGTCTCGCCTCTTTTACAGGCAAGGCGCTCTCAGGGCAGAATGACGACCGGATAGGTTTCCGTATCCACGAATTGCGGATCGTCGCCGCCGCGAACGCCCGTATCAAGGCCGTCAATGGCGGCCATGTCCCCGGCGGACAGTTCAAAATCAAAGACGGCCATATTTTCCGCCATTCTCCCGGGGTTCACGGTCTTGGGAATGGCGGCGTACCCGTGCTGCATATGCCAGCGCAGCACAATCTGCCCGGGCGTCTTCCCCATTTTTTCCGCGATGGCAACAACGACCGGATGCGAAAGGACGCGGCGCGCCTTGCCCGGCGCGGCGTCATAGACGTTCACGCCCCCGAGCGGCGACCACGCCTGCGTGACCACGCCCAGCCGCTCGTGCGTCCGCGCAAGTTCCCTCTGGGTAAAGAAGGGATGCAGTTCCACCTGATTGACCGCCGGAACAATCTCCGTTTCCGCCATGAGCCGTTCCAGATTCGCCGCGCTGTGATTGCAGACGCCGACAGCCCGCACGCGCCCTTTCTCCAGCTCCCGTTCCAGAACCCTGTACGCCTCCAGCGTCCGGTCAAACGCCCGCGGGTAAGGCCAGTGCAAAAGGAACATGTCCGCGTAATCAAGACCCAGCTTGTCGAGGCTTCTGTCAAACGCCCGTTCGGCGGCCTCTCGCCCGTATTCCGAAAGCCACAGCTTGCTGGTCACGAAAATTTCGGAACGGGGTATGCCGCTTTGCCGGACGGCTTCGCCCACCTCCCGCTCATTGTTGTAGGCCGCCGCCGTATCCACAAGGCGATATCCCGCCGCAAACGCGGCAAGCACGGCCTCCGTCGTCCGCTCCGGTTCGATGCGGTAAACGCCGAAACCAAGCGCCGGCATCGGCGCGCCGTTGTTCAACATCACGTTCGGGCTTTTTCCCGCCGCCGCTTTCATGCCGTCCTCCCGTACCTACTTGTCAATCTGGCTTTCCGTAAAGGCGTCCGCGCGGTGTCCCACGAGCCTGATCCGGGAACAGGCCGCCGTGAACTCCCGCAGTTCTTCGGGCGACAGGCTGACGGCGGTCGCCCCAAGAAAATCGTCAAGATGAGCCGGATTCGTCGTTCCGGGTATGGGCGCGATCCAGGGCGCCTGCGCCAGCAGCCAGGCAAGGGAGAACTGCGCCATGGTGCAGTTCTTGCGCCGGGCCCAGTCTCGGATCAGATTCGGCAAGGCCATGTTGCGCTTCAGGGCCTCCGGCGTGAACTGCGGCAACGTGGCGCGGCGTTCGTCAACGAATCTGCTGCGTTCATTGACGGCGCCGGCAAGAAGACCGCGCCCCAGCGGGCAATACGGCACAAGCCCGATCCCCAGTTCCCGCAGCGTGGGAAAGATCTTGGTTTCCGGCTCGCGCCAGAGAAGGGAATATTCGCTTTGAACGGCGCTGACCGGCAGCACGGCGTGCGCCCGGCGAATGGAGGCCGCGCTCGCCTCGGACAGGCCGAAATGCAGGACCTTGCCCTCCTGAACAAGGTCCTTGACCGTACCGGCGACGTCCTCCATCGGCACCTGCGGATCAACGCGATGCTGATAGAGCAAATCGATATGATCCGTGCGCAGACGGCGCAACGAACCTTCCACCGCCCGACGGATATGCTCCGGTCTGCTGTTCAGGGCCTTCGGCCGCCCCTCCTCGACGCCAAAGCCGAACTTTGTCCCGATCCTGACCTGATTGCGAACCGGGGCGAGCGCCTCGCCCACCCATTCCTCGCTGATATAGGGGCCGTAGACCTCCGCCGTGTCAAAAAACGTCACCCCCTTGTCAAAGGCCCGGCGAATCAGGGCGATCATGTCCTTCTTTTCATATTTTCCACCGTAATACCCAACCATGGGCAGGCAGCCGAGACCGATGGCGGAAACCTCCAGCCCGCCCAGCCGGCGGCGCTCCATCCGGCTTTCCCGCTCCCCTTCCCCGTTCGTCGCGTCCGGCGTCATGCCGGCGGCGCGCGCCGCGCCGTTCATGGCGGGAGAAAGCAGGGCGGCGGCGCCAAGGGCCAGACTTCCGGCAAGAAAGCGACGGCGTCCCGACAACAGCGTATCCTTTGCGGTATCCATAACGACTTCTCCTCTGAAAGAGTTTTCTTGCGCCTCTTCATATACGCCCCCGCGCGGCGGGAATGCAGTTGCGTTTTTCCCAATTTCTTGCCTGAATTTGCCAAAAACAGCCGCGCCGGCCTCTTCCCCGCCCCCGGGTAACTTTTTTGCCCCTTCTCTTCCGCTGGCGTCGCAAGGGTTTTGGAGGTATGGTCTTACGGGCGGACGAAACTTTTTGCCCATACCGCGAACGCCGCAGGCAAGGGACGGCCTGCGACGCGATGCGGAAGCGACGGACGACGCATCCGCCGCTTTCGCGGAACACGAGGGACGCCGTGGAGGCGGAGACGGCCCGCGCGATCTTTTTCGCCGGAACCCGTCGCCGCGCGCCAGAGGGAAACGGAGTCCCCAGCCGCCGCGCCGCATGCGGCGGACGGAACGGCTGTTCCTGCGGAATCGGAAGGCGCCGCCCGGGGAAAGAAAAAGCGCTCATGCAACACCCGCCCGCCGGCACGCGGCGGGCGCGGGGAGAGCGCGTTTTGCCCTTTTCAATGGCGAAACGCGAGGCGGCGGCGCAGCGCCGCCCGGCCAGAAGCGAGCGGAAAAACGCGCATTTTCCGCGAAACGACAGGCCGTATGAAAATGCTCTAGGAGGAGAGAGAATGGACGCCTCTGTCGCTCTTGAGGAAATGACCTTTGCCCACCGCGACGAATTCAACCGAAGAACGATCGCGGAAAATCTCATCAAGCTGCTCGATACGGATATGGATTTCTGCCCGCTGCTCATCGACGGCGGCTGGGGCGCGGGCAAGACCGAATTCTGCCACAAGCTCATCAATCTGATAAAGGAGCGGGACGCGGCCCTGCGGAACGACGCCGGCCCGGCCGCCCCGCAGCCGGAGGAAGCCCGGCAGCAGCCGGAAGAAAAGGGACGGGAGGCGGAAAGCGCGAAGGAAAAGGAAGAGAAGGACGCGGCCGGGCCGGAAAAAGCCCCGCGCCCGGAACGGGCCGTCATCTATCTGGACGCCTTTGCCGCCGAAGCGACGGGCGATCCGCTGTCCAGCCTCCTGAACGCCATCCGGGCGGAATTTCCCGAAGAAACCCGGAAGGTGCTCAACCGCATGGACTCCGAGGAAAAGGCTCTGGGCTGGCTTGAAGCGCGGGACGCCGTCGCGCGCTTTCTGGAGCGGGACACCGGAGAAAAGTGCGAAATGCTGGCGGCCATCCCCGGCGGCCCCGCCGTTCCTCTGGACGAGGCCGGAAGCGCCCTGGCGAACATGAACGCCGGCGCGCGGCGCGTCCGCGTCGCCCTGAAAGAGGAACTCGCGCAGGCAACGGAAAAACGCCCCGTTCTCTTTTTCATCGACGAGCTGGATCGCTGCCGCCCGGAGTTTGTTTTCGGCATGCTGGAACTCGTCAAGCACGTCTTCGCGCTTCCCGGCGTCAAGTTTATCCTTGCGGCCAATCTGGATCAGCTCAGGGCCGACGTCCGCCAGCGCTACGGCCAGAATGCGAACGCGGACGTATATCTTGAAAAATTTATCAAGCTATCGATCTTTATTCCCCCTGTGGACAACAAGACGAACCTGAACGCCTCCTATATCCTTCTTCGGGACGCCTTCCCCGGAATCGGTATTTTTGACAAGGAAGACAGCGTCCACAGCCTTTTTATTATGCACTTTATAAAAAAGTATAACATAAATTTGCGAGGCGTTAATCAGTACATTCAAAACATAAAGATTTACATGGCCGTCAACAATGAAAAGCTGCCGCTTGCCTCGAACATCATTCCCGCCTGCAACATGGCGTTCCTGCTGGCGATATTTATCTTTACGTTCGACAAGAACATGGCAAAAAAATTCCTTTTCGACGATATCGACAAGGAAATATTTAATTTTATCGGAATCTCAAGAGTTGAAAAATGCGAATACATCTTGGCCGCCTTTGCAAATCTCATCTATTTCGGCAATCACTTTTCCATTGAAAAGATAAACTGCACGGCGGAACAGCGCGGATATATTCAAAATGTGCTCAAATTCATCTTTGGCGGCTTCTTTGATATAAACGACTTCAATTTACGAAAGATGATCGCCAACGATATCGAGGTGATGAACCTCCTCCTCTAGGCTCAGGACGTATTACGCTTTTTTGAGGGGGAAGACCCCCCCTTTGCTCTGCTGTCGATGCCCGTAGCTTCCTTCGTCGCAACGGGCACGGCCTGCGGCCGCCCGTCGGGTCGCTGCCTGCTGCAAAAAGGCCAAGCCTTTTCGCAGCAAGCAGCGAGGAAAGGCGTTCCCGTGGTTCCCCCTCAAACTCCCCCATCTTCCCCAAAACCCGTGCATGACATATGGCAGGCAAAGATGGGTGTTTCATAACATACAGTGATATTATATTTTTATATATTATTCCACGCGAAGAGATCATTCTTGATAATGAGTCCTGTCCCTAGGTGTACAGTCCCATATTATGATGGTATGCATTACTACACGGTTGCTCCCGCACGACTGAGGCAATTTGTCACGCAATCCAAAATAGTCAGGAGAGCGTGAAAGCTCTGGCTGTCAGGTATGGCATAAATCCCAAGACTGAGGTCAAGTGGAGAAAGTGTACTACGGTGAAGAATGTTCCCATGGGACTGTAAATTATCCGGGCTGCGCTTGGCAGACATGTCAGAAAGACGCCGGGAGCAGGAAAAACACGCTGATTCTCTGAGGCCTGTTTCCATGAATATAGTGCGATGAACAGAACGTTACACTTTACAACACATTGAAATAAATTTATATTTTAAAGAATCTCCGGGTTTGAACAGAATCCGGAGATTCTTTTTTGTCAGCTGTTTCAGGCAGACGATTTTTTGCCTCAGGCAAAGCCCCTACACTCCCTTCAAAGCTCATGAGGCTGCATACAGCGCAGCCCAAATCATGCAGGGAGTGTCAAATGAACGAACGGCAAAAACTCAACACGCAGGAAGCTGCCGCCTATCTGGGCGTTCAGCCCAATACGCTTGAGGTCTGGCGCTGCAAGCATAAAGGGCCGCGCTATGCCAAACTCGGCAGACGTGTTCTGTATGACATCA
>CALUWU010000115.1 GCA_944324555.1 uncultured Desulfovibrio sp.
GAACAAGGGACGGCACCGTCTTCCTAATGACTAACTCCGTAGAACTAGACACAAGCAATGCTGCCGAGAAACATCAACCCATAATTTGGTGGATCAAAGTAGCGCTAAAAAAAAAAAACATCCCCTAGAGCAGAATGGAGAGATCTTCGGCCAGGGCGTCGGGGAGGGCGCGAATGAGTTCGCCCGCCTGCGTGTCGGGGCGGGGGCGGCAGCGGCGGGCAAGCAGGCGCGCGGCGCGCGCGGCAGTCAGGGCCGCTCGCGCGGGCGGCAGTCCGTACATGGCAAAGGCCGCGGCCAGACCGGCCACAATGTCGCCCGTGCCGCCGATGCACTCCATGGCGGGTTCTGAAGGTTCGCTGACGACGCCGATAACCTCGCCGTTTTCTACGATGTAATCCGCCTGTCCCTTGACGAGCAGATTGCGGGGGGCGGCGTGGTCGCCGTTGCGAAGACGATCCAGCAGCGGAAGGACGTCATGATCGTTCTGGAGCAGGAAACCGCGCGTATAGAAGGGGTGGGGCGCCTTTTCGTCGGCCAGAAAGGCCAGCTCGCCCACGTCGGGCGTAAAGAGATCGTATTCGGCGGCGTAGCCGCTCATCTTGGCCACATACATGAAACCGGCGTCGGCCAACAGCAGGGGGCGCGGCGAAAGGGCCTGCGCGGCCATGAGCACGCGATTGTGCCAGTCCACATCGGGAAAGAGGTAGTGAAAGATAATGCCTTGCGGCCGGAAGGCGGCAAGGCGTTCCGTCAGCATGGCATAAAGGGCGCGGCTGCCGTCGCCGGCGCCGATATCGCCCACGAGGGCCAGCTCCGGGGGCGGCAGACGCAGCGCGGCGCAGGCGGCGACGCAGGAGGCGGCAAGGGCGGCGGAACCGCGTTCGACGGGCACGGAACGGCCGTCCCGCAGGAGCAGCCGATCATCCCTGAAGACGGCGGAAGGGGTATCGTCTTCCCGCGGCGCGCAGAGAGCGAAATCCGGGTCGGGCAGGCTTCCGGCTATGATCCACATAACTGCCTCCGGGCTTCTTCAAAGGCTTTTTGCAGGCTGTAGCAGCAGAGGGTTTGTCCCAGCGAGAGCGGTTCGGGCGCCTCGTCCAGCGTCTGCCCGCACAGCTTGTGGGCCAGCCAGGGCACGTCGGGACAGCCGCCGCCGGAAATATTGACAATGCGGCGATCCCGCGTGTCCAGCGTTATTTTCATGTTGGCGGCGCGCACCATGAGCCAGTGATCCAGACGCCGCGACTGAAAGAGGGCGACCGGCTCCAGCAGGACGTCGTGAGCGGTCGCGCACTGTTCCGGTTCCAGCCCGGCGGCGCGCAGGCATTCCAGCGCGGCGGCCTGCCGGAGAAGCGGAAAGAGCACCACCATGTCGCAGCCTGTGCGCAGCTGCGGCGGCGGCCCCTTGACTTCCACGTCAAAGCCGTGGGCGCGAAGGGTTTTTTCGGCGCGGATGACTTCTCCGGTATGGGAAAAGACGAAAAAGCCCCGATCGGAGACGGCCGAAGGGGGCGCGGGCGGACCGGAAGGCGCGCGGCGCAGGCGCGAGAGAAGTTTCTTGAGCATGGCGTTTCCGGGGCCGGGGGGAGGGAGCGCCTCCCCCCGGCGGCGATTACTTGTGGATTTCAAGACGGCACAGGCCGTCGTCCATGTCCCTGGGGTCTACAAGGAAACCGCGCGTGCGCGCGGCGCGGCTGACGTTTTCGCGGCTGGCTTCATTGTCCACGATAACGGCAAAGACGCCGTCGGGATTCGCCTTGACCGCCTGAAGGAAGAGCAGCACGGGCTGCGGGCAGGAGAGGCCGCGCGTGTCGATGGTCTGGGGAGCGGACATTACTGGACACCTCGCTTGCAGTTGAAGAAGCCGATGATCAGGCAGACGACAAGGCCGCCGACGGCCGCCGCGGCTCCGTTGGGGCCGATGCCCGCGCCGCTGGAGGCCATGCCGAAATTATGGGCGAAGGCCGCGCCTATCAGCAGGCCGGCGACAAAGACGGCGGCGTCGTTGTCGCCTTCGCCGGCCATGAAGAGCTGACGGCCGGGGCAGCCGCCCGCCAGCGCGAACGCCAGACCGGCCGTGACCATGCCGAGGAAGTTCCAGAGGCTTTCGGTATGGGCGATGGGTTGTCCGGCGAAGCCGGGCTTGAAGCCGCCGAAGACGACGTTGAGGGCCAGCGCCATGCCGAGCATGGCCAGCAGGCCCAGAGCCAGATGCCACTGGCGGAAGAGGATGACGTCGCGGATGGCGCCCATGGTGCAGAAGCGGCTGCGCTGGGCCAGAAAGCCCACGACAAGCCCGGCGACCAGAGAAATGTACAGGGGAGCGCGGGCCGCGCCGGGGCCGCTGACGGAGGTGAAGACGCTGCCGTTGGCGGGTTGCCCGGGCAGGGGCGGATGCGTGACGGCCAGAGCCAGCAGGCCGAGAAGCGCAAGGGGCAGGGCCAGACCGGCAATGACGTTTTGTTTCTGGCTGCGGCCGAGCGAGAAGCCCTGACGGAAGAAGACGACCCCGATGCCGATGCCGCAGACGAGCCCGGCGAAGCCGAAAAGGGCGTTGCCGTCGCCGCCCGCCAGCCGCATGACGACGCGCCAGGGGCAGCCGAGGAAGACAAGGGCGCCGATAGCGGCGATCATGCCCAGCAGGAAGCGGATAAAGGGCGCGGAACCGCCGCGGGAGCGGAATTCACCCGAGAACAGGGCCGCCGCGAAGGCGCCCAGCCCCATGCCGAGAATTTCCGGGCGCAGGTACTGAACGATGGGCGCGCGGTGCAGACCCAGCGCGCCGGCAATGTCGCGGTTGAAGCAGGCGACGCAGATCCCCATGTTGCCGGGGTTGCCCTGAAGTTGAAGAAAGACGGCCAGCGCGCCGAGCGCGAGGCCAACGAAGATGATGCCGCCGGTGGCGGCGAAAGGATTGGCGCCGGTTTTCATACGTCCTCCAGCAGTGGGTGAGCGGCGGGACGCCGCCAGGGGCACGGGGGACGCGTTGCGCTTTGCGTAGTTTACGCTCTAGATCTCGGGCGGGCTGGCCGCGGTAATCGCCGTCCTTGTCGCGGGACGACGGCAACCGGGGGCAGGGCGGCGAAGAACCATGACGAACGCGTCTGCCGTGCGGGCTCCATTCCATGAAGCGGCGAGGGGCGTCAGGTGTGGCGGAAGGTCATGATTCTTCTCCTGGGGAGAGGTTGCGGAACGGTCTTTTGAGACGCTTTCGATGTGTTCTAGTCCATTTTTGCAGGGAAAGGAAGACGCGGACGGGGGCGCTCGTCTGCAAGGACAAAAAAACCTCCGCCGAAGCGGAGGTTTTTGAAAAATGGTGCGCCCGAAGAGATTCGAACTCCTGGCCTACAGGTTCGTAGCCTGTTGCTCTATCCAGCTGAGCTACGAGCGCATGAGAAGTCTTTTAGTCGAGACGCCGTTTTCTGTCAAGAAAAAATATGCTCAAGGGAACGACGTCTTTTTGAAAAATAGGTCTTGTACGATTCCCCGACAGGGGCGAATCTGTTTCGCAAGCGCGGGAATTCTGTCTTCCCGTGCTGTCTGCGCTGAAATCCGCTCCAAAATGCGCTGGAACCGTTGCGGCCGAGGACGTCTTAGAGCATTTTCAGTTTGAAACGCTGCGCGTTTCAAACCATACGACCTGTCGTTTCGCGGAAAAAACGCGGTTTTTCCGCTCACTTCGGGCCGGGCGGCGCGGCCGCCTAGGCTTCGACGGCGTTGACGGCGCGAGCCAGACGGGACACCTTGCGGGCGGCCTTCTTCCAGTGGATGGAGCCCTTGCCGGCGGCCTTGGCCAGCACGGAAGCGGCGGCGCTCAGGGCGGTGTTGGCCTGAGCCTTGTCGCCGGCGGTGACGGCGGCGCGAACAGCCTTGATGGCGTTCTTGACGCGGGTACGGGCGGCGCGGTTGATGGCGGCGCGCTTCTGGCTCTGCTTGTGACGCTTGATGGCGGACTTATGGTTAGCCACGATCTTCCTCCAGAAAAAAATCTTGCGGTTGAAATGCCCGGCGACGCTCGTGACCGAGGTGGTCGAGGCATCAGCTCATGCCAGAGCATTTCAATCCATTGCGAGACAAAATGCTCTATGGTGGCCCGCGCTGTGCGGGCGAAATACGCTTTTACGAACTTCG
>CALUWU010000116.1 GCA_944324555.1 uncultured Desulfovibrio sp.
AGACGATCTCCCCGCGCTTGGTCTTCACATGATAGGCCCCGATATGCTGGGTGATGCCGCCCGCTTCGCCGCTGGTCACATTGGATTTGCGGATGGCGTCCAGCAGGGAGGTCTTGCCGTGGTCGACATGGCCCATGATGGTCACGACCGGAGGCCGCGGCTTCATGTCCTCGGGACGATCCGGCTCCTGCGGGGTCAGGTAATCTTCTTCCGAGAAGCCCGCCTTTTCCACTTCATAGCCGAATTCGGCGGCCACGAGGGTGGCCGTGTCGATATCCAGCGACTGGTTGATGGTCGCCATGACGCCCAGACCGAACAGGACCTTGATGATCTCGTTGGCCTTGAGGCCCATCTGATGCGCCATGTCCGCGACGCGAATGGCTTCGGTCACGCGAATCTTGCGCTTGGCGGCCTTCAGGGGCTGCGTGGACTGGGCGGCGGGCGCGGGCTTGCCGGGCTTGCGCCGTCCCTTGTTGCTGCGGTTCATGCGCGGCGCGTCGTCCTCGTCGTTGCCGTGGCGGCCGAAATCGCCCTGCTGGAAATCGACGGTGCGGCGTCCCTTGTTGCGCTTCTTCTTGCTCTGGCCTTCGCCGGCGTCGGCCGGAGAGGGCGCGGGCGCGAACTCCATGCCGGAGCGGGGAGCGCCGCCGAAACGGGAGCCGCCGGCGGGACGATTGCCGCCGGGACGGTTGCCGCCGCCGCGCTCTTCACGCTGGGGCCGGGGCTGGGCGCTGCCGGGCGCGGGCCGGGAAATGACGCGCACCTGCGGCGCGGCGGGCGCGGCCTCGATGACCCGGGCGCGCTGGGGCGTGGCCTGCTGCGGCGCGGCGTCGTCGGACGCCTCGACCGGAGGCGTCGTTTCCGCGCGCGGCGGCAGCGTGGGCGCCGAAGAGCCCTCGGGCCGGGCGGAAGCGTCGGGGCGCGTCAGCACGCGCGCCTTGGCGGACGAACGTTCGGCGCGCTCGGCGCGTTCGGCGGCCTTTTCCGCGCGGGCGGCCTCGTCCCGCTCCTTGAGCGCGGCAAAGACCGGCGATACGGCGGGGCGCTCCGGTTTTCTGGAAACGGGCTGCTGCCGGGGCGCGGGCCGGGCGGCCTCCGGCGCCGGGGCCGGAGCGGGAGCGGGCGTCACAATGACGGCCGCCGACGGACGGGGCGCGGGCCGGGGCTCGGGCTGTTCGTCGGGACGGCGGATAATGCGCGCCCGGGGCGCTTCGGCGGCGCGGGCGCGCGGCGCCTGTCTGGCGGGCGCTTCGGGCGCCTTTTCCGCTTCCGCGGGCCGCTCTGTTCCGGCGCTTTCGGCGACGGGGGCGGGAGCCGCGGGCGCGGGTTCGACGGCGGGAGCCGGTTCGGACGCGGGCGCGACGGCTTCCGGCGCGGGCGCGGGAGCGGGCTCGGCGACCGGAGCCGGTTCGGGCGCGGGTTCGACGGCCGGGGCCGCCGGAACTTCGACTTCGGCGGCCCGGGCGCTTTCTTCCTTGACATGGCGGCGGCGCACCTTCACGCCCTCGCCCTGGGCGCGGGCGTCTTCCTGCGGCGCGGCAAACTGCCGGCGCAGACGCTGCGCCTCTTCTTCGGAAACCGAGCCCTGCACCGACTTGATGGTCGAGCCCAGCTTCTGCGCTGCGGGCAGAAGTTCCTTGGGATCCTTGCCGATCTGGCTCGCGAGTTCTTTCAGTTTTATTCTACTTTCCGGCATTACTTTCCCCCTTGCGCCGCGTACCCGGCCTGTATTTCGCAAATTTCTGCGCGCACACAGGATTGGAACACAGGTACCAGCCTCTACCCGGGTGTGTTTGAGTCTCGTCGATCTGCAAATTTCCTTGCGCGTCGCGCACATAGCGCGTCAGCGACGCCTTGGGCGCGCGACCGCGGCAAATGACGCACATGCGCGTGGGCCCGTCGTGCGTTTCCGGCCCTGCCGCCCTAGGCGTCGGCATCGGGTTCCGCCCTTTCCGCGGCGTCGCCCTCAGGCGCCGCTTCGCCGCCCGTCGCGGCGCTCTCTCCCGCCGCGGCGGGCGCAAGAAAGTGAATGGCCGAACGCAAATCCGCAATACGGGCTTCCGACAGGGCCAGCTTGTCCGCCAGTTCGGCGTCGTCGGCTTCGCGCAGCTTTTCCAGAGAGGTGTAGCCCGCCTCCAGCAGCGTTTCCACGGAAACTTCCGCCACGCTTGCCGCCTGCTCCAGCCCGTGCCCGATGGCGTTGGCCTCGTTGTAGCGGGTCTCGGTAAAGATATCGACTTTCCAGCCAAGCAGGCGCGCCGCGAGCTTGACGTTCTGGCCCTTGCGGCCGATGGCGTTGGTCAGCTGATCGTCCGGCACGATGACTTCCAGCAGATTTTCCGTCTCGTCCACCACGATGCGCGACACGGTCGCCGGGGCCAGCGCATTGCGGGCGTAGGTGGCGATATCCGGGCTCCAGACAACAATATCAATGCGCTCGCCGCGCAGTTCCTGCACGATGTTCTGGATGCGGGAGCCGCGCACGCCGACGCAGGCGCCGACGGGGTCCACGTCGCGTTCGCGCGAAAGCACCGCCACCTTGGCGCGGCTTCCGGGATCGCGGGCCACGCCCATGATCTGCACCACGCCGTCGTCCACTTCGGGCACCTCGCGGCGGAACAGCGCGGCCATGTAATCGCGGTGCGAACGGGAAATGACGACCTGCGGCCCGCGTCCTTCCTTGCGGACCTCGATGATCAGGGCCTGCACGCGATCGTTGCGCTTGTAATGCTCGCGGGGAATCTGCTCCTCGCGCGGCAGAACGGCCTCGGTGCGCCCCAGGTTGACGACCCAGCCGCCCTTGTCGCGACGCTGCACGATGCCGGAAACAATCTCGCCCACGCGATCCTTGTATTCCTCGTAGATGATTTCCTGCTCGGCGTCGCGCATGCGCTGAATGATGACCTGCTTCGCGGACTGGGCGGCGATGCGACCCAGGTCCTCGACCTTGACGCGAAAGCCCATTTCATCGTCCAGCTGCACCGAAGGATCATGCTCGCGGGCGTCGCTGAGGGCGATCTGGGTGTCCTCGTTGGCCACGTCGTCGTCTTCCACAACCAGCTTGTACTGGTAGACGTCGATGTCGCCGGTATCGTCGTTGTAGGACACTTCCACATCCATATCTTCGCTGAAGCGGCGCAGCACCGAGGTCCGCACCGCGTCCTCCAGCGTATCGATAAGCATGTTGCGATCGAGACCCTTGTCCTTGCTGATCTGATCTATGGCCTTTTTGAGTTCAAGGTTCATGATGCCTCCCGCTGCCGCGCGCGCGGCGTGGATTCACGTTTGCCCGCGCTCTCGTCCATGGCTGGGCGTGACGGCGCGCGACACGGCGTTGCTTCCGGGCGCGCCGGAATTCAGAAATATGCCTGCGGCGGGATTGCCCGCGCGCGCCTTCCGGCGGCGGCCCCCCGCGTCTTCCGTTGCAAAAGATTCAGATATCCAGCCCGTCCAGCGCCTCGTTGGGCATGGGGGCGCGCCTGCGCTCCCGGGCGCCGCGCGGCTCCTCCGCGCCCTTGCGTCCCTTCCCGGCCTTCCTGCCGGGGCGCGCGGGCTGCCGGAATACGTACAGCCGCGCCACGCGCCGCGCGGCCTCCCAGGGGATGCGGACTTCGGGCATGTCTTCGGGCGTCACCTCGCCGGCGCCGCTCACGGTCGCCGGCGCAAGAACAAAGGCGTTCTCCTCCACGGCCGTCAGGCGTCCGCGCCAGACGCGGCGCGCAATCTCCGTTCCTTCCGGCCGGAAGCCGGACGGCATGCGCGCCTCGATCATGTCGCCCATGTAAGGACGCATCTGCGCGGGAGAAAAGAACAGCCGGCTGAAACCGGGCGTGGAGACCTCCAGCACATAGGCCTGGGGAAAGACGTCTTCCACATCCAGGGCAAGGCCGATACGCCGGGAAATTTCTTCGCACTGGGCGATGGTCGCGGAAAAGGCCGAGGGATCGGCCCCCTCGCCCCCCGTTCCGACCGCGTCCTGGGACAGGGCGCCGTCGGCGGCGTCCTGCGGCGCTTCCACAAAGAGGCGCGCCACGGGGCGACCCGTCTGCGTGATTTCCACGCCCCAGATCCGCAGCCCCAGCGAGCGGACCACGGGGTCGGCGATACGAACAAGGGCTTCTTTTACGGCGGCGTCGCTCATGCGTCTCCTCCCCTGCCCGTCGGGGCAAGCATAAAAAAAAGGGGGCCCTTGCAGGCCACCCCGTTGTGAACTTGATGTTCGTCATCAGGATGTCGCGCGCCGGAAAGGCTCGCGTCACGCGAAGACTGATAGCATTTTCGCCGCGAATGTCAAGGAAAAAACGGGCGTTCCGGCCTTTCCGCACGGAAAAGAGATTTTTTCAAAAAAAATTCTTGACATTATGCGACTACCCGCCTAATGTGAGCCTCTCGAAAGGGTCGTTAACTCAGTAGGTAGAGTATCTGCCTTTTAAGCAGAGAGTCGCAGGTTCGATCCCCGCACGACCCACCATTCGCCTGCACAGGGGCCGCGCGCATACGCCGGCCCCTTAGAAAAAACAGCGTAACAAATTTTTTGTTGACAGAACGGCGCTGTTCAGGCAAAGTCCGTTCTTGCCGTGGGGCTGTAGCTCAGTTGGGAGAGCGCTTGAATGGCATTCAAGAGGTCAGGAGTTCAATTCTCCTCAGCTCCACCAGAAAATCTTCGGTCTTTGACCGACTTATAAGGCACGAGGTAATCCCAAAACTCATGCCTCCGATCCGAAAGGATCACTTCATACCCATTGCGGGGCTGTAGCTCAGTTGGGAGAGCGCTTGAATGGCATTCAAGAGGTCAGGAGTTCAATTCTCCTCAGCTCCACCAGAAGACAAAAGGCTGTCCAGAAGGACAGCCTTTTTT
>CALUWU010000117.1 GCA_944324555.1 uncultured Desulfovibrio sp.
CCCAGATGGTGCACACCGGCGACGAGGTGGAAGTGGTCATCCTCGGCGTAGACGGCGAAAAGAAGCGCATCAGCCTCGGCATGAAGCAGGTGCGTCCCAATCCCTGGGAACTGGTGGCCGAAAAGTACCCCGAAGGCACCGTCCTTGAAGGCGTCATCAAGAACATTACCGAATTCGGCATGTTCATCGGCATCGAAGACGGAATCGACGGCCTTATTCACGTGTCCGACATTTCCTGGACCAAGAAGGTGCGTCACCCCAACGAGATCTACAAGGTCGGCGACACCGTGCAGGCCAAGGTGCTGACCGTGGATCAGGAAAACGAAAAGTTCACCCTCGGCATCAAGCAGCTGGTGGACGATCCGTGGGGCCATGTGCCCGCCACCTATCCGGTGGGCTGCACCGTCAAGGGCATCGTGACCAATATCACGGACTTCGGTCTGTTCGTTGAAGTGGAAGAAGGCATTGAAGGCCTGGTGCACGTCTCCGAACTTTCCAGCAAGAAGGTCAAGACGCCCGCCGAAATGTACAAGGAAGGCCAGGAAATCGAAGCCAAGGTCATCCATGTCAGCGCCGAAGAGCGCCGCCTCGGCCTCTCCATCAAGCAGATCAAGGGCGAAGACGACGACCGTCGCAAGCCCAAGGAGTTCCACGCCGGACCTCAGGAAGCCGGCCAGAGCCTCGGCGATCTGCTGAAGCAGAAGTTTGAAGAAAGCGAAAACGCCTAGCGCCGCGACGCGGGGCGATACTGCCACGGGACGCCCGCAAGGGCGTCCCGTTTTTCTTTTGCGCCTCGGGCGCCGCCCCGCCTTGACGCGGCGCCATGCGCCGTCTAGAAAAGACTTCGTGCCCGCGAGGCACCCCCGTTTGCGGTTCCGTCGCGCGCCTGCGCGGCGCGCCGCGTCCCCCAGCAACCTTCAAGACTTCAAGGAGCGCACGCCATGTCCAAGGACATTCTGATCATCGGCGCGGGCGGCGTCGGCAGCGTCGTGGCCCACAAGATGGCGCAGGCCGCCAGGGACGAAGGGGCCTTCGGCAAGATTACCCTTGCCAGCCGCACCAAAAAGCGCTGCGACGATATCGCCGCCAGCGTGAAACAGCGCTACGGCGTCGACGTGGCCACCGCGCAGGTGGACGCCGACAACGTGCCCGAACTGTGCGAGCTCATCCGCAACGTCAAGCCCGCCATGGTGGCCAATATCGCCCTGCCCTATCAGGACCTGCACATCATGGACGCCTGCCTCGAATGCGGCGTGCACTACCTCGACACCGCCAATTACGAACCGCTGGATACCGCCAAGTTTGAATACAAATGGCAGTGGGCCTATCAGGACCGTTTCCGCGAGGCCGGCCTGACCGCCCTTCTCGGCTCCGGCTTCGACCCCGGCGTGACAAACGTCTTTGCCGCCTGGGTTCTCAAGCACGAGCTGGACGAAGTCCACGTCCTTGATATCATCGACTGCAACGCCGGCGATCACGGCCAGCCCTTCGCCACCAACTTCAACCCGGAAATCAATATCCGCGAAGTAACCGCGCGCGGCCGCTACTGGGAGCGCGGCGAATGGGTGGAAACCGATCCGCTGTCGTGGTCCATGAATTACAGCTTCCCTGACGGTATCGGCGAAAAGAAGTGCTTCCTCATGTACCATGAGGAACTGGAATCGCTGGTCCGCAATCTCAAGGGCATCCGTCGCGCCCGCTTCTGGATGACCTTCTCCGACAATTACCTCAATCACCTGAAGGTACTCGGCAACGTGGGCATGACCCGCATCGATCCCGTCGAGTATCAGGGGCAGAAAATCGTCCCCATCCAGTTCCTCAAGGCCCTGCTGCCCGATCCCGCCTCTCTCGGTCCCCTTACCAAGGGCAAGACCTGCATCGGCAACGTCATGCAGGGCGTCAAGGACGGCAAGGAAAAGACCGTCTACATCTATAATGTCTGCGATCACGAAGCGTGCTACGCCGAAGTCGGTTCGCAGGCCATCTCCTACACGACGGGCGTCCCGGCCATGATCGGCGCCAAGATGATGCTTTCCGGCCGCTGGCTCCAGGCCGGCGTCTGGAATATGGAACAGATGGACCCCGATCCCTTCATGGACGATCTCAACCGCTACGGCTTGCCCTGGCAGTGCGTCCACGCGCCCAGAAAGCCGTAACCGCAGCCCCGGCCGGTTCCCGCGCGGCGAGGCGCGACGCGCGCCCCGCCGTTTCCATGCGCGGAAAAACCAATATGCCGGAAAACCGCAGCAACGAGGGGGGAAGGACGCCTTTTCCATCGGGAAAAGGGGCCTTCCCCCCTCAAACATCATCCGCGCATTCGCGCGCGGCATCCGAGCCTATGGACTACCTGCACCTGCTTCAGGACGCCGACCGCGTCCCCTCCCCCTGCTTTGTCATCGACATGCCGCGCCTCGCGGCCAACGCCGCAATCCTGCAAGAGGTGCAGGATCGCAGCGGGGCGCGCATTCTTCTGGCCCTCAAGGGCTTTGCCGCCTGGGGCGTCTTCCCCCGGCTGACGCGCGATCCCGCGCGCGGCGGTCAGGGCCCGCTTTACGGCACGTGCGCCAGCTCCGTGGACGAGGCCCGTCTCGGACGGGAATCCTTTGGCGGCGAAGTCCACGCCTTTGCCGCCGCGTGGAGCGACGAGGAAATGGCCGAACTGCTGACCCTGGCCGATCACATCACCTTCAATTCCCTTGCCCAGTGGCAACGCTTCGCCCCGGCCATTGCCGCGCACAATGCCGCCGTACAGGCCGGGCGGGCCGAAGGGAGCGAAATAACCTGCGGCCTCCGCATCAATCCCGAGCATTCCGAAGGCGCCGTCGCCATTTATAATCCCTGCTCGCCGGGATCGCGTCTCGGGATTCGCCCGCGCCACATGCCCGCGAACCTGCCCGAAGGGCTCTCCGGCCTGCACTGGCACACCCTGTGCGAACAGGACGCCGACGCCGCGGCCCGCACCGTCGCGGCCGTCGAGCAGAAATTCGCGCCGCAGCTCCGCGCCTGCCGCTGGTTGAACATGGGCGGCGGCCACCATATCACCCGCCCCGGCTACGACGTTGATCTGCTCTGCCGCACGGTGGAGCATCTGCGCCGGACCTGGGCCGATCGCGTCTATCTGGAACCCGGCGAAGCCGTGGCCCTCAATGCGGGCTGGCTCGTGGCCACCGTGCTGGACGTGGTGGAAGCCGACATGCCCATCGCCATTCTGGACGCCTCCGCCGCCTGCCACATGCCCGACGTGCTGGAAATGCCCTATCGCCCGAACGTCATGGCGCGGGAAGACGGCCGCTGGCAGTTCGCCGGACACCCCGGCGAAAAGGCGTGGACCTGCCGTCTGGCCGGAAAGTCCTGCCTCGCCGGGGACGTTATCGGCGAATACGCCTTTGCCGCGCCGCTGGAACCGGGGCAGCGGCTGGTCTTTGCCGACATGGCCATTTACAGCATGGTCAAGACGACGACCTTCAACGGCCTGCGCCTGCCCTCCATCGGCCTGCTGGACGCCGCCCCCGGCGACGCCCCCTCCTTCCGCCTGCTGAAGCGCTTCGGGTACGAGGACTTCCGCTGCCGCCTTTCCTGATATTTTCGGGAATTGCCGGCGAACGCCGCCTCCGCCGCGACAGGGCGGGGGCGGCGGGTCGCGACGGCTCCTGATTTCTCTTGTTGCTATCTTTTTAAAAAACGTGTTACGTATGCCCTGCATATGCGCCGCCGGGCCCGTGGCCCGCGCTTCTTTCACCAGCAACCTTCAGGAGAACAGGACAATGTGGAAAGCATGCGTCGCGGGGCTGGCCCTGCTCTTGTGCCTCGTATCCCGGGCCGAAGCCCATTTCGGCATGATCATCCCGTCGTCGTCCACCGTCATGGAAAAGAAGGACGCCAACCTGAAACTGGAACTCTCCTTCTCGCATCCCATGGAAATGCAGGGCATGGACATGGCCGCGCCCAGGGCCTTCAACGTCGTTGTCGACGGCAAAAAGGAAGACCTCCTGAAGCGGCTCGCGCCCGCGAAGGTCATGGGACGGCAGGCGTGGCAGGCCGCCTATACGCTGAAAAAGCCCGGCGTCTATCAGTTCGCCATGGAGCCGACGCCCTATTTTGAACCGGCGGAAGACTGCTACATTGTTCATTATACCAAGACCGTCGTGGCGGCCTTCGGCGAAGAGGAAGGCTGGGCCGCTCCTCTGGGGCTGAAAACGGAAATCGAACCGCTGACGCGCCCCTTTGCCAACTATGCCGGCAACCTGTTTCAGGGGCGGGTCCTGCTGGACGGCAAGCCCGTGCCCGGCGCCCTTGTGGAAGTGGAAAATTACAACAGGGGCGAACGTCATACCCCGCCCAACGCCTATTTTGTAACGCAGACGGTACGGGCCGATGAAAACGGCGTCTTTTCCTACAGCGTCCCGTGGGCGGGCTGGTGGGGCTTTGCCGCGCTGAATACCGCCGCCGAAAAGATGGAGTACAAGGGCGAACCCAAGGACGTGGAACTCGGGGCCGTCCTCTGGATGGAATTCACGGCGCCTCGCGGCAAGTAGGCGCAACCATCGCGGCGCGCCCGAGCGGCGCGTCGTCCCCTTTCCCGGAACGCGGCGGAAAGGACGGCCCCCGCGACCGCCCTTTCCGCCGGATATCCAAGACCTTATTACAGGCAGGCAGCATCATGCATATTGCGGAAGGCGTACTTTCGCCCGCCGTGCTCGGCGCGGGCGCCGCGCTGGCCGCGGCCGGAACGGCCATCGGCTTGCGAAAGCTGGAATACGATCAGCTGATCGGCGTCGGCGTTCTTTCGGCGGCGTTCTTTGTGGGGTCGCTTGTCCATGTGCCCGTCGGCCTGGCCAGCGCGCATCTTGTTCTCAACGGGTTGGTCGGCGTGCTTCTGGGCTGGGCGGCCTTTCCTTCCATTCTTGTGGCCCTGCTGTTGCAGGCGCTGCTTTTCCAGTTCGGCGGCTTCACCGTGCTCGGGGTCAATGCCTGCACCATGGGCCTTGCGGGGGTGGCGTCCTGGTACGTCTACCGCGCCGTCCGCCGACTGCTGCCCGGCGCCGCCGGCCTGCGCGCGGCGGCCTTCTGCGGCGGCGCGCTCGGCGTGGCGCTGGCGGCCGTGCTTACGGCCCTGGCTCTGGCCTTTACCGACGAAGGTTTCAAGGCCGCGGCGGGGCTGCTCCTGACGGCGCACCTGCCGATCATGATCGTGGAAGGTCTGATTACCATGTTCACGGTTTCCTTCATCGCGCGCGTCCGCCCGGAAATGCTGCGGATGACGCGCAACGACGCCCCGGAGAATTCGCGCTCATGAAACAGCTTTCTTTCTTCCTTCGCGCCCGGCTCGCCGCGATCCTGCTGCTCGCCGTCCTCAGCCTGTGCGCCGCCGTCGAAGCCTCGGCCCACAGGGTCAACATCTTTGCCTGGGTGGAAGGCGACGCCGTTCTTGTCGAATGCAGTTTCCGCCGCAACTCTCCGGTGCGGGCAGGAACCGTTACGGTCTTTGACGCCGTTACCGGCCGCGCTCTTCTTGAGGGCAAGACCAGCGACAAGGGCCGGTTCTCCTTCCCCGTGCCGCCGGAAGCCCGCGGGGGACACGGCCTGCGTCTCCGCATCAGCGCCGGCGAAGGACATCAGAACGAATGGCTCATGGACGCCGCCGAATTTGCCGCCCTCGCTCCCGCGTCGCCCGCGCGCTCCGCCCCGGCGGCTCCAGCGACCCCGGCGGCGACGCCCGCCCCCGCGCCGGAGGAGCAGGGCGCGCGCCGGGCCCCGGCCCTGACGGAAGAAGAGTTCCGCGCCCTCGTCGACGCGGCGCTGGAAAGCCGCCTTGGGCCCATTCGCCGCGAACTTGCGGCCCTGCGCGACGACGGCCCCAGCCTGCGGGACGTTATCGGCGGTCTGGGCTGGATCATGGGCATTGTCGGCGCGGGGCTTTACTTCGCGCGCCGTCGCCCGTAAGCATGTCGTCATGTTTGATCAACCCTTTGCGCGTCCCTCCTTCCTGCAACGCAGGGACCCCCGGCTGCGCGTGGCGGCCGCGACGGCGCTGGCCGTCGCGCTGGCGTTTCTCCAGCAGATTCCGTCCTGCTGCCTGGGCCTGGGGCTGGGCTGCGGCCTGCTGGCGCTTGCCCGCCCGCCCCTGCGCCCCCTGCTGCGCCGTCTGCTGGCGGTCAACGCCTTTCTCTGCGTGCTCTGGCTGACGACGCCCTGGACGACGCCCGGCGCTCCCCTGTGGCAATGGGGCTTCCTGACCGTCACGGATGCGGGCCTGCGCCTCTCCCTGCTGACGACGCTCAAGTCGAACGCCATGCTTTGCGGCTTTCTGGCCCTGATAGCCACCATGTCCCTTCCCGAACTCGGGCACGCGCTGGAGCGGCTGCGCTGCCCCGACAAGCTGGTCCATCTCTTCCTGTTCACGGGCCGGCACATTCATCTGCTGGCCGAGGAGTGGCGCGTCCTCATGACGGCGGCGCGCCTGCGCGGCTTTCGCCCGCGCAGCTCCCTGCATACCTACCGCACCCTGGCTTCGCTGCTGGGCCTTCTGCTGGTCCGCAGTCACGAACGGGCGCGGCGAACGCGCGAGGCCATGCTGCTGCGCGGCTTTTCCGGCCGCTTCCGCTCGGTGACGCGCTTTGCCGTCCGGCCGTCCGATATCCTTTTCTTCCTCGGGCTTCTGCTCTGCCTGGGGGGCGTCCTCTGGACGGAATACCTCTGTGCACAATCATGACCGCAATTTTCAGTCTTGAACATGTCCATATCGCCTACCAGCGCGACGAAGGTTCCCGCACGGTGCTGGAAGACGTGAATTTTTCCCTTGCTCCCGGGGAGCGTCTCGGCCTGTACGCTCCCAACGGCAGCGGCAAGACGAGCCTCTTTCGCTGCGTCACCGGCCTGCTGCGGCCGGCGCGGGGGCTCGTCCGCTTTCACGGGCGGCCGCTGCGCGACGAAAAGGACTTTCACGAACTGCGCTGCAAGGTCGGTTTTGTTCTCCAGCACGCCGAGGATCAGCTCTTTTTCCCCACCGTGCTGGAAGACGCGGCCTTTGGCCCGCTCAATCTGGGCCTCTCTCCCGAAGAGGCGCGGGAAACGGCGCTGCAAAGCCTGCGGGATGTAGGCCTCGCCGGCTTCGAGGATCGCCTGACGCATCGCCTGTCCGGCGGCGAAAAGAAACTGGTTTCGCTGGCCGCCGTGCTGGCCATGAAACCCGAGGCGCTGCTGCTGGACGAACCCACCAACGGTCTGGACGCGGCCGCCAGACAGCGCGTCGCCGGCATCCTGCGCGACCTGCCCGCCGCGCGCATTGTCGTATCCCATGACTGGGATTTTCTTTCGCGCGTCTGCGACGCCTGCCTGACCATCCGCGAACGGCGCCTGCTGCCCTGCGCCCCAGACTTCCGGCACAGTCACGTTCACGCGCACCCGCGCGGCGACGAGCCGCACAGCCACGCGGACGATCCCGCCTGGGTTCAGGACTCGTTACGGTTTTCTTGAGGCTGACGCGCCCTTTCCCCTGATTCCGCGCCGCCGGGAGCGAGCTTCGCTCCCGGCTCTTTTTTTGCGCGCGCCCCGCGCCGCGCAACGCTTTGCGTTTCGCCGTTTTCAAAGAAAAAACGCCCTTGTCCAGGCGCGCTCGCGCGCCTGATTATCACGATAATATAAAAAAGCGTGACTTTCATGCCGGGAACGGCTAATCTGAAATCACCCACAGCGGGCGTCTGTCAACGTTCAACCAGGGAGGGATACCATGCTGTTCCCCGTCTCCGGCGTCGAATGTTCGCCCTTGTTGCCCTTTGCCGCGGCTCTGTGCATCTCTTTCGCCACGTCCATGGCGGGAATTTCCGGCGCGTTCCTGCTGCTGCCCTTTCAGATGAGCGTTCTGGGCTATACCTCGCCGGGCGTGAGCGCCACAAATCACCTTTTCAACGTCGTCGCCTGCCCCGGCGGCGTCTGGCGTTTCTGGCGGGAGGGGCGGCTGCTCGGCCCGCTGGCGCGCGTCGTGCTGACGGGAACCCTGCCCGGCGCGCTGCTCGGCGCCGTCCTGCGCGTGTACTGGCTGCCTGACCCGCGCGCGTTCAAGGTCTTTGCCGGGCTGCTGCTGCTTGCCGTGGGCTGGCGCTTTCTGCGCGGCCTGCTGCGGGGCGGCTCCGGCGCGCGGAAGGCGCCGGCGGGAGAAGTGCGCCTTCTGAGCGACGGCCCCCGGGAATTTCGCTTCGCCTACGACGGGCGGGAGTACGTCGTCGCCCGGCGCCCGCTGCGGCTGCTGTGTCTGGCAATCGGGCTTGCGGGCGGCATGTACGGCGTGGGCGGCGGTTCGCTGCTGTCGCCCTTCCTTGTGGCGCTGTTCGGCCTTCCGGTGCACGCCGTGGCCGGGGCCGTGCTGCTGGGTACGCTGGGGACCTCGCTTTTCGGCGCGCTGGGCTTCGCGCTGTTGTCGGCGTTCGTGGACGCCGCGACGCCCGACTGGCTGCTGGGGCTGAGCTTCGGTCTCGGGGGGCTGTGCGGCATGTATCTGGGGGCGCGCTGTCAGAAGCATGTTTCCGGCCGCGCCATAGGCTGGGGGCTGGCCGCCATTTTGTTCTTTACAGCCGTCCGCTATTTGGGCCAAGGTCTCTGGACCTGACGAAAGTGGAAATATCTCTTGCAAAGGAGCCCCCATGTCCCCTGACCTCAACCTGCCCGTCGGCCTGTTCGATTCCGGCATCGGCGGCCTGACGGTGCTGCACGCCCTGCGCCGCCGCCTGCCCCGGGAAAACCTGCTCTATCTGGGCGATACGGCCCGCCTGCCTTACGGCACCAAGGCAAGGGACACCATCATCCGCTATTCCCAGCGCGCCACGCAAAAACTGGTGGAATGCGGCGTCAAGATGCTGGTCATCGCCTGCAATACGGCCACGTCCGCCGCGCTGCCCACCCTGCGGCGCCAGTTCGCGCCCCTGCCCGTCATGGGCGTCGTGGAGCCGGGAGCGGAGGCCGCCGTCGCCGCCAGCCGGAACAGGCGCATCGTCATCACCGCGACGGAGGCGACCATCGCCGGCGGCGCGTATCAGGAGGCCATCCGGCGCCGCTGCCCGGACGCGACCGTCATCGGGCGCGCCTGCACCCTGTTTGTCTCGCTCGCCGAAGAAGGCTGGACGGACGGCCCCATAGCCGAGGGCGTCGCCGCGCGCTATCTGCGGGATCTCTTCGCCGACGGGCCGGAAAGGCCGGACACGCTCCTCCTCGGCTGCACCCACTTTCCGCTCTTCAAGGACGCCCTGCGCCATGTGGTCGGTCCGGACGTGCATATTGTCGACTCCGCCGCCACGACGGCGCAGGCCGTCGAAACGGAACTGCGCCGCCTCGGTCTCCTGCGGCAGGCCGAAGAGGACGGAACCTCCCGCTTTCTGGTGACGGACAACGTCGCCCGCTTCATGCGCTCCGGCGGCTACTTTCTCGGCGAGGCGCCGCGCGAGGACGCGGTGGCGCTGGTCGATCTGTAAGAGCGGCCGCCGGCGCCCGCGGGAACTTTTTCTCCCGGAGGACTTTTTTTTTCCCGCAAATTCCAGTATTGCCGAACGTGCCGCCAGCGCACGACGGAAAAGACGTACCTGACGCCGCCGGGAAAAAGTCTGTCGCTCCAGCGACCTGCGGGCAAGCGGCAATCCCGGCGCAAGCATTGACATGCCCGCCTCGCTTACATAAGTAAACGTGATGCCAGTCATTCAGGCCGCCGAAAGGCTCCCTGAAAAATTTAGACGGAGACTTATCATGACGAAAGCTGAGCTTGTTGAACAAATTTACGTCAAAGCTGGTCTACCCACCAAGGCCAAGGCGGAAGAAGCCCTGGACGCCATGATCGTGGCCCTGCGCGACGCTCTGGCCGCCGGCGAGACCGTAACCTTCACCGGCTTCGGCAGCTTCAAGGTCGTGGAACGCGCCGCCCGCAAGGGCCGCAACCCGCGCTCCGGGGAAGAAATCACCATCCCCGCCGGAAAAATCGCCAAGTTCACCCCCGGCAAGGGTCTGAAAGACGCCATCAAGTAGATATACCAGCTCTTTCCCGTTGCCGCTGCGGGATACGGAAGGGTGGCAGAGCGGTTGATTGCGGCGGTCTTGAAAACCGTTGAAGGTTCGCGCCTTCCGGGGGTTCAAATCCCTCCCCTTCCGCCAAACGAGCTTTCAGAAAGATTCAGGAAAGTCCGCGAAGCCAAGAGCCAAGCGGATTTTTCTTGTCTGGAAGGCATTCCGGCCGCCGGAGCGGCCGCGAACGCGCCTGCCCCTCCCTGTTTCCCGGGCGCTCCCCCGCGCCTTCCCACGCTCTTCCCGATTCCCCGCGCCCGGAACCGCGCGCCTTCGGGAAGTCCGCCGTTCCCTTTCGTCCGCGCGGGCGCCCCCCAAAAAAGAAGAGATAATACGCCATGAGCGTCCGCAAGGAACACCGCTGGCTGCTGTTCGCCGTCTGCGCGGCGCAATTTTTCATGCCCTTCATGATGGCCGGGGTCAACGCCGTGCTGCCCGCCATCGGCCATTCGCTTGACGCCAGCGCGCGCGAACTGGGGCTCATCGGCGCATTCTATTCGCTCGGGCTGGCGATCTTTCAGCTGGCGGGCGGCATCTGGGGCGATATCTGGGGGCGGCGGCGCGTCTTTCTGCTGGGGCTGGGCGTCTTTTCCCTGTCCGGCGTGCTGCTGGGCTTTGTCGAAAGCATGCCGCTCTTCCTCTTTCTGCGGCTGGTGCAGGGGGTGGGCGGCGCGCTCTACAGCGCTTCAAGCCTCGCCCTGCTGGCCTCGGCCGCGCCGCCGACCATGCGGGCGACCTATATCGGCTTCAGCAGTTCGGCGGTCTACTCCGGCATAGCCTGCGGTCCGCCGGTCGCCGGCCTTGTAGCGGACTGGTTCGGCTGGCGCTGGCTGTTCTGGGGCAACGGCATCGCCGGGGGCCTTGCCCTGTGCGTCATGCTGTTTCTGGTCAGGCTGGAGTGGCGCACGGCGCGGGGCCAGTCCTTCGACTGGAGCGGCTGCGTCCTGTACAGTCTCGCCATGACCAGCCTGACGTTCGGCGCCTCCCATATCGGCGACGCGCCGGCGCTGGGCGAGGTCTTTCTGGCGGGCTTCGTCGTGCTTCTTGGTCTGTTCTGCCTGAAGGAACTGCGTACGGCCGCGCCCATGCTGGATCTGCGGATGCTGCGGCGCTGCCGCGTCATGTCCCTCTCGCTGCTGGCGGCGTTCATCAACTACGCGTCGTTCTTCGGCCTGCTCTTCTTCGTCAGTCTCTACCTTCAGGTCGGACGCGGCTTTTCCGCGCAGGAGGCCGGCTTTTTCCTCGCGCTGCAATCGCTGGTACAGGCGGCGGCGACGCCCGTCACGGCCCGCATGTGCCGCTTCTGGCCGCTGGGACGCATCGCGGCGACGGGCATACTCCTGTGCGGAGTCGGCCTTGTGACGACGGCCTTTCTCACTCTGGAGACGCCCCTCTGGCTGCTGGCGGCGGCGCAATGCTGCGTCGGCGCGGGCGTCGCCGTCTTTGCCCTGCCCAATACCGCCATTATCCTGGAAAGCGCCGGAGAAGCCGCCGTCGGCCAGGCATCCGGCCTGATCGGCGCCGTGCGGACCGGCGGCCAGCTGAGCAACATGATCGTCATTACGGTAACGCTGGCCCTGACGCTGGGGCGCCAGCCCGTCAGCCGCGAAACGCTCGACGGTTTCATGCTCGCGCTGCACTGGGATCTGCTGCTCTTCGGCCTGTTCAGCCTTGCGGCCATGGGCTGCGCCCTGTGCCGGGATCGGGCCGGCAGGCGCTGATCCCCCTCCTTCCTCAAAAAAAGAAAAGGGAATCCTTCCGGCGGAAGGGTTCCCTTTTCTCTAGCGGGGTTTGCGCGGCCCGGCCGCGCAAACGGGGTATCTTTAGAAATTTCAGTTTGAAACGCTGTGCGTTTCAAACCATACGGCCTGTCGTTTCGCGGGAAAAACGCGCATTTTCCGCTCGCTTTGGGCCGGGCGGCGCGCCGCCGCCTCGCGCTTCGCCTTTTTCAAAGGCAAAACGTCTACATATAGGGCACGACGTTCTTCTGCGGGACGCGGCCCACGCGCTGCTGCAGCATGATCGGCATGGCGTCCGGCTCGTTCGGATCGTATTCAAACATGACGGCCGTGCCGTAGCAGGAGAAATATTTGCTGCCGTCGGGATGGAAAGCCACGTTTTCCTGATAGCCCACAATGGCCTGAGCGCCCTTGCTCATGGCGCGTCCCGCCATGCCGAAGAAGGCTTCGTCGGAATCAAAACCCCGACAGGCGACAAGACCGAGCACCTTGGCGATCTTGCGATCTTCCATATGCGACGTCGTGACTACCGGGAAACGACCGGCCAGAAAGATTTCACGAGCCTGCGCGCTGATATCCGACAACTTGCCTTGCTTATCCTGCTTGCGGGTCTTCTTGTCGCCACCGAGTAAAAACAGCATGACTAACCTCCGTACAACCCGCATCCGCGGGACAAATCCTTTTGAATGCCCCATTCATTGCAAACAGCTTGCCAAAGCAAATTTATTCAAAAAAATCAAAAATATAAAATAAAGTCTAGATTTTTGACGACAGCTTTTTGACGGCGCTGGCGGCGTCGTTTCTCCGTCGCCCGGACAAAAAAAGACGCCCCGCGCAAGGCGGGGCGTCAAAAAACGCGATGCAGGAAAGGCAGCTATTCCGGCGTCACCGAAAAGACGCGCACCATGAGCGGCTGGGGATTGCCGTTTTCCATCGCCGAAACCACGTAATGATAGGAACGGGTCCGGCCGGCCGGCGGGCAGGGTCCCTGATAATGCTGCGTCAGCGCCCCCTCGGGAATGATGCCGGAACCGTCGTTGCGCCAGCTGCCGCCGCCGCAGAAACGCTCCTGGGCGTCGTCCTCTATGAGGCGGACCACAAATTCGTCCGTATTGGCAGGAATGTCCCGCACGACAATCTCGGGCGACACGCGCGAACAGCGGTGCATGCTGTCGCTGTATTTTACCTCTATGCTCATCCTTTCCGAAACGTCGCCTTCGGCGCCGCCGCCGGAACCGGAAGAAGCGCAGCCGCCGGTCAGCGCCGCGCAGGAAAGGCCCAGGGCCAGAGAAAGAATCGCGTGACGACCGCGCTCGAACGGCAAACAATCTTGCATGGAAGAGCCTCCAGGGCGATTTGCAATTTGTATCCTTCCCAAGCTATAGACGAGAGTCACGGCTAAGACAACACCCCAAAGCGGAATGCTGTCGTTTTTCCCTGTTTCCGGGTATGCGCTTCCGCCGCACCCGCGCGCCGCGCGGGCGCCCCTTTCGGCAGGGCCGCGGGGCGGGGGCGTTTTTCCAACACAGAAGGAGTGTTCCATGTCCATTCTTGCCGACAGCGTTGCCGGATATTTGCAAAACGCGTCCTGGATTCGGCGCATGTTCGAAGCCGGCGGGCAGCTCAAGGCCCGCTACGGCGCAGACAAGGTCTACGATTTCAGCATCGGCAATCCCGATCTTCCGGCGCCGCCGGCCGTGGGCGAGGGCCTGCGCGCCTTCGCGGAACATGCCGGAGAGCCCTTTGCCTTCGGCTACATGCCCAACGGCGGTTTCCCCTGGGCCCGGGAAAAACTGGCGGAACATCTGAGCAGGGAACAGGGCGTCGCCCTCGGCGCCGGAGAGGTCCTGCTCTCCTGCGGCGCGGCCGGAGCCTTCAACGCCTTTCTCCGGGCGGTGCTCAACCCCGGCGAACAAGTGCTGACCTTCGCCCCCTATTTCGTGGAATACGGCTTTTATGTCGCCAATCACGGGGGAACCTTCCAGGCCGTCATGAGCCGCCCCGATACCTTCGAGCCCGACCTTGAGGCGCTGGAAGCCGTCGTCACCGAAAAAACCCGCGTGGTGCTGTACAACTCGCCTCACAACCCCACCGGCGTCGTCTACAGCCGCGAAACCGTCGCCGCGCTGGCCGCGCTGCTGGAACGCAAGAGCCGCGAATTCGGCCGCCCCATCTGGCTGGTCGCCGACGAACCCTATCGCTTCCTTGCCTACGACGGCGTCGAAGTTCCTTCCGTGCTGGGCATGTATCCCTACGGCGTCGTCGTAAGCTCCTTCTCCAAGAACATGTCGCTCCCGGGCGAGCGCGTGGGCTATATCGCCGTTTCCCCGCAGCTGCCGGAAAAGGAAGAGCTCATGGCCGCCCTCACGCTGACAAACCGCATTCTGGGCTTTGTCAATCCGCCGGTCGTCGGCCAGCACATCATGGTCGCCGCGCTGGGCAGTCAGGTCGATCTCGGCGTCTACGCGGCCCGGCGCAAGGCCATGGCCGAAGTGCTGGACGCGGGCGGCTACGAATATCTCATGCCTCGCGGCGCGTTCTACTTCTTCCCCAAGGCGCCCGGCGGCGACGACGTGCGCTTCGTCAACGAGCTGCTCAAGGAGCGGGTGCTGGCCGTTCCCGGTTCCGGCTTCGGCTGCCCCGGCTACTTCCGTCTGGCCTTCTGCGTGGATGAAACCGTCATCCGCAACGCCGCCGAAGGCTTCGCCAAGGCCCGCGCCGCCTTTGCCTAAGGGGCGGGCTGCATGTCTTTTGAGGGGGAAGAAACCCCTTTTGCTCGCGGCAAAAAGGGGTTTCTTCCCCCTCAAACTCCCCCATCTTCCCCAAAACCCGCTTAATGCCGCGGGCAGGCAAGAACGGCAATCCTCTTTGCCGACCGCGTTTGGCCGGGCGGCGCTGGACCGCGCGCCTCGCCTTTTTATTCCTGCCGCCGCCCGTATGCCTCTGAAAAAGCGCGCCGGGCAAGGGATGGGGTTCTCTTCCCCCGGAGAATGCGAAGGATGTCAGCAGGCCCGGGCGGCCTATCGCAGCCCCAGGCCAAGATGCTTGTACGCCTTGGCCGTGGCCACGCGGCCGCGCGGCGTCCGCTTGAGAAAACCGCACTGGATCAGGTAGGGTTCATAGATGTCTTCCAGCGTCCGCACTTCTTCGCCGCAGGCCGCGGCAAGCGTCCGCACGCCCACCGGCCCGCCGTCGTAATGATCGATGAGGACGCCAAGAATCTTTCTGTCCATGAGATCCAGCCCGGACTCGTCCACGTCCATGCGCCGCAGGGCCGCGGCGGCCTGCTCCTCGCTGATCTCGCCGTTGCCGTGCACGAGCGCGAAATCCCGCACGCGCCGCAGCAGCCGGTTGGCTATGCGCGGCGTTCCCCGGGAGCGCCGGCCGATTTCCATCGCTCCGGCCGCGCTGATGCCCACGCCAAGAATGCGCGCCGTCCGCTCCACAATGCGCGCCAGATCCTCCGGCGCATAGTACTCCAGCCGGGCCACGATGCCGAAGCGATCGCGCAGCGGCGAGGAAATAAGCCCCATGCGCGTCGTCGCCCCCACCAGCGTAAAGGGCTCTATGTCGATCTTCACCGTCCGCGCCGCCGGCCCCTGCCCGATGACAAGATCGAGCTTGAAATCCTCCATCGCCGGATAAAGCACCTCTTCCACGGCGACGGGCATGCGATGGATTTCATCGACAAAGAGCAGATCATGGCGCGACAGGTTGGTCAGTATGGCCGCCAGATCCCCGGTGCGCTCCAGCACCGGCCCGGACGTGCAGACCAGATTCACGCCCAGTTCCGCCGCCATGATCTGGGCGAGCGTCGTCTTGCCAAGACCGGGATTGCCGTAGAACAGCGTATGATCCAGCGCCTTGCCGCGCTCCCGGGCCGCCTCAAGATAGACGCGCAGATTGGCGCGCAGCTCGTCCTGTCCTATGAAATCATCCAGACGCCGGGGGCGCACCCCGTCGTCCGCGGCGCCCCGGTCGTCGGGCCGGGGCGGAAAGATCTCTTCCGCCGTCGGAAAATCCGGCATCACATTCTCCCCTTGCCCAGGGCCTTGAGCGCGGCCCGCAGCGTTTCGCCCACGTCAAGATCCGGCTGCCGCTCCAGCAGCTCGCGCACCAGAGGCGCGCACTCCTCCTCGGGATAGCCAAGATTGAGCAGCCCGTCCACGGCGTCGCGAAAGACGCTCGACGGGCGCGCGGCGGCCGACGCGGGCGGCAGATCCGCGACCTTGAGCTTGTATTTCAGTTCCAGAAAGATATGCTGCGCCGTCTTCTTGCCGATACCCGGCACGCGCGTCAGCGCCGCGACGTCCTCTTCCACGACAATGCGCCGCAAATCGTCGGGCCGGTACAGGGACAAGATGGCAAGCGCGGTGCGCGCGCCCACCTTGGAAATGGACAGCAGCACGCGGAAGGTCTGGCGCTCCTCAAAGGTCGCGAAGCCGTAAAGCTCCTGAGCGTCCTCCCGGATCACATGGCAGATGTAAAAGGCCGCCTGCTGCCCGCGTTCGGGCAGGGAGGAACAGAGATGCGTCGGCAGACCGACCTCGTAGCCAACCCCGCTGGCGGTCACCAGCAGGCAGGCGTCGTCCCAGGCTTCCGCAAGAAGCCCCTCAAGATATGCAATCATATGGTATGCTCTCGTGTTCGCTCTACGCCGACCTAGGCGGCGTCGTCTGTATTATTTTAATATATTTGAAATTAGCGAATAACTTTTTAATCTAAAAAAAATAATTTTTTCAATAAGGTCAAACAAGAGAATAACAAGCGACGACACGCCCCGGGTCTATCAGCACAATTTTACAAATAATTTCAATATATAGGATAAAAATGCTGTACACACGCCACTTGTCTTTGGCGGCGGGGTCGCCTCGTATTCCTGACTCTTCCCCCGATAAA
>CALUWU010000118.1 GCA_944324555.1 uncultured Desulfovibrio sp.
TTGGAGGCGGCATCCAGATTTGAACTGGAGATGGAGGTTTTGCAGACCTCTGCCTTACCACTTGGCTATGCCGCCGTCATCTGTTGGAGCGGGAGACGGGATTTGAACCCGCGACTTCAACCTTGGCAAGGTTGCACTCTACCACTGAGTTACTCCCGCTCAACGAAGAAGAGTTCTACAGACTTTCCCCCGTTCTGTCAACAGACTTTTTCGCAAAAGAAACATTTTTTCTTTTTATTTAATTAACTTCAATAATATCAATATATTATAAGAAAAATTTTTTCTTTCCACGCCGCGAAACCGGGAGCGGAAAGCAAGAAAAAACGCATCGCCGCCGCCCCTACGGCGCCCGCGCGCTCCACACCCGCGCTGGTTCGCCGTCGCGCCATACCACCCGCAGGCGACCCAGCCGGCCTGTATCCAGCACGGGTACGCCGCGCGCCTCGAACCACGCCCGAATCTTGCGCGCGGGATAGCCGTAGCGATTGCCAAAACCGCAGGAGGCCAGCGCCAGACGCGGCCGCACGGCACGATACAATCCGGCGAGAAAACTTCCGGCCGCGCCGTGATGCGGCAAGACCAGGGCCTCGGCGGACAAATCCGCTCCCCGGCGCAGCAGGGAGCGCAAGGCCGGAAGTTCCGCGTCGCCGGGCAGCAGCGCCAGCCCCCGCCCGCGCCGCGTCAGACGCAGGATCAGGGAAGCGTCGTTGGCCGACAGCCCCTCCGCTTCCGCCGGCGGCGACAGAACTTCCAGACGCAGGCCCCACGCGGGATCGCCCAGCGGCAGCGCGTCTCCAGCGACCAGCGTCCGCTCGGTTCCCGCCAGCCGCCACGATTCGCGGGCCTTGCGCCAGCGTTCGCCGACGCGTCCCCTGCCTTCCCTGCCGTTATGCGCGAGCAGCGGCGGTTCCAGTCTTTCCAGCAGAAAGAACAGCCCGCCCGCATGATCCAGATCCGGATGACTGTTGACGACGGCCGCGAGCCTCGGCGGCGCGTTGTCGCAAATGGCGGGGAACACCAGCGCCGCCCCGGGGTCAAAACGGGGAGAAATACTGCCGCCGCCGTCAATCAGCCAGCGGGAGCCGTCGGGCAGCGTCAGCAGCACGGCCTGCCCCTGCCCCACGTCCAGCAGGTCGAGACGCACCTCGCCCGTTCGCGCGGCGACAATCTGCTCATGCAGGCGCAGCAGGGGGCCGCAGCACAGCAGCAGGGCGCCCGCGAGGGCCAGACGCCGCGCGGCGCGCGGCAAACGCTCGCGCCCGACGGAAACGAGCGCGACGGCAAAGAGCAGGCCCACGGCCGGAACGGCCGTCCAGTGCGGATGCAGCAGGGGAGGCGCCGCCAGCGCTCCCGCCGCATCCAGCCCGCCAAGCGCGTCCAGCAGCAGACCGCCGGGCAGGGACGCCAGATGCAGCGCCTGTTCCGCAAGCCACGACCAGCCGCAGGCAACGCAGAACAGGCCGAAAAAGGCCGCCGGCATGACAAGCAGCCCCAGAACGGGCAGCCAGAGAACATTCAGCCAGAACCAGTGCCCCGGATTGGAGAAAAACAGGATGTTCAACGGCAACAGGGCCGTCTGTATGGCCAGCGAGGCGACAAGGATATGCAGCGCGCCGCGCAGAATCCGCCGTCCGAACCGCGAGGGCGCGCCGCCCCGCTCCTCGTCGGCAAGCGGCAAGATCCGGGAAAGCAGCGGCGGCAGGGCGCAAAGCGCGCCCACGCACAGGGCCGAAAGCTGCAATCCCATATCATAGACGCACAGGGGCGACAGCGTCGTCATGACGAGCAGCGCCAGACAGAGAGCGTCCCAGCCGCTGCGGGGCGCGAGCGCGGCCGTCGGCGGAAAGCGCTCCAGCGCATGCCGGAAGCACAGCGCCAGACTGACGGCCGTCAGCATGCAGGCGGCGCGCACGAGCGAAGGCGGCGCGTTGCCGATCCAGAGATAGAGAAGGGCAAAGGGAAGGGAGCAGAGCAGCGTCCAGACCCGGCGCGGACGGACAAGGCAGCAGGACGGCCGCCCAAGGACGCCGAGGCACGCGGCCAGAAGGCCGAGCAGGCCGGCAATGGCAAGATGCTGCCCGGAAAGGGCCAGACTGTGCGCCAGCGAAGCCCCGGCCACCTGCCGGAATACGGCGGAGGAAACAAACTCCCGCTCGCCAAAAATCAGGGCGGGCAGCAGGGCTTTCGCCTGCGCGGCCGCGTCGGGCGCGTCGGACGCCTCAAGACGCAGGGCCGACAGAAAGTCGCGGTAGAGCGCTTCCCGCCACAGGGCGGGAGGATCGGGCGGATACGCCGGGTCCGCCGCGGGCTGCCCGGCGCCGCCCCTGCTCCACAGGGTCCAGGCCGCGCCCCGCGCCCTGTACCAGAGTTCAATGCCGCGCGGCGGCATCGCCTCGCCGCGTTCCGCCAGCGGGTCCTCTTCCGGCGCGGCGTTGGCGAAGCCATGCACGGGGCGCAGCGCGCGGGAAAGGCAGACGCGCTGCCCGGGAAGGGGGCGAAACAGGGGTTGATCCCAGGTCCAGGCCGCGGCGCCGTCCAGGGGCGGGACGCTTTCGCCTTCCGGCCGCACGTCGCGCAGCATCACGCGCAGACGCCGATCCGGCAACCCCTGCGTTTCCGCCACATCGCCGCACAGGCGCAGCGAACGGAAACGGGGCGGCTCCCGCGTGTCCGTCAGCCCCGGAAGCCATGAAGGCGACGGCGGCGGCCGCAGGAGCCATGCCGCCTCGCACCAGCCCGTAATCCAGAGCAGCAGACAGACAAGCAGGCGCGCGACGCCGCGCCGCAGCGCCTCGCCGCTCCAGGGCGGGGCCGGGCGCAGACGCTCGTCCGCGAACAACAGGATCAGAAGAAAGAGAAAGGAGGGAAGCGGCCGCGCGGCCGCCAGCAGCCCGGCCAGACGGCACAGCAGAAAGCATTGCCACGGAAGAGGCGCTTGCAGAACACGCGCCGTCATGACACGCGCGGTCCCGCGCCTAGAGCATTTCCCGCGCGGCGTCGCGTTCGGCGGCGCGACGTTTGAGAGATTCGCGGTGATCGAAGAGCTTTTTGCCGCGCCCGAGCGCGATCTCGACCTTGATCCTGCCTCTGCTGAAATAGAGCTTCACGGGCACGACCGTCAGCCCCTTCTGGGCGACCTGCGCGGCAAGACGATTGATTTCCCCCTTGTGCAGCAGCAGGACGCGCGGCCTGTCCGGGTCCTGCGGCGCGTAGCCGGCGTTGGCGTAGGGGGCGATATGCAGCGAAAGCAGATAGGCCTCGCCATTCCTGAAATCAACGTAGCTGTCGATGAAATTGACCTTTCCGGCGCGGACGCTCTTGACCTCGGGGCCGGTCAGGCTGATGCCCGCCTCGATGAAGTCGGACAGTTCATACAGGTGGCGCGCCTTCTTGTTGACGGCAATAGCGGAGGAGGATTGCTTTTTCTTACTCATGACTATGAAGAATGCTTGTGGTATGAAAGGCCAGCTCCGACCCGAGCGATTCCTGCAGGCGTTCGCGCACCATGCGTTGCGAGGCGGAGATATCCGCGCTCATGAGAACGTTGTAGGCAAGGTCCATGCAGGTCGCGGCGTCAAGGCGGCGCAGCATGTGCTTCATTCCGGGAACGAAGCGCGGCGACGCGGACACGGCGTCGACGCCCATGCCCAGCAGCAGGGCGAGCCCGTACGGATCGGAGGCCAGTTCGCCGCAGACGGAAACCCAGATGCCTTCCCGGTGGGCGGAATCAATGATCCGCTTGAGGGAGCGCACCACGGCGGGGTGCAGGGCTTCGTTGAGGTAGGCGACCTGATGGTTGTTGCGATCAATGGCCAGCAGGTAGTGAATGAGATCGTTGGTTCCTATGCTGAAGAAATCGCATTCACGGGCCAGCGCGTCGGCAATCATCACGGCGGCGGGCGTTTCAATCATGACGCCGAGCGGCAGCGTTTCCGCATGGGGAATGCGGCGCGCCGCCAGCTCTCCATGCAGATCGCGCATGATGTCGCGGACGGTCAGCAGCTCGTCCAGCGTGGAAATCATGGGCAGCATGAGCGCGACGTTGCCGGCCACGCCCACGCGCATCAGGGAGCGCAGCTGCGTACGGAAAATATGCCTGTGCCGCAGGCAGAAGCGGATGCCGCGCAGGCCCAGCGCGGGATTCGGCTCCTTGACGCCGGACTGGGCGCGCATCATCTTGTCCGCGCCGACGTCCAGCGTCCGAAAGACCACGCGCGCGGGCGCCACCTTGCGGACGACGGCGCCGTATTCCTCCAGCAGTTCCCGCTCGCCGGGCAGGACGTTCCGCAGAAAGGAAAATTCCGTGCGGTAGAGGCCCACGCCGTCCGCCCCGCTCTCGCGCATTTCCGTGGCTTCCTCGGGGCGTTCCATGTTGGCCTGCACGCTGACGCGCACGCCGTCGCGGGTGTCCGCCGGCCAGTGGGCGGCGGCGCGCACGCGCGTCTCCCAGGCCGTATACTCCTCGCGCAGGCCGGAATAGCGGGAAAGATCGTCGTTTTCCGGCCCGGCCAGCAGCACGCCGCCGACGCCGTCCACGATGACGGCGTCGCCCTCGCGCACCGCGCCCAGCACGTCGGGCAGACCGACCAGGGCCGGAATACGCAGGCCGCGCGCAAGAATGGCCGTGTGCGACGTGGGGCCGCCCTGAGCCGTCACCAGCGCCTGCACGCCGGAAAAGTCCATGTCCATCACATCGGCGGGCGAAAGGTCTTCGGCCACCAGCACGCAGGCGTCGCCCGGCGCGACGGCGGCGCGGCCGCCCTGCAGGCTTTCGCGCAGCCGCAGGCCCACGGCCCGGATATCCTGCGCCCGATCCCGCAGGTAGGGATCTTCCATCTTGTCGAACAGGGCGCAAAGCTGATTGACGGTCTCGTCCAGCGCCCAGGAGGCGCAGATAAGATCGCTTTCCACCTTCCGGGAGGCGCTTTCCAGCAGCTTGGGATCGCGCGCCAGCTCCATCTGGGCGGCAATGACCTCGCGGTATTCCGCCAGATCCTCGGGCACCTTGCCCATGGCCTCGCGCAGGGCTTCGCGCACGGCCTCGGACGCCGCCTGCAGGCGCTGCTGTTCCCTGGCGACCTGCCGGGGAGCGATGCGCCGTTTTTCAACCATGCCCGCCGCATGCAGCAGATGGACGCTGCCGATGGCGTATCCGGGAGAAACAGCCGTACCGTAAAAAAGGGCGCGCGCCATACTAGTCCCGCAGGGAATCAAGGTAGTCGGCCAGCTCTTCAAGCGCCGCGCGGGCGTCGGGGCCGGAAGCCGTCAGGGTAAGCGCAGCGTCCTGCGACAGCGCCAGAGAAAGCACGTCGAGCATGCTCTTGGCGTCGGCCTGTCCATTCTCGCTTTCAATGCGAATATCCGCCGCAAAACGCTGGGCTTCCTGCGCCAGCTTGGCCGCCGGACGCGCATGCAGACCGCCGCGCGCGCGCAGAATCAGCGGCAGCTTCAAACCCTCGGCGGTTTCGGCTATGGCATCGTGCATTGTCTTAGTTCCTTTGGCGAACGCGGTTTGTTTTGCAAGCCCGCGACGGGGGAATCCGCCTTCCAGCCCCGCCGCGTCGCGGCGCTTCGACCACTTTTCGGACAGCGGCCGTTCCCCGCAGGGCGACGGCCCAAAATTTCAGACGCGCAGGCGTCCCCCGCGACGGCGTCAGGCCCGGGCAAGCGTCGCGTCCAGAAAGGACATGGCGGCGACGCCCGTCAGCCAGAGCACTATGCGCGGCAGGCGCGCCTTGCCGGCAAAGGCGTAGGCCGCGGCCGCGCTCAGCAGCGCGGGCATGAAAAGCAGCCAGGGGAAGGTATGCACCGTCCACGGCGTCATGCCCAGCAGCAGGGCCAGCATGAAGGCGTTCGCCTGCTTGACGCGTCCGGCCCAGTCGATGAGCGCCAGCCGCTTGAGCCATTGCAGCGCGGCGACGCCATGGCGCAGGCCGTAAAAAAATATGCCGATGCGAAAGGCGACCATGCCGATCACAAGCAGCCCCGTAAGCGCCAGAATCGCCCAGATCTGCCCGCACAGCGCGAACACCACGCAGGCAAGCGACCAGCACGGCAGCAGCGCTCCCTCGAAAAAGCCGTCGCCAATGGCGGACAACGTCGTGGAAAGCGTGCGGCTGACGCCGCCCATGGCCGCGCCCGGCAGGGAGCCGCCCGCAATCTGCACCTCCAGCGACAGGGTGATGCCCAGATAAAGCGGCATCATGTAGGGGTGCGTGTTGCTGTGCCCGGCGTGACGCAACAGCGCCTCCCGCCGCCGTTCTCCCGGCGGATACAGGGCCTGAATGCCGGGTTCCAGCGCGAACAGCAGGCCGATTTCCTGCATGCCGCGCGTGGAAATGGCGGCGTTGATACACCCGCAGCGGGCAAGACAGCGCAGAGCTACGGCAGTGGAAATCATGACGCCCCCTTGAAAGATACGCGGCCCGCGCGCCCGGGCGGACGCGCTCCGTCTTACGCGCCCTGAACTTCCCGCAGCAACGCGTACAGTTCCTTGGAACTCCAGCCCTCCAGACGGGCGGCGGCGCGGCGGGCGCAGTCCTTCGGCCTGCCGCCCTCCTCCAGCTCTTCGCGCAGCGCGGCCGCGGCCTCCTCGCGCGACGACCGCCCCCCTTCTTCCGGCGGGCCGATAACGACCGTTATCTCTCCCAGCAGATCGGCAGGCACGGCAGCGGCATTTTCCAGTCTGTCAAGTATAAATTCCTCATGCGTTTTGGTCAATTCCCGGCAAATGGCCAGCGCGCGCGGCCCCAGAATCTCCGCCGCCTGCGCCAGGCTCTCGCGCAGGCGATCCTTGCGCTCGAAGAAGATCAGCGATCCCGGCGTGCGCCGAAAGGCCGAAAACAGCGCGGCGCGCCCGGACGCGTCGCGAGGCAGAAAACCCAGAAAGGTGTAGGGCAGCGGCGGCAGCCCGGCCGCGGAAAGCGCCGTCACCGGCGCGGAAGGTCCGGGCACGGGCTTCACCCGCACGCCCGCGGCCCGGCAGGCCCGCACCAGCCGGTAGCCGGGATCGGCCACAAGCGGCGTTCCGGCGTCGGATACCAGCGCCGCCGTGCCGCCGGCCTCAAGATGCCGCAGCACCTCCGGCTGCTTCTCCGCCTCGTTATGATCGTGAAAGCTGACAAAGCGACGCACGGCGACGCCGCACTGCGCGCACAGCAGACCGGCCCGGCGCGTGTCCTCGGCCAGCACGATGTCCGCTTCGGCCAGCGTCTGCCGGGCGCGGGGGGAAAAATCACCAGGATTGCCGAGCGGCGTGGCGACGATCCACAGCACGCCGCCGTTCTGAGACTCGGAAGGCATCGGGAATATGCTCCACAAAGAAGGTTTCGCCGTCATGCACCAGACAGATCACGTCAAAGCGGCACGGCTGTTCCCAGGCGTCGTTACGGCTCAGCCAGGCCTGCGCCGCCCGGCAGATATTGGCCTGCTTGGCGGGCGTCAGGGCGTCGGCGGGGGCGCCCATGCTCCCGGCGGACCGCGTCTTGACTTCCACAAAAATCAGTTCCCGCCCGTCATGGGCTATCATGTCCAGCTCAACGCGCCCGAAACGCCAGTTCCGCTCCAGAACGCGCCAGCCCAGCCCCCGCGCAAAGGCGGCGGCAATCTCCTCGCCGCGCCTGCCCAGCGCCGCGGCCCGCGCCCGCCCGGAGCCCTCCGGCGCGCCCAGCCGTTCCCGCAGACGGCGAAACATCAGAACAGGCTTCCCTGAACGCACGGCGCCGGCTCCGGCGCCGCGACGCCCCTGTAGGTCAGGCGATGCATCGGGCACGGGCCAAGGCGGCGCAGGGCCGCGTAATGGTCCTTCGTGCCGTAGCCCTTGTGCCGCTCGAAACCGTAGCCCGGCCAGCGGCGCGCCAGCCGCTCCATCACGCCGTCGCGAAAGGTCTTTGCCAGAATGGACGCCGCGGCCACGGCGTCCACGGACGCGTCCCCGCCCACGACGGCCTCCTGCAACGGCAGGGCGTCCCAGCGCCAGCGCGCGCGCAGCGTCGCGTCGGGGATGACGCGGTTGCCGTCGATGAAAAGGATACCCGGCGCCGTCGCCAGATGGCGCACGGCAAGCGCCATGGCCTCGAACGTCGCCTGAAGGATATTGATTTCGTCGATGCGTCGCGGCCAGATCACTCCCAGCCCCCACGCCGTCGCGCACTGGCGCACGGCGGGAGCCAGCTCCGCCCGCCGCCGCGCCGACAGGGCCTTGGAATCCGTCAGGCCCGGCAGCTCGAACGACGGCGGCAGCACGACCGCCGCGGCCACGACCGGCCCGGCCAGACAGCCGCGCCCGGCCTCGTCGACGCCGCACGCCGGACGCGTCGTCGCAACCGGCGCGCCCGGCAGGGTCTGCGCCGCGCGGCGTTCCCAGAGCTCGCGCGCGCTGCGGCACGCGACGGCATGCGTCTTTCTCATGACGGATTCCCCCTGAAACGTTTCCGGCGAAGGCGGCCCGACGGACCGCTTTTACGCGAACAGCCCCATAACAATGCCCGAAAGCATCGTATGAGGCTGTTCGCAAGCGGCGTTTTCCGGCCGTTCCTCGGAACGACCGGAACAACAGACGCGGAAAAAATCAGAAGCGACCGCGGGGCTTGATACGCGCGGCCTTGCCCTTGAGGGCGCGCAGGTAGTAGAGGCGGCTGCGGCGCACGCGGCCCTGCGTCACCACTTCCACACGGTCGATGAAGGGAGAGTGCATGGGGAAAATGCGCTCCACGCCCACGCCGTCGGAAATCTTGCGAACCGTAAACGTGGCGTTCGTCGTGCCGCGGCTGATGCGGATCACGTTGCCCTGAAACACCTGAATACGTTCCTTTTCGCCTTCCACAATACGCAGGTGCACTTTCACCGTGTCGCCGGAGCGAAACACGGGCATATCCATGCGCATGTTTTCTTGTTCAATCTTTTTGATGATGTCCATGCCCAACTCCTTGAATAGCCGGCTCACAGGGAACCGTCATTGATATCGCGGCGATTATTGATAGTCGCCCAAAATTCTGTCGGCCAGAATGGCGGCCGCGCTCCGCACCGAAAGGTGATTGTATTGCAGGAAACGCAACGGACGCAGCTGCCCGTCGCTGCGCGCCAGCACCTCCGGCGCCAGACCATGAGCCGTGCCGAGACAAAGCAGCACGGGGCCGCCCCGGCACCACTCCAGCACGTCGGCGCACGTCAATGGAGGCGGCGCATTCCTGCCCGAAGGCCAGACGGCGGAACTGACAACCAGCCGGGGGCGTCGCCCCGTCTGCCGCTCAAGATCCGTCATGGCCGCATCCAGCGAAAGGGCCGGGCGGACAAGGCGCAACGCTTTCGCCCTGTCGGGGTTCCCCCGGCCTCCGGGACCGTCCGTCCAGTGGCGCAGAATCTCCGACAGCAGTCGCTGCTGCTCTTCCAGCGGCGTCACCACATAGAACGGTCCCATCGCATAGCTGCAGGAAATCCGGGCTATATCGTGAATATCAAAATTTGTCAAAGAAGAAACGCCGCTATTTTTCGCATCCAGCATAACGGGATGATGCACCAGACACAAGGAAAGATTCCGTCCGGCGCGTTCGCGCGGGAAACCGGCCAGCATCAGGGCGTCTTCCCGCCCCAAGGGGGCGGCGTCCAGAAGGTCCGGCCGCGTCCGCAGCGTCGTCAGCAGGGACATTTCCCGCCGCCAGCGGGCAATGCGCCCGTGATCGCCGCTGCGAAGCACCTCCGGCACGGGGCGCCCCTCCAGCACTTCCGGGCGCGTATAGTGCGGATACTCCAGCAGCCCGGCGGAAAAGCTCTCCTCCTCGCCCGAGGCCTCCTTGCCCATAAAGCCCGGCGTCAGCCGGGCAACGGCCTCCAGCAGGGCGACGGCCGCCGCCTCGCCGCCGTTGAGTACAATATCCCCGAGGCTGACGGGCTCCAGCGGGAAAATCTCGAAAAGGCGCTGATCCAGCCCCTCGTAACGACCGCAGATAATGGTCAGATGCTCTTCCTTCGCCCACTCGCGCGCCATGCGCTGCGTCATGGGCCGCCCTCCCGGGCTCATGACCAGCATGCGCCCCGGGTTCGGAATGGATCGCAGCGCCGCCGCCAGCGGTTCGCCCTGCAACACCATTCCCGGCCCCCCGCCGTAGGGACTGTCGTCCACATGACGGTGGCGATCCATGCTGAAATCGCGGGGATTATGAAACGTGCACGTCACAATCCCGGTCTCGCGCGCGCGACCCATCAGCGCCGTGTTCAGCGGCGAATCAAAGAATTCGGGAAAAAGAGAGACAATGTGAAACTGCGGCATGCCGCAAACCATGCCGCAAGTCGCCCCGTCTGTCAAAAAGGATTACGGGCGCCGCAAGGCGGACGGACGGAACGCCCCCCCAAAACCCGCACAGCCGTATGACAAATAAAAACGGCCTGTCGTTTCGCAGAAAAGCGCGGTTTTTCCGCCCGCTTCGGGCGAGGCGGCGTCGCGTCATTGCTCCGGCGGGCCTTTTCAGGCGGGCAGGTCAAAGGGAGGAGAGTCCCCCTTTCCAAGAGGGCGGCCTCTCCTCCCGCGAAAGTCTGCCGGTTCACGCCCTGAAGCAGCGCACGCGCCAGCCGGGCGAAAGCTCGCGCCAGGGCGGCGCGGTTTCGCGGCAGCGCTCGTCGGCCTGCGGGCAACGGGGATGGAAACGGCACCCCGACGGAGGGTCGAGCGGGCTCGGCAGCTCTCCGGCAACGGGCTCCGGCAGGCGCCGCCGGGCTTCCGGATCGGCCGCCAGCCGGGGCGACGCCGCCAGCAGCGCCCGCGTATAAGGATGCCCCGGATGATCCAGAAGAATTTCCCGCGGCCCCTCCTCCACGATTTGCCCCAGATACATGACCATGATGCGGGGGCACATGAAACCGACGACAGCCAGATCATGCGAAATGAAAAGATAGGCCGGCCCGTAGCGCTCCTGAGCGTCCCGCAGGAGATTGAGAATCTGGGCCTGAACCGAGGCGTCCAGCGCGGAAACAGGCTCGTCGCAGACAATCAGCTCTGGGCGCGTGGCCAGAGCCCGGGCCACCGCGATGCGCTGACGCTGCCCCCCGGAAAACTCGTGCGGATAGCGCTCCTCCATGCCCGCGAGACCGACGGTCGCAAACAGCTCCGCCACGACCCGCCGGCGGGCGTCGGGCGCCAGCGCGCCATGAGCGCCGTCGCGGGCCGCCAGCGCCGCCAGCGGCTCCTCCACCGCGTTCCCGACGCGCATGCGCGGATTCAGGGAAGAAAAAGGGTCCTGAAAAACCATCTGCACGCGCCCGGCCAGAGGGCTACCCGGACCGGCCGCAGGCAGCGGCGCGCCCCGGAACAGCGCCTCGCCGCCGCTGGGAGACAGAAGCCCGCAGGCCAGACGCCCCAGCGTGGACTTGCCGCAGCCCGATTCGCCCACAAGGCCGAGGCTTTCCCCGGGACGCATCTCAAGCTCCACGCCGTCCACCGCGCGCAGGCAGGCGGCGTCGCGCCAGAGACCGCCGCCCACGCGGAAAAAGCGCGAAACCCGCCGCAAGGACAGCAGCGGCGCGCCGTCGTCCGGTGCTAGCCGCATGTGTCCCCCGTCACGCCGGCGCTGTCAAACGTCGCCATATCGTTGAATATGGCCGCGGCGCACCGCAACAGGTGGAAGGCGACCGCCGCCCCCGTGCCTTCGCCAAGGCGCATGTCCAGATGCAGCAGGGGCGCGCCCAGGCCCAGATTTTCCAGCGCGGGGCCATGCCCCGGTTCCGCGCTGGCGTGAGAAAGTATCGCATACCCCGACAGCGCCGGGCAAAGACGCACGGCCGCGACATAGGCGGCGCTGCAAATGAAGCCGTCCACCAGCACGGGCAGCCGCTGCGCCGCCGCCCCCAGCATGACGCCCGCCATGACGGCGATTTCAAAACCGCCCACGGCCGCCAGCACGCCCAGCGGATCGTCCTTGCGGCACAGCGCCGCGTTGACGGACAGCGCGCGCCGGATGACTGCGGCCTTGTGCCGGACGCGTTCCGGCCCCGCGCCCGCGCCCGGCCCCGTCATGGCGTCGGGATCAAGATCAAGCAGGGCGCAATACATGGCGGTCGCGGCGGTCGTGTTGGCAATGCCCATTTCCCCCGTGGCAAGGCAGCGCGCGCCGCGCGCCGCCTCCCCGGCCGCAAGCGCCATGCCGCGCCGGACGCCTTCCGCCGCCGTTTCGCGCGACATGGCCGGCCCTTCGCTCATGTCGGCCGTGCCGTCGCCCAGACGGCGATCCAGCAGCTTTTCATGCGGCGGGAAAGGTCCGCCGACGCAACCGGCGTCCACAAGACGGAAATCCATGCCGCCGGTCCGGCACAGCACGTTGACGCCCGCTCCGCCCGCCAGCAGATTTGCGACCATCTGGCGCGTCACGACCTGCGGAAAGGGCGAAACGCCCTGCGCCGCCACGCCGTGATCGCCCGCCACGGTAAACATCATCGCGGGGTCCACCCGCAGGGGCGTTTCGCCGCCGCGCATGGCGTACAGCCGCCGGGCCAGTTCTTCCAGCCTGCCAAGGCTGCCGCGCGGTTTGGTAAGATTGTCCAGACGCGCCTGCGCCGCCGCCTCGTCCGCCGGGTTCACCGGGGTAACGACGACATCGGGCGCAACCTCTGCCAGCAAGGGATAAGCATGTTGTGTCATGTCTGTGCTTGTAGCCCATACCGCTCCCGGGCGCAAACGGCGGCAAGACTTGCACGGGGCGCAAAAAAGCCTCATCTATGAACAACGCCAGTCTTTCTCCGGAGGATATTCCCATGCGTCCAGTATCGCTGCTTGCCGGCCTGCTCTGTATCCTGCTGCTGACCGGGAACGCGGCCGCCGCGCCCGCGCCCGGCAGCCCGCGCCTGACGCCCGTCGTCCGCGCCGTAAACGCCGCCGCTCCGGCGGTCGTGAACATCACCAGCACCCATATCATCGAGGGGCAGAACGTTTCCCCGCTGGAACAGTTCTTCGGCTTTCCCGAAGACCCCTTCGGCGCCATCCTGCCCCCGCGCAGGGAAAAGCGCGTCAGCCTCGGTTCCGGCGTCATCGTGGACGGCGCGCGCGGTCTGGTGCTGACCAACGCCCACGTCATCGCGGGCGGCGACGACGTCACGATCCGCCTTCAGGACGGACGGGAATTTGCCGCCGAGGTCAAGGGAGCCGATCCCGATTTCGACATAGCCGTGCTCGCCCTGCGCGGCGCGCGCAACCTCCCCGCCGTGGCCATGGCCGACTCTTCGGACATCATGCCCGGAGAAACCGCCATCGCCATCGGCAATCCCTTCGGCTACAATCATACCGTCACCGTGGGCGTCATCTCCGCCAGCGGGCGCACCATCCACAGCAAGGAAGGCGTGCTCACGGATTTGATTCAGACCGACGCCGCCATCAACCCCGGCAACAGCGGCGGCCCGCTCCTGAACCTCGAAGGCCGTCTTATCGGCATCAACACGGCCGTTTCCGCCCAGGGCGAGGGCATCGGCTTCGCCATTCCCGTCAACAAGGCCCGCCGCGTCATGGACAGTCTGCTGCACGGCGGCAAGGTGTCCCCGCAGTGGCTCGGTCTCTCCGGCGAGGACGTCGATCAGCGCATCGCCATGGCCCTCGGCCTCAAGGAGGCGCGCGGTCTGCTCGTGACGGCCGTTTTCAACGGCGGCCCGGCCCAGCGCGCCGGCATCGAACCCGGCGACGTCATTCTCGCCCTCAACAAGGCGACCGTGGCGGATCGGCGCGACTACCTCAACATCCTCCGCAACCAGCTGCCGGGCGAACCCCTCGAAATTCTCGCCGCCCGCGGCGACAGGGAACTGCGGCTGACGACAACCCCCGTGCCCTTTGACAACGATACCGCCCGGCGCATGATGGAAGCCCGCTGGGGCCTCGCCCTCCAGCCCACGCGCGGCGGAGTGGGCATCGTCGACGTGCGGCGCGACGGCCCGGCCTCCTTCCTGCGCCGCGGCGACGTCATCGTCGGCCTGGGCGGCACGCGCACGGCCTCGCTGGAAGCCCTTGTGGACGCCTTCCGCCGCGAACGCATGGCCAATCAGGTCCTCCTGCACGTGGTCCGCAACGGCCGCGAATACTACGCCCGCCTGATTCTCCGTTAAGCTCTGGATTCGTTCATTTTGTTTTGTCTTGAGGGGGAAGAAACCCCTTTTGCTTGCGGCAAAAAGGGGTTTCTTCCCCCTCAAACTCCCCCATCTTCCCCAAAACCCGCGCATTAGAGGGTTTTAGCTTTGAAAAAGGTAAATCGCGAGGCGGCGGGACAGCGCTGCCCGCCCCAAAGTGAGCGGGAAAACGGCGCTTTTTCCGCGAAACGCCAGGCCGTATGGTTTGGAACGCGCAGCGTTTCAAACTAAAAATACTCCATATCTTGCGCTTCAAAGGAAAGAATTTCAGAGAAGAAAAAGAGAGGCAGCCGGTCCGCCCGCGGCGGACCGGCTGCCTCTTTTCGTCCCAGATTTACAATCTTTCGACGTAATGAAAACAATTCTTCGCGATCCCGGGAGACGGTTGCCTCCGGGGGAGGCGACTGCGTCCCCGCGCCCCTTCATTTACCTGAATAAAGCGCGCGGGGGAGGGGGAGGGGGGTCCGGGGGGAGAGGGAACCCCTCCCGCGCTAGGCGAGGGGGTTCCCCTCCCCCCAAACCCCCCACCCTTCCCCCCGCGCGCGTTTACCGGGGAAACAGCTGACACTCCGGAAAATAAAGGGAAAAAGCCTGGTAAATATTTTCGCTCTCTTAACG
>CALUWU010000119.1 GCA_944324555.1 uncultured Desulfovibrio sp.
AAACGCGCTTTATTCAGATATATGCAACACTGCGGTATCGCAAAAGCTTTCCCCCAAATATCCGTCCCCCGGCGGCGCGCGATGCTCGTTCCCGCGCGCCGTCGCATAAAACATTGCCGTCGGCGAACCTCCCGAAACAACGGAGATTACTACAGAGCATTTTCCCCCGCGTATCCTCACCCCCAAACAAAGAATCCCCCGTGCAACCGGGGGACGTGAGATTCAGGGAACGACGCTCGCGCCCCCTGCTCTTTCATCCTCCTGAACAAAACGCGCTGGGGGAGGGGTGGGGGTCTGGGGGAGGGGAACCCCCTCTCGCGTCAGCAGCGACCGAATGGCGGCCGCAGGCCGTGCCCGTTGCGACGAAGGAAACTACGGGCATCGACAGCAGCGCTGAGGGGGTTCCCCTCCCCCAGCAACAAACCACCAACCACGCCAAACCTGACCGTCGCCGGCAGACGCCTATCTGGGCTGGAGATATCTGGGATCGATAAAGAGGCGGAAGCGCTTGGCCGGCGAGGTATGGTTGGGAAGCATGACATGGCCTTCTATGGGCAGGGGGGTTTCCGAGAAACCGAAGGGGAGCAGGTAGTTGGAGCGTCCGCCCTGCGAGTGGAAGACGGGCAGGGTATCGTTATCGCCGCCGGCCGTCAGACCGGAAGGGACAGTGGAAATATTGGGTTCAAGGATATGGCGACGGCTTTCCGGCGAGGTTCCGTTGAAGAGGGAGGGAACGCGCCTGTCCATTTTGTAGAGAATGTTGAGAAAATCGTTGCCGGTAAGACCAACGAAGCTGACAAGCGCCGCGCCGTCGTCGCTGACGAGCAGACTTACCGGCATGGTGCCGCCGTGGATACCGAAATATGTCGGACGGGCGCCGGCGGGCATATAGACCCAGTCGTCCGTTTCTTCAGCGGCATGAAGACAGGACGGGAGAAGAACGCAGAGGGCGAGCGACAAAAGAGAAGACAGGACGGAACGCATTATTGTCTCCTGAAGGCAAACCGCCGTTAGAACGTTTTCCCTTTGAAAAAGGCGAAACGCGAGGCGACGGCGCCGCGCCGCCCGGCCAAAAGCGAGCGGAAAAACGCGTATTTTCCACGAAACGACAGGCCGCAGGTTTGAGACGCAGGGCGTTTCAAACTGAAGACGCTCTAGTCCGGGAGAGTTTCGACGACGGGCGGCCCCGCCATGCCGGGCGCGCTGTCCGCCTCCCCGAGGTGTTTCAGAAAAAAGGCAAGCAGGGCTCCATGCAGGGTTTCGAGGATCTGCTCGCGCTCCTCCAGCGAGACGCTGCCGCAGAGTTCCGGCAAATCTTCGCTCAGGACGGGCGGACAGGGAGACATGAAGGCGCCTGTATCCGCATCGTCGATTTGCAGCACGTCCACCGGCCGCGAGAACCATGAAGCCAGCAGGCGGATAGTATCCGGGCGATCCTCAATTTCGGCTCCGCCGGCTATCAACAGGGTGGGCGGCTGATAACCGCGCAGGCTCTTCTGACTCAGCAGGATGGAAAACGCCGGCGAGACGGCCACAACGGCCTTGACGCGCGAGTCCGCCAGGTTCTTGCGGGGCGGCAGGGCGGCGCAGAGGGCGTCCAGCTTTTCCGCGGCCCAGGGGTTGCAGTACATATCCTGCCGCCCGATACCCGCGCAGTAGTTTTCCCGCGCGGAACAATCCGGCGTCGCCCCGCCGACGAGCAGGGCGGCCAGACCGCCGGCGCCGTAGCCGATGACGCCGACGCGGCTCATATCCGCCAGCGGGGCGAGATCGGGCGACTTTTGCAGGATGTTGAGCGTGGAAGTAATATCCGCAGCGCGCGTGCGAAATTGTCGCCAGGTGAACATGGCCTCCATATTGTACATGCAATCCACGGTATGAGTCGGCGCGGCGACAACAAAACCGTGCATGGCCAGCCAGGCGGCGGTCTGATAGTAGGAGAACCGGGCTCCCGGGGATGCGTGGGAAAGAACAAGCACGGGGAAGCGGCCTTCCGCCGGCTTGCCGCCGCGCGCGGCCTCGATGGTCCACGGGGGGTAGTCCAGCTCGCGCGGCGGACGAATGGACGGATACCAGATATTGACGTCGAGCCTCAGGGAGTTTTCAACCTGCCATTGGCCGATGGTACGAAAGCCGACCTGATAGCCTGCGGCCCGCGCAAGGCAGGGGGCAAGAAGCGCGCCCGCCGCGACGGCGAAAGAACACAAGAGCGACAACCAGAAGCGCATGACAATCCTGGAGGAAGGAGGAAAGCACGATCGCATGCCGAGAGCATGCCCTGCTGTTGTGCCACAAGCCGCCATAAGGTACAAGAGGACGAGGCGCCCCCGGAGCGCGACGCGTCGCGGCGCGGGCTATGCGCGATGCGTCGCGACGCGGGGCGGACGCCGCCCCTTTTCACAACATGCAAGGAGACCCTGGTGGAAGCCCTGGCCTTTCTCGTTGATTTCGTTCTGCATATCGACGCCCATCTTTTTGAACTGGTCGCCGATTACGGCGCGTGGATTTATGCCATTCTTTTCTTGATTGTCTTCTGCGAAACCGGGCTTGTGGTAACGCCCTTCCTGCCCGGCGATTCGCTGCTGTTCGCCTCGGGCGTCGTGGCCGGAGCGGGGCTGATGGGGTATGAGCATGTGCTGCTGACGCTGCTGGCCGCCGGCATCCTCGGCGACGCCTGCAACTATTTCATCGGGCGGCACGTCGGCCCGGCCATCTTTTCGCGCGAAACGCGCTTCATCAAGAAGGAACACCTGCTGAAGGCCAATCGTTTTTATGAAAAGCACGGGGGCAAGGCCATTATCCTTGCCCGCTTCATTCCCATTGTGCGGACGTTTGCTCCCTTTGTGGCGGGCATCGCCCTCATGTGCCCGCGCATGTTCTTTCTTTTCAATGTCACGGGCTGCGTCCTCTGGGTGGGATCGCTCGTTTCCGCCGGTTATTTTCTCGGCAATCAGCCGTGGGTCCGCGAAAATTTCAGCCTGATAGTCTATGCCATCATCATCATTTCCGTGCTTCCGGTCGCGATAGAACTGCTGCGCGCCAGAATGGGCCGGAAAAAGGACTGATACGCTCAAACCGCCGGAAAGCCCCTGCCAAAGGGGCTTTTTTTATGGCCGGCAGCAAGAGCTGAAAGCGCCCCTGTTACGGGAAGCCCCCGGCGCGGAGCCTCCGTCGACAGCGCGCGGGTTTTGGGGAGGATGGGGGAGTTTGAGGGGGAAGGA
>CALUWU010000120.1 GCA_944324555.1 uncultured Desulfovibrio sp.
CCCTCTTCCTCTCTTACCTCTATCTGTATCTACCCATTCCCATTATATTTTGTCTCTTATTTCCACCCATTGCATCCGAGCACCCCCCGGAAGAACTATTTAGAGGGGAAGGCGGCCGCGCGTCTTATTCGGTCTTTCTGGCGCGGGAGGTTCTGGGCGCGGCCGGTTCGGCGCCGGCGTCCGCCTTTCTGGCGCGGGTTCGCTTCGGCGCCGGGGCTTCGGCGCCGTCGCCGGTCTTTTTCGCGCGGGAGCGCTTCGGGGCTGCCGGTTCGGCGCCGTCGGCGGTCTTTCTGGCGCGGGCGCGCTTCGGCGCCGGGGCGGCTTCCGGCTCCGGCGCGGGAGCGGCTTCGGGGGCCGGCGCGGGCGCCGCGGCGTCAAGACGCAGGCTGAAGTCCGCAAGGGCGTTCATATAGTTGATATAGGCGTCGTAGGGCGTGCCGTAGGGGTTGAAGTAGCTGTGCACGTCGCCGTCGGCAAACCACTTGGTACACATGTAATAGAAGTGGTCGGAGGTTTGCAGGCGCCGCCAGGTGCGGAGCATGTCCACGCTGCCGGTGGCCTTGACCTTCTGTTCCAGCCTGTAGACGGCCTCGATGGCGTCGTGCTGCATGTCGTTGCCGAGCCAGGCGGTAAGGTCGCGTTCGGCGTCGGCCCAGGACATGAAGCTGTGCACGTCGAGATCGGCGACGGGTTCGTAGCGTTCCGCCGCTTCGGACGGGGTGACGAAGCCGAAGCCCGGCAGGCGCAGGATATAGTCCGGCAGGGCTTCCATGAACTGAAAGATGCCGGTCGTTTCCCACTGATGTTCGCCGAAGGTCTCGTAGTCCATGAAGAGGTTGATCAGGTTGCCCGAGACCGCGGCGGCCTGCGCCCAGTTGGTGAACTTGTCCGCCGTGAGGGGGAACTCGGGCCACTGATGGTTGGAGAAGCGGAAGGCGATGTCGTCGGAAAGGCTGTAGTTCTTTAGCAGCAGCCTGATTTTTTCGCAGCCGGCGGGCCGGTAGACGAAGTTGGGGCTGCGCCAGCCGAGGACGTGATCCGCGCCTTCGGCGAGAACGGCCTTGTAGCCCATGTCCTCGACGGCGCGGGCGAGGGCGTTGTTATAGATGAGTTCGGTATTGCGGAAGACCGTCGGGCGCACGCCGAAAAGCTCCTCGATGCGGTCGTCGTGCCGCTGTACCTGAAGGCGGAAGTCTTCGGGCGAGTAGAGGAAGGACAGGGAGTGCGCGTAGGTCTCGGAGAGCATTTCCACGCAGCCGGTGGCCATGAGTTCGCGATAGCTCTGTATGACCTCGGGGGCGTAGGCCTCGAACTGATCCAGCGCCGTGCCGGAGATGGAGAAGCTGACCTTGAAGCGGCCTTCGTGGCGCCTTATGAGCCGGAGGAGAAGGTCGTTCATGGGCAGGTAGCACTTGCGGGCCACCTTGAGGAGAATGCCGCAGTTGGCGTCCTCGTCTTCGTAGAAGGGGCTTTGCCCTATGTCGAAGAAGGTATAGTGACGCAGACGGTAGGGTTGATGCACCTGAAAGTAGAAGCAGATGGAGGACATGGCTTATCTTCTCCCGGCGATGACGCGCTCGTAGGCGGCGCGCAGCTTGACGGCGGCGTTTTCCCAGCGAATGTTCTTCAGTTCCTCGCGGCAGTTGCGGACTTCCTCCGCGGCCAGTACGGGGTAGCTCAGCAGGGCGCAGATCTTGTTGGCCATTTCCCGCACGTCCCAGAAATCGACCTTGATGGCGTTGCGGAGCACTTCCACCACGCCCGACTGGCGCGACACCAGCACGGGCACGTCGCAGGCCATGGCCTCAAGCGGCGCGATGCCGAAGGGTTCGGACACGCTCGGCATGACGTAGAGATCGCTCATGGCGTACATGCGGTCCACGTCCCGGTTGCGCAGGAAGCCCGTGAAGTGGAAGCGGCTGCCCATGCGCAGCTGCGCCACGCGGCGCACCATGTTGGGCAGCATGTCGCCGCTGCCGGCCATGATGAAGCGGGTGTCCGGCAGGCGGTCGAGCACGAGCCGCGCGGCTTCCACGAAGTAGTCCGGCCCTTTCTGGTAGGTTACGCGCCCCATGAAGAGCACGCGCTTTTCCTTGCGGCAGAGTTCGGGCGCGGAGTAGGCGCGCTCCATTTCGCCGCGCTCCACGGCGTTGTGGATGACTTCGATCCTGTCGCCGGGAATGCCGTAATAGTCCATGATTTCCTGACGCGTATAGGCGCTGACGGCCACCACCAGATCGGCGGCCTCCATGCCCATGCGCTCAAGGCCGGCGATGGCGGCGTTGACGTTGTCGCCGCTGCGGTCGTGTTCCAGGGCGTGGGCGTGGGCAATCAGCGGCTTGCCGGTAAGGCGCTTGACGAGAATGCCCGCGGGGTAGGTCATCCAGTCGTGAACGTGGATGACGTCGAAGTCCGTTTCGAGGGCGATGCTTGCGGCCGCGTGGGCGTAGCGCCAGACCTCGGACATGAGATCCGCGCCGTAGCCGCCGTGCAGGGTCACGGTCTCTTCGGTCGCTTCCTCGTATTCGCGCTTGAAGGTTTCGGTTTCCTCACGGGGAAAGAGGATGGAGCGGAAGCCGGGATCGTCGCGGCGCACGCCAAGGCGGCGCTCCAGTTCCCGCAGTTCCTCGGCGTAGGACGAGGACGTCTGATAGGGGCGCAGGGGCGAATCCACATGGCGCACGCGCACGCGCTCCAGCCATTCTTCCTCGTTGACGTCGCGCGGCAGGCCGAGGGCCGCCAGACTTTCCCGCCACAGGGTCGTCAGGCGCGCGTCGCCGCGAACCTCCCGCTTCTGCCCGCGCACGCGCCGCCCGGACGCGGACCATACGTCAAGCCCGTCCTGCACGTGCATGGGCCTGTTGCCTTCCAGCGTGCGGGGCAGCACAAAGATGACTTCCGTGCCCTTGCGGGCCAGCGCCGTGGTCATGCCCTTGCAGGCCGTGCCAAGGCCGCCGCTCTTGAAGGGGGGAAACTCCCACCCGAACATAAGCACGCGCATTTAGCATTCTCCTTGCAGGCCGGCCTGCCAGCGGGCGTAGACGTCGGGAGCGGCCTGTTCCAGCGTTCGCAGCAGGCGGAGGCTTTCCGCCGTGCTCCAGGCCTGGGCGATGCAGCCGTCGGGCCGGTGGGGCGGGTCCCCGTCGAAGATTTCGGAAATGGAGCCGAGCCCCGCCTCTTTCAGGTGGCGGGTAAAGAGCGGCGTCAGCGTATGGAGCAGGGCGTCCACGGCGCCCTGTTCATCCCATGCGGCCCGGAGCAGGGCGTCGCCGTAGGCGCCGAGCAGCCACGGCCAGACCGTGCCCTGATGGTAGGCGCCGTCGCGTTCCGCCGGGCCGCCCTCGTAAAGGGAGCAGTAGTCCGGGGCGCTGGGGGCCAGCGTCCGCAGCCCGTAGGGCGTGAGCAGGCACTGGCGCACGCGCGACACGACCGCCGCGTAGTTGTCCTCTTCCAGAATGGGATAGGGCAGGGAAACGGCAAGAAGCTGGTTGGGGCGGACGCGGACGTCCTTTTCCCCGTCGCGCCAGACGTCCGCCAGATAGTCGCCGCGGAAGTCGCGCACCCAGTAGCGGTGCGTGAACACCACGCGCATGCGGCGGCGCAGGCCTTCGCTGTCGCGCCAGTTGCGCGCGTCGAGCTTGCGGGCCAGCCAGTCGGAAAAGGCGAGGGCGTTGTACCACAGGGCGCTGATTTCCACGGGCTGCCCGTGGCGCGGGGTGACGGGGCGGCCGTTCGCCGTCGCGTCCATCCATGTGAGCTGCGTGTTTTCGTCGCCCACGTTGAGAAAGCCCTCGACGTCCACGGAAATGAAGGGCACGCGCCCCTGCCCGTAGGCGTCCACGATCTGCCGGATGGCGGGCCAGCAGTAGCGGCGCACGAAGGGCAGGGCCTCCGGGTCTTCCCGCAGCAGCATCTGCACGGCCCAGACGTACCAGAGCGAGGCGTCCACGGAATTGTAGGCGTGGTTGCCGTCCGCCAGCAGCAGGTTGGGGATGAGCCCGTCGCGCGCGGCCATGCCCATGCGGGCGAGCAGGGCCTCGCCCTCGCGCCGGCGTCCGGCGCAGAAGGTCAGGCCGGGCAGGGCGATGAGCGTGTCGCGTCCCCAGGAGCCGAACCAGTGATAGCCCGCCACGACGGCGTCGGGCGCGCCGTCGTACTGCCTGTGGAATTCGGCTTCTTCCGGCGCGGCGGGCGCCGCCTGCGCGCCGTCGCGGGGCATGCGGATGAGAAAGCGCTTTCCCTCAAGCGCAAGATGCGCCTGAATGGAATCGTCGGCGGCTTCCTCTTCCATGCGTCTGCGGGCGGCTTCCTGCCAGAGGGCGTCGATTTCGCCGCGGCCGTGTTCTTTTTGCAGGCTTTCGGTGGAGGCCGTGAAGTAGACGGGCTGCCCCGGCTTTATGGCGAGTTCAAAGACGCCGGGCATGATGAGGTCTTCCTGCCATTCAAAGCCGCGTTCCTGCTCCACGAGGTATTCGATCTTGCGGTACCAGTCGGGGGCGGCGGTATAGGCGCGGGGGCCGCTCGTCTGGAGGAAGAGTTCCGGCAGCTCGGGGTTGGGGCGCACCGAAGCCCCGAAGAGGGTCGCCGACGAGCGCATGTCCACGCCGCCGTCCTCGCGGCGGACGGCGTGCATGTTGCGGCAGGCCGCCAGGGGCTTGAGGCGCAGGGTCAGGGGCGGCGCGTCGGGGCTGTCGCACTCGACCAGATAGCGCACGACAAGCGCGTGGCGCCCCGGCAGCAGCATGAGTTCCCGCGAGAGAAAGAGGTCGCCGAAGCGGTAGCGCTGGCAGGGCCACAGGCCCGCGCGCGCTTCCTGCATGTATTCATGCCCGCGGGGATGGTAGAGGCCCGGATGCTTGCGGCAGGAGATGAAGAACTCGCGTCCCGCCATGAGTATGGACTCTTCCAGTGTGGACAGCATGACGTGCCGCCCGGCGGGCCGGGCCAGCTCCGTGACGAACAGGCCGTGATACTTGCGCGTGTTGCAGCAGACAAGGGTGCTTGAGGCGTAGTCGCCGAGTCCGTTCGTCTCCAGCCATTCCTGCCGCAGCACGCGGCGCAGGTTCTGGCAGCTCGGGCGATCGAAATGGAATTTCATGGGCGCGCCCTCCGGGGCCGTAGTTGGCTATGCTCTTGTAGTTGGGGGTGAATGGGGACGGATTTCGGAAGAAGGCCGGAGAGGCGGCTTTCCGTCGCGTCGAAGGCGCGCGAAATCGCGTCGAGGTATTCGCGCGGGAGGCTTTTGTCCCGGAGCGGCGACGGCCGGCCCGCCGGATGCGCGGCGGGGGCGTTCCCGGCGGCGGGGGGGAGCGTCCCGGAAGAAGACGGAGATGGTCCGTCGTGTGTTGCCAGGGTGAACTGTCGGTCGGTGGCCTCGCTTTGCGGATAAGGAAAGGGGGCGCGGATGCTCCGGCGTCGTTCGTGCGGCGCGACCTCTCGGCATGAGCGTCAGAGGTGGGCAACGCAGCGATTGAAACCGAGAGAACCCGCGCCCCCGGAAGAGGGCGTAACCTTGTTAAAGAACCATTGACTGTCCCGCGGCTCGAAACGGGGAAAGACCTGAAATGCGCGCGCGAAGTCGCATGTTTCGCGCTGCGGCGCGGCGCCGGGGCGGCCGGAAAATTCGGAGCCTTTTCTTTTTTCCTAGAAGGATTCAGCGACTTTGTCCAGAGGTGCACAAGGAAAAAGAAGAGCGCTTGTCATCCCGGGAAAAACGGGCTTCGCGGGCGGAAGAAAGGGGGCGCCGGAGCGGGGCGTCCTTCAAAAATCCATACTTTTTCAAGGGGTTTTGTTTCTCTTTTCACGCGCGGCGCCCGCGCCGCTTCCGACGCCGCCGCCCGGAGGGCGTTTTTCCCCGTCGCGGGGCTAAAGGAAATGATTTCAGGCGGCTGGATAAAATACACTGTTTTTTGCAGGGAAATGAAAATTTTCTGCCTCTCGGGAGGAACCAGGCATGACTCTTTTTCGGAACCCCTCTTCGACAGCCGCGCCCGCGCCGCAAGGCGAGGGCTGCGGGCGGAGCGCCGCGGGCGTCGTCTTCGACGCCTTTGTTTCGCAGGTCTACCTGCCGCACGCGCGGGCGCGCAAACGGAGCTGGCGCGTCGACGAGCGCATAGCCCGCCGCTATCTTTCTCCGGCCTTCGGGATGCGCCCGCTCGCCGCCCTGAGCCGGGGCGAGGTGGAGCGCTGGCTTGAGGGGCTGTCGGGGAGGAATCTGGCCCCGGCCACCTGCAACCGCATTCTTGCGGTTCTCAAGAGCGTCTGTTCCCTTGCGGCGATTCACGGGCTGGTCGCCGGGCAGTCGCTCTGCGCGGGCGTTCCCTTCTTCAAGGTTCGCCTGCAACGGGAACGCTATCTGACGCGGGAGGAGGCGCGGCGGCTCATGCGGGCGCTGGAGCGATCCGACAGGCCCGAGGCGGCGGCGCTGCGCCTGCTCCTGCTGACGGGCGCGCGCAAGAGCGAAATTCTCGGGCTTCGCTGGGAAAACATTCGTCTGGATCTGCGCCTGCTGACCGTGCCGCTGTCCAAGTCGGGCAGGCCGCGGCATATTCCGCTTTCCGAGGCGGCCGCGGCCGTGATTCGTTCCCTTCCCCGCATGGAGGGCAATCCGTGGCTCTTTCCCGGGCATGCGCCGGGCAGGCCGCTTTCTGACGTGTATCTTTTCTGGAACAGGCTGCGCCGTTCGCTGGGGCTGAAGGATGTGCGCGTGCATGATCTGCGCCATACCTTCGCCAGCTTTCTGGTCAACGCGGGCCATTCGCTCTACGAGGTGCAGAAGCTGCTCGGCCACAGCGACCCGCGCACGACGACGCGCTACGCGCACCTCGGGCACGCGCTGCTGGTGGCGGCGACGGAAACGGTGAGCGGTCTGCTTTTGAGCGGGAAGCGGCGGACGGCGCCGTTCAGGCGCCCGGCGGGCAGGGAGAGAAGGGCGGACGGCGGCGGATGCCGCGGGGCCGGATTGCGACAGGCTGAAAGGGCGGAGAAAGAAGAATTACGCATGAAGGTCGACGCGCGGGAGCGCGTCGCGACCCCGGAGCCCCGCCCGGTGAACAGGGCGTTCATTGACAGACGCACTGTCGGTGAACGGAAAAGGCCGACGCGGAGAGGAAAAAGTAACAACATGAAATAACGAATAAAAATTTTACAATTTTCAGAGGCGTGTTTTTCCGGCGGGAAGACCTTGCTCATTTTCCGCTTTTTGGATATTGAGCAATGGACTTTCACCGACAGTGCGTCTGTCGGCTGGTCGGCAAGGCCCCGGCGCGAGGTCCTTCGCGCGTTCTTCCGGCGACGTCGTCCGCCGCCCGCCGAAGCCCGAACCGCTCGTTCCGGGCGCGTCCGGCGGCGGCGCGGGGCCGCGACGCCGGCGTCGCCTTTCCGGCCGGGCCGGCGCACCGTGTACCGTTTTCGTTTCAGGGCGCGCTTGCGACGCAAGGCGCGACACGAGAGGACCGCCATGAAAAAGAACGCTTCCACAGACAGGACTTCCCCCCGTTTTCTGGGACTGAACGAATTCGCGCGGCTGCTGGCGGGAAAGGTCGGCCGGCGGCGGGATACGTTCCCCATTGCCAGAGGTTTCGTCGAGTGCGAACTGGGGGGGACCTTCACGCCCTCGTGCGGCGAAATGCAGACCTTCTCCTCCCGCGTTTTCGACAACAAGGGCGGCTACTATGCGTGCGCTATCAACAGCGTCGTCAAGATGAAGGCCGGCGATCAGATGGAGTACAACAATCACGCCGCCCGCTGTTTCTATGAATTTATAAGGAAGGGAACTTCCGTCAACTTCATGCGCCTGCGGATCAAGGCGCAGGGCATTCTTGAAATTTCCGTCGTCGCGCAGGGGAACGCCGTCGACAAGGTCGTGCAACAGTCGGTCGTGGACTTTGGCGGCGAAGCGTCCGTCAGGGACCTGCCGGAGTTTGACGCGGCGAGCCTGCCGGCCAACGCTTCCCTGCTTGTGCGGGCGCGCTGCCTCGGCCCGGAGGGCATGATCTACGGTTTCCGCTGGATCGGCAGCGTCCCGGAATCCCGGGCCAATCTGGGCGAGCGGATTTTCCTGATCCGGACGTTCGGCTGCAAGACGGCGGTGGTCAATTCGCTTCGGACCATTGCCGAACGGCTGGCCGCCGATCATGTCGCCGTTCTGAAACGGACGCTGTTCATCGTCTACGACGCCACGGGCGATTCGGGCGAGCTGCGGGCGGGCGAGATCGCGGGGGGGCTGCGCATTCTGGAGGTCAAGGGACCAAACTTCGGCGGCGGGGGCAACGCGTCGCTCCTGGTTTCCGCGCTTCTCCGGCTCGACGAGGCGGCGGCCGGCGCCGTTTCCGAGCTTGTCATCATGGACGACGACGCCAGAATCGACGCGGAAACCATTGTCCGGCACGACGCCTTTGTCACCGCGCGAAAGGAAAACGTCCTCTCCACGGCCGTGGTCTATCAAAGCAACGCGCCGTACACCATTCAGGAGTTCGGCGGCTTCTGGGGCCGATTCTTTTCCGGGAAGAACAATCGCAACAAGGTGTCTTCCGAGACGGGATCGCGGCTGTTCTTCCCCTATCTGATTCGCAGCTCCCGCGACATGGCGAAGCTCTTTGACTGCAAGTACGTCGCCGCCTGGCAGCCCGCGGAATTCGCGACCTTCATTTTCATTTCCTTCCCCTATGCCTTCATCCGTTCGGTCGGCGCGCCCTTCCCCTTCTTCCTGCGGAACGACGACGTTGAAATCTGTCTCCGCAGTCTGGAGCGCGGGGGACAGCTTGTCGTCAATCCGAATATCCATGCCTGGCACGAGACGGCGCACAATCCGGTTTCCGAATTTTATTCGGTGCTGCACGGGCTCGTCGTGAACAACGCCTACGGCGGCCTGTCGAAAGAATACGTCTGTTCGATGTTCATGGAGCGCGTCGGGCGGATCGCGAAGGTCGGCAACTGCATCCTGCTGTACGCCTACATGCTGGCGCTGGAGAAGTTTTCGCAGGGGCCGGACTGGATGCGGCCGGAGAGCATTTTCGACGTCTACAAGGAATGTTACGGCGCAATCAGGAAGATGACGGCGGAGACGGCGACGCCCGTTCCCTTTGAAGTCGTCGATGTGAACAGGAAGGACGTTCAGATCGTCAATCTGGTGGAAATATGCCCGAAGACGCCGACACGGGAAGAAATCGTCTTTCTGGATACCGGAACGACGACCTATTACAGCATCGACGGAAGAAAGGCGGCGCTTTCAGCGGAACAGATGCTTGAAAGATGCCTTTCCTCGCTGAATGTGATTGCTAAGGATTTCGACGCGCTCTGCGAACGGTGGAAAACCTTTGTCCGGGACTTTGATCACGTCGCGTTCTGGGACGGCATATTCGAGCGCGAACGCCTTGAGCTTCAGTTTGAACGGGCCGCCTTCCCGCAGAATTTCCGGGCGGAACAGCATCCCGAACTCCTGCAGGTGCATCAGGTCGGTCAGGAAAAGATTCAGCAGGAAGCGACGCTGCCCGCGGGATTTACCGAGGAAGGCTACCTTGCCAACAACCCGGACGTGGCGTCATCGGGCATGAATCCGTCCCAGCACTGGCTGAAGTACGGCCGGTTCGAGGGCAGGAAGTTCAATTAGCGGGCCGGTGAAAACGTTCTTGTTGACTGGAGCGGCTGGCGCCGGACGCGCCTTTTGAAGGAGACGATTCATGAAAGACTTCCCGAAACTTGCCCCCAGAACCTTGTGCACCGGCTGCGGCGCCTGCCTGAACGCCTGCGCGACCGGGGCGATCTCCATGCGGGCTGATGCCGAGGGCTTTTCCTACCCCTGCGTCCAGACCGATGCGTGCGTAAGGTGCGGCCTGTGCGTAACGGCCTGCCCGACGCTGCGCCCCGTCTACTCCAATACGGATGCGCCCCGGTGCTTTGCCATGATGGCGGAAGACGGGGAGCGCATGAAGAGTTCAACGGGCGCGTTCGTTCCCGCCGTCGCCCGATGGGTGCTGGAGCGGCGCGGCAAGGTTTACGGCGCCGTATGGAATGCGGACTGGTCGGTAAGCCTCAAGGGCGCCGACAGTCTGGAAGGTTTCGAGCCCATGCGGGGGTCGAAATACGTGCAGGCCTCGACCGAACTGACCTGCCGGGAAGCCTTGCGGGATCTGAAAGAAGGAAAATGGGTTCTGTACACGGGCACGCCGTGCCAGATTGCGGGGCTGTACGGTTTCCTTGGGAAGCAGGCTTTCGACAAACTGATCACCATCGAGGTGGTCTGTCACGGCGCGCCCTCCTGGAAGGTCTTCAGAAAATATCTTGATGAAAACTTTGCGGTCGACAAGATCGCAAACATTTCCTTTCGCGACAAGGCCGCGTTCGGCTGGGCCGTGGGGATGCATGTCTATTTTACCGACGGACAGGCCTTCCATGAACATGCGGATAACAATATCTACATGAAGGCTTTCAATCCGGTTCTGATCATGCGGCCGGCCTGCGCCGGCTGCCCCTTTTCGCGTCTTCCCCGTCAGGCGGATTTCTCCGCCGGGGACTTCTGGGGCGTGTCGCAGCATGATCCCGCGCTCAACGACGGACGGGGAACATCCTTCGTCCTTGTCAACAATGACCGGCACAAGGGAATGCTGGACGCCCTGAGCAAGGAGTTCAAGCTCTGGAAAAGCGTTCCTGTCGACGCCGTGACGCGCGTCAACAAGACGGTCATTCATCCTTTCAGGGCGCATTCCGGGCGAAAGCACTTTTTCTCGTCGCTGGATCTGAAGCCCTTTTCCGCCCTTGTCAGAGACTCCCTGTCCCATCATTACGACATAGGCATCGTCGGTTTATGGTACGGCATAAACTACGGTTCCGTTCTGACCTATTACGCCCTCTATAATCTTGTCAGAGATATCGGCTTTGATCCTGTCATGCTGCCGAAGCCGAATTCTCTCTGGAACGATTCTTTCAACGCTCTTGATACCATCGCGCAAAAGTTCATATGGAAATACTGTAACGTCTTTCTTCCTTTCTCGTCGCAATCGACATATCAGACTGTCAATAATCTTTGTAGCGACTTTATTGTCGGGAGCGACGTCGTCTGGAATTACAATATTTGCGGCAGGGAGAGCGGGCATTTCTTCTTCCTTGATTTTGTCGAAAGCGGGCACAAGAAGATTTCCTTTGCCTCGTCGTTCGGCAGCGGCCTTTCCGGGCCGGAAAAACATCAGAAGCTTGCCAGATTCTATCTGAACGATTTTACGGCCGTTTCCTGTCGCGAAGCCGCTTCCACGGAAAAGCTGCGTGAGATCTGCGCGGGAAAGGACGTCGCCCATGTGCTTGATCCCGTCTTTGTCTGCGACGAAAAATATTACAGAATCCCCATTGAAACTTCGAGGATGAACAGGAAAGGAAATTTCTGTTTTTCCTACTTGTTGAACAAGGACATGTATCAGGAAAAGCAGCTCATCATGGGCCTGATATGCAAGATTCACCAGTTGTCAAACGTGATTTGCGGCAATCCTAATCCACATGAGCTGGACAGGATTCGAGAGACTTATGGAGAAGGCGTCCAGAACGTTCTTTCCGTTGAGGACTGGCTTGCCTGCATCAGCAACGCGTCGTTCTATTTTGGCGACAGCTATCATGGTTTGTGCTTTGCCCTGATATTCCATAAGCCGTTCATTATTGTATTCAGAAGTGATATGAAGAATAGTTCCATAGAGCGTTTCAAAAGCCTTCTTTCCGTTGTCGGGCTTGAGGAGCGGCTCGTTTCCGATTCCGCCAGTCTTCAGAATTATATTGATTTGATAGAGAAGAAAATAGACTGGAACGCCGTTGACGAGCGCCTGGCGCGCATGAAGGCCTTTTCCCTGCAATGGCTTACCAGCGTGCTCAAGGGAACGGGACAGGCGTAGGATTTCTTGTCTTTTCTGAAAAAAATGAATGCCTGATGCCGCGGAGGCGGTATGGCTGCCGATACAAATGGAGCTGATATGTCTGAAAAGAGTTTTTCTCCTGAGATGGAGCGTGATTTTTTAAAAAAACTCCTTGATGCGGAACGAAGATATACAATTGTTGAAAGAGTCAATGTGCAACATGTTATCGCCGCTATCCTGAAAAAGGATTTCGAGCGCGCTGTGACTTTTTATCTGGATAAGTATTCCGCCGTTCCAGATCTCTGCATCCTTGATATGGACAAGAATACGATGCAGGAGATTAACGCGCTGAATCTGAATTTCAGAGTGAAAATAGTCTCTCCTCATACTACAAGAAAACTGCTGTTCAAGAAACTCTGTCTCTGGATAGATCCATTGACGGATAATGAACGCGGTCCCGGACGTTCGTCGCTCCTGGTCGGTATCCGCAGAATGGATAATTTTGGCTTCAGGAATTACTTGATCGATTCCCATAGCTTTTCTCTTTTTAAACTCCATTATGGAGAATTCTATGCGCCGGCTCTCTCTCCGGAGACGTTTGATCGCTGGTTGCCGGCGGCAATGAAAGTCTATTACGCGCTTCACGACAGAAACAGCAGGGAAATATTTCTCTGCGCCCTGCGCGCTCGGCTGGACGGCTGCTTTTCCTTCTTTCAGCGCTCCGCCTATCCTGAATATTATCATCCAGAATGTCAGGCGGAGCCAAACGATACCATTATCGACGGCGGTATCTGGGATTCCAGAATTCTTGGCAAGTTCTCGGAAGTCGTCGGCGCGCGGGGGCATATTTACGCCTTTGAACCGCTTTCATCCGCCTATCTTCGCACAAGGGAACAGATCAAGTTTACCGATAATGTCACGCTTGAAAATATGGGACTGTCAAAGGCGCAGGGAGAATTCTTCATTACGCAGCAGGGCGAAGGCTCGCACCTTCTGGACGAATTTTCTACAGGCGCGGAACGCTGCGTGGTCACGGATATTGACAGTTACGTGGAGAAAAATGCCATACAAGATATAGATATGATAAAGCTGGATATTGAAGGCGCGGAGCCGGACGCCCTGCGCGGCGCGGTGAAGACCATCACAAAATTTTTGCCGAAGCTTGTTATTTCAATATATCATAGTCCGTTGCACCAATTGATTGAAATCCCTTCCATGATTCTCGATTTGAATCTTGGCTACAAGATATGGATTGGCCACCATACGGAAGTTTGTTTCGGTACTGTTCTGTATGCGCGGACATAGGGCATTTTCAGTTTGAAACGCGTTTCGTTAACCATACGGTCAGTCGTTTCGCGGAAAAACGCGGTTTTTCCGCTCGATTCTGGCCGGGCGGTGCGACGCCGTCCGAGTTTCACCTTCTTCAAAGGTAAAAACGCTCTGGCATTCCTCTGGAGCGCCGCTGCTCCTTGTCGGCGGCAAGGAATCTGGAACAGGAGCTGAAATGCACTATCTGATAGTCGGCGCGGGCCTCTGGGGCTCCGTCATGGCGAACCGCATCGCCTCGGTCTTGAACCAGCCTGTAACGGTCATCGACAAGCGCGACCACATCGGCGGCAACTGCCATTCCGCGCTGGACGACGAAACCGGCATCGAATGCCACCGTTACGGCTCCCATATCTTTCACACCTCCTTGCCGCAGGTCTGGGAGTACATTTCCCGGTTCAGCGAATTCACCAGTTATCAGCACAAGGTTTTCATCTCCTGCAAGGGCAGGGTCTATACCATGCCCATCAACCTGAGCACCATCAACGCCTTTTACGGGAAAAATTTCAGACCCGCCGAAGCCGCCGCCTTTCTGAAGGAAGAAATCGCCCGCGACGCCGTCGCCGAACCCGCAAACCTTGAGGAAAAGGCCGTTTCCCTTATCGGCCGCCCCCTCTACGACGCCTTTATCAGGGGCTACACGCACAAGCAGTGGGAGCATGACCCGCGCGAACTGCCCGCGTCCATCATCAGCCGCCTGCCGTTCCGCACCACCTACAACGCCAATTACTTCAACGACGTCTGGCAGGGGGTTCCCAGGGACGGGTATTTCAGTCTCTTCCAGAAACTGCTGGACGATCCCCGCATCACCGTCAGGCTGAATTGCGACTACGAAAGCATCCGCGCGCAGCTTTCCTCAGACTGCATGGTAATTTATACCGGCATGCCGGATCAGCTTTTCAACTACAAATACGGCGAACTGGAATGGCGTTCCCTGCGCTTTGAATGGGAAACGCTGCCCGTGCAGGATTATCAGGGCACAACCGTCATGAACTATGCGGATGTTGAAATTCCCTTTACCCGTATCCATGAGTTCAAGCACTACCACCCTGAACGGCAGGAACCCTTTGCCCTGAACAAGACGGTTATTTGCCGGGAGTACTCCAGAACCTACGCGCGGGGCGACGAGGCCTATTACCCCGTGAACAACGCCCGCAACAACGAACTCTATGCGCGGTACGCGGCGGAGGCGGACAAGACCCCCAACCTCATTCTCGGCGGCCGGCTCGGCGCCTACCGATATTGGGATATGGACAAGGCCGTGGCCGACGCGCTACACGTCTTCGAGACAAAAATCTGTCCCCGGGAGAACCGTTCATGAAAATTCTTGTTACCGGAGGCGCCGGCTACATAGGCAGCCATACCTGCAAGGCGCTGGCCGAGGCCGGGCATGAGGTCGTCGTTTATGACAATCTGTCCACGGGCTTTCGCGCCCTGGCGCAGTGGGGCGATTTCGTCCACGGCGATATCCTCGACGGCGAAGCCCTGCGCGCCTGTCTGCGTCGCCACAAACCCGAAGGCCTCATTCATTTTGCCGCGTTTTCGCAGGTCGGAGAGTCCGTTGCCGATCCGGGGAAATATATCCACAACAATGTGGGCGGCACGCTGAGCATTCTGGAATCCATGCGCGATACGGGCGTTCGCAATATCGTCGTTTCCAGCACGGCCGCCGTCTACGGCATGCCCGATATCTGCCCCCTGACGGAAGACGCGCCCGCCTCGCCCATCAATCCCTATGGCGAAACCAAGTTGTTCATGGAATGGATGCTGGCGGACTACGCGCGCGCCTTCGGCCTCTCCTGGACGGCCCTGCGCTACTTCAATGCGGCGGGCGCCGACCCTGACGGAGACTGCGGGGAATGCCATGATCCCGAAACCCATCTCATCCCCCGCGCGCTCATGGCCGTTACCGGCGAGCTGAAAGATTTCCGCATCCTCGGCAAGGACTATCCCACCCCGGACGGAACCTGCATTCGCGACTACATCCATGTGTCCGATCTGGCTCTCGCCCATGTGCGCGCCATGGAACGCCTGCACGAAGCGCCCTCCGGGCAGGGCCTGTCGCTCAACCTCGGCTCCGGCGCCGGCTTTTCCGTTCAGGAAATCGTCAACGCCGTCGAGAAGGTCACGCAGCGGCCCCTGCCCCATACCATCGGCGAACGCCGCCCCGGCGATCCCCCCGTCCTCGTGGCCGACGGCAGCGCCGCCAGAAACATTCTGGGCTGGGTCCCACGGACTTCCGACCTCGACGTCATTATCTCCAGCGCCTGGAACTGGCTCCGCTCCCCAAAGCGCGCCGCCATTTTGTCCAGAGCGTAGCGACGTGGTTTTGGCGGGCGCCCCGACGCAACCCGCACGGGGCGGCCGGCGCGCCGGGGGGGGCCCGCCGCGCGCGCCCGCCCGCGCCCACCCGCGAGCGCCGCCGC
>CALUWU010000121.1 GCA_944324555.1 uncultured Desulfovibrio sp.
CGTCCCCCGGCGGCGCGGAATGTTCGTTCCCGCGCGTCGTCGCGTAAAACATTACCGAGCCTTTGCCCATCCCCTCACCCCCCAAACAAAAAATCCCCCATGCAACCGGGGGACGGAGATTCAGGGAGCGACGCCCGCGCCTCCTGCCCTTTCATTCTCCTGAATGAAACGCGCTGGGGGAGGGGTGGGGGCTTGGGGGAGGGGAACACCCTCTCGCGTTAGCAGAAGGGGTTCCCCTCCCCCAACAACAAACCGAACCATTTACAAACAAAATTCCCCTATCATTTCAGCACAAGCGGAAGCCCGCAGGCAACAAAAACGACGTCCGAGCAGGCGCGGGCAAGACGTTGATTGGCGGAACCAAGCGCGTCGCCATAGGCGCGGGAAAGCGGATGCATGGGGACAAGGCCAAGCCCGCATTCCGGGCTGACTACGGCAGTAGGGAGGGGGGCGGACTCCAGCCAGCGGGCCAGCGATTCCACACGGGCCTGAACGTCTCCGGGACTCAGACCTTCCGCCATGAGATTTGAAATCCACAGCCCGATGCAGTCCAGCAGCAGAACGCCGGGCGGGGTAGGCGCTGCGCAAACATTCTCCAGAGCCTCCGTTACTCGCAGGGGTTCTTCCAGACAAGACCAGCCGGCGCCGCGCTGCTCCTTGTGCAGACGAATGCGTTCCGCCATTTCCGCATCCTCGACACGACAGGTCGCCAGATAGAGACGAACAGACGCCTGACGCTCCGCCCACCGCTGGGCAAAGGCGCTCTTGCCGCTGCGCGTGCCGCCAACAACAAACAACGTCATGGCCGCGCCTCCGCCGGTACGGGACGAGCCGGAGGCGTCAGGGCTCCGCCGGGCGGAAGGCTCGGGGGCCGGGAAAGCAGCCGTTCCTGCGGCGCCGGAAGAACCGGAGCGGCCTTCGGCAAACTGTCGGAACGAGGAGAGACCCGCACGCCGGACGCCGGGGATTGCGCGCCCGAAGGGGACGACTGCGGCGCGCTCCCGGCGGAGGGAAGCCGCGCGGCGGCCGCCGCTTCCTGCTGTTCCCGGGCAAGACGCTGCTCCAGAGGTTCGGGGAGACCCTGAGCGCCGGCTTGCGCGAAGCGACGCCCCAGATCGCGCAGGAGACGCGCGGCCACGCCAACGGCCTCACCGGCGGACGCGTCCGCCTGAAGACGACGAGCCACCCATTCGGTCAGATAAAGCAGCGTCGCGTCGTCCAGCCCCTGCCCGCCATTCTGGCGCACGGCGGCAGCCGCGGCCCGTCGGGCCTCGTCCCGCCCCCGCAGGGCGTTTCTGTAGGCAGCGGCCTCCTTGTCCGCGATGATGCGCTCGCGGGCCACCGCCGCAGGATCGTCGCCCCGGGCCTGCATTTCATCCACATGCAACATCGCGCCCTGCATGCGCTCCAGCGCGGCCTGGGCCTCCTGCGCCCGGGTGTCCGCGGCGGAAAGCAGCGAACGGATATCGGGAGTCTTGCGGACGCCCTCCAGCCCTCCGGCCAGCAGGACGAGACGCCCTCCAAGGGAAATGCACAGCTGACGCGTCTGCGCTTCGGTAAGCCCCTTGCCTTGAGCGGGATGCATGGCTTCCTTTATGACGGAGTCCAGAAAGCGATCGGCGTAAATGCCGTACAACGCTTCCAGCATGGCGGGATGAAAGGCATACCGCAGAAGGGCCGCGCGACGGGCCTGCACATCCGCGCCGCCTGCCGTCAGTCCTGTCAGTCGCGTTCCATAATATTGATTGAGCTGCTGCACGGAAGGCGCCTGCCCGCCGCCCCCGCCCGAATGCCGCGCCACAAAGAAGCGGGCGATATCTGAAACAAAAGCGGGCGTCACGCGGTCGTCGGAACGCAACTGCGGCGGGACGGGAAGAGATTTAGCGGCGTCCTCGGGCGGAAGAGGTGCCACGGGAGCGGTAATGACGTTTCCGGCCAGAGAGCCGTCTTCCGAAGGCGGAATTTCCGGCAAGGAAAGCGGGGGAACCTCGGAAGCCGGCGCGGCCGCGCCGACGGCCTCCCCTTCGGCCGGCAGCAGACGCGCCGCCCAGCTTTCCAGCGGCGTTCCCCGCGTCTTTTGCAGCAACAGGGCGCGCGCATCCTGCCGCAAGGCGCTTTTTTCACCGTCGTCCCGCGTCGCCCAGAAGGCGACGACGCCCACGACGAGCATCGCCAGCAACGCCGCAAACACAAGCCCCTTGCTTGCGCCCGCCCTGCGGGGACGGGGAAGAGCCGGGGACGCCGGACGCGGATGCGGGCGCGGCGACGATACGGGCGCGACGACGGGAGATTTCTTGACCAGCCTCATGCGGTCTCCTTGGAGAGAAAAAGGACCCGAACAAAAAAAGGGATTTTACCCATCACGGTAAAATCCCTTGAAAAATGGTGCGCCCGAAGAGATTCGAACTCCTGGCCTACAGGTTCGTAGCCTGTTGCTCTATCCAGCTGAGCTACGAGCGCGTGAAAAGGAACATAGAGGAAAGCCTCTCCCTTGTCAAAGAAAATTTTTCATTTTTTTTGACAAACCGTCAGGAGATACGCACGGCGTCTTCGCCGTCGCGCTCCCGCACCAGCACGTCCACATGCTGCGCGCGATCGGTTTCCACCGTTTCGCCCGCGTAATCCGCCTGAATGGGCAGCTCGCGATGTCCGGCGCGATCCACCAGCACGGCAAGGCGAATGGCCCGGGGCCGTCCGTAGTCGTGCAGCGCTTCCATTGCGGCGCGAATGGTGCGCCCGCTGAAAAGAACGTCGTCGACCAGAATCACCAGAGCGCCGTCCAGCGAGCAGGGAATGGACGAGGCGCCGATGATCGGCTTTCCCTGAATGGTGGTCCAGTCGTCCCGATAAAAATTGATATCCAGAGAACCGAAGCGGGGCGTTTCGGCCATCCGGCCTTCCAGAAGTTGCAGCAGGCGACGGGCAATGTCCACGCCGCGCCGCTGAATACCTACGAGTATCACGTCGGCGTCCCGCCCATGGGCGGCGGCGACGGCGTCGGCCAGACGGGCGACAAGAGTTTCGACGGAACATGTCGAAGCGGCAGGGGTCATACGGGCGTCCTCCCTTCTGAGGAGTGTTTGGCATCCTTTTTTGCGAAGGCTTCACCTTATCCGCTTTTCCCCCGGGAGAAAAGCCCCGGGCCCGCATTGACAAGCGTGCGGAGGAACCTTACATGAGGGAAAAATCATGTGCGGGGTCGAGGCCACGCACCAACCACACGAGGAATCTATGCTGACTGTTTCCGAAAGCGCCCGCAAGGAGCTTGAAGCGTACTTCGCGGACAAGGACAAGCAGACGATCCGCATATTTCTTGCCCCCGGCGGCTGAAGCGGTCCCCGTCTGGCACTGGCTCTGGACGAGCCTAAGGAAGGCGACGAAAAACTGGAAGCGCAGGGCTTCGCGTTCTGCATTGCCAAGGACCTGCTGGAGCAGGTCAAGGGCGTAAGCATTGATCTGACCTATATGGGCTTCATGGTCGAACCTGAAGTTCCGCTGGCATCTTCCGGCGGCAGCTGCGGTACCTGCGGCTCCGGCTGCGGTTCGCACTAATCCGCTTTTTCCCCGTCGCTCGACGCGGACGGCGCGGCGCGCGCCAGGTCCGCCCGTCATGCGTCCTTCGGGATATTCCCTTTGTCGCTCACCCCGCCGCCCGAGAACTTCGGACGGCGGGGGAGTTTTCGATCTGGCGGCGCTCTTTCGGGAGCGCCGTTGTTCCCTGACGCCGGCACGACGCCCGAAAGCGTCCGCGCACAGGACGCAGGCGCGCGTCCGGCTCCTACATGGTTCTTCAAGACGCTCGCCATGCAAGCACTGTTTTCCCTGCTCAATACGCCCGTCGGCGCTTCCGTTTCCCTTCGCCGCGCAGGCATGGCGACCCTGTGCCGCATCGCCTGCGCTGCCGTGGAGGCCGGACGCACGGCCGTCGTCGTCGCCCGCTCGCGCGCGGAATACGCCGAAGCGCGCGCCCTTGCCGCCCTGCTGACGCCCGCCCTTTCCGTTGACGAGCCGCCCCTTGCGCGCCCGGCATGGGAAAGCCCCTGCCTTGCCCTGCCCCCGGGACTGGGGCTGCGGGCCGATCGCGACGCCTGGGGAACGCGCATGGCCGCGCTGTACGGCCTTGCCCTGAAGCAGCCGCGCTGCGTGGTGGTCAGCCTTGAAAGCCTGCTGCTGCGGCACATGCCCGTTTCCTTCTTTGACGGCCATGTGCTGGAGATTGAACGCGGCAGCGACTACTCCCCGGAGCTGGTCGTCGATCAGCTCGTGGAATGGGGGTACGCCCGGGTTCCCATGGTCACGCGCACGGGGGAACTGGCGCGGCGCGGCGATATCCTCGACATATTTCCTCCGGGCTACGCCCGGCCCGTGCGTCTGGAATTCTTCGGCGACACGGTGGATGAACTGCGGCTTTTCGACGCAGAAAGCCAGCGATCGCTGGAGGGCGTCGCGGCCATCACCCTGCTGCCGACCCTGCCCTTTGTGCTGGACGACGCCGGCGTCAAGACCATCCGCAAGCGTCTGGACGCGCTTTTTTCCGAAGGGCGCATCAGCGAAAACGACTGCTACAGCGCCAAGAAGGCGTTGCTCAGCGGCGGCGCGGGGCTTTTCCCCGGCATGGCGCATAACGATTCCTGCACGCTGGAAGCATGGCTTCCGCCGGACGCGCTCTGGCTGCTGCCCGACGCGGCCGGATGCGGGGAAGAGCTGCTGACGACGGCGGCCACCCTGCGCGAAGAGCTGGAAACGGAAGACGCCGCCCTGCCGCAGCCCGCCCGCGTCTGCCTGCGCGACGCCGGCGGCGCCCTTCCCTGGGAACAGGCGGCGCGCATCGAAGCGGAACCGCTGGTCATGGGCGTGGAGGCGCAGGGAACCGAAATGGCGGAACGGCCGCTGCGCGCCTTTGCCGATCTCTTTACCGCGCCGGGCGCCGCCGACCGCCCGTGGCAGCATCTCTCCGCGGCGCTCAAGGAATGGCAGCGCGGCAAGCGTCAGGTTCTGCTCAGCTTTTCCAGCCGCCGCAGCCGAAGCAAGTTTCTCAAGCTGGCCGAGCAGGAAGGCATTTCGCCGGCCCTGCGCTACGCGCCCGATCAGCGGGGTCTGTTCGCCCTGGTCTCGCCGTTCCGCGACGGCGCGGAAATGCTGTGGGACGACGCGCTGCTGCTGGGCGAGAACATCCTCTACCCCAAGGCGGAAAAGGCGCGCCGCACGCCCTCGCGCGCCTTCAGGGGGCTGGACTCCTTCGACGATCTCAAGCCCGGCGATCTGCTGGTGCATCGCGATTACGGCATAGGCCGCTTTGTGGGTCTCGAACACATGAGCGGCAACGGCATAGCCAACGACTTTCTTCTGCTGGACTATGCCGGGCAGGACAAGCTCTACGTGCCCGTCGACCGCATGGGGCTCGTCCAGCGCTTCAAGGGCGGCGACGCAGATCCTCCGGCGCTGGATCGCCTTGGCGCGTCTTCCTGGACGTCCAGCAAGGACAAGGCGCGCAAGGCCATAGAAAAGATCGCGGCCGATCTTGTGGAAATGTACGCCTATCGCAAGGTCGCCAAGGGCTTCCGCTATGATCCGCCGGGCGATCTCTATCACGAATTTGAAGCGACCTTCGGCTTTGAGGAAACGCCGGATCAGGCGCGGGCCATTCAGGACGTTCTGGACGACATGGACAAACCCGTCCCCATGGATCGCCTGGTCTGCGGCGACGTGGGCTTCGGCAAGACGGAAGTGGCGCTGCGCGCGGCCTTTCGCGCCGCCTCCGAAGGCCGTCAGGTCGCCCTGCTCTGCCCGACGACCGTTCTGGCCGAACAGCATTATCAGACCTTCCGCGCCCGCCTTTCCGGCTTTCCCGTCAACGTGGGGCTGTTGAGCCGCTTTGTCTCGCGCGCGCGGCAGAAAGAGACGCTGACCGCGGCGGCGCAGGGAACCATCGATATTCTGATCGGCACGCACCGCCTGCTTTCGGCCGACGTGCAGCTGCCCAATCTTGCGCTTCTCATTCTCGACGAAGAACAGCGTTTCGGCGTGCGGCACAAGGAAAAGCTCAAGGCGCTGAAAAAGAACGTGGACGTGCTGACCCTGACGGCGACGCCCATTCCGCGAACCCTGCAACTGTCCATGTCGGGCATCCGCGATCTTTCCGTCATCGAAACCGCGCCGCAGGAACGCAAGCCCGTCGCCACGGCCGTTCTGCGCCGCGACGGCGAACTGCTCCGCAAGGTGCTGCAGCGCGAACTGGCGCGCGAAGGGCAGGTTTTCTGGGTATACAATCGCGTGCAGGGTCTGGAACGGGTATGCGAATACGTGCGCTCGCTCGTTCCCGAAGCCCGCATCGGCATGGCGCACGGCCAGATGGGCGAGGTCGAGCTGGAAGAAAACATGCACAAGTTCTGGCACGGCGACCTCGACGTTCTGGTCTGCACATCCATTGTGGAATCAGGGCTGGACTTTCCCCGCGCCAATACCCTTATCGTGGATCAGGCGCAGATGTTCGGCCTCGGCCAGCTGTACCAGCTGCGCGGGCGCGTTGGCCGCAGCGACAGACAGGCGTACGCCTTCTTTGTCGTTCCCGACGAGGAACGCCTGACGCCCATTGCCGAGGAACGGCTGCGGATTATCATGGACATGGATTACCTGGGAGCGGGATTTCAGGTGGCGATGGAAGATCTGCGCCTGCGCGGCGCCGGCAATATTCTCGGCGAGGTGCAGTCCGGGCACATGGGACGCGTGGGTCTTGATCTCTATCTGGAAATGCTTGAGGAGGCCGTCGCCCGGCTCAAGGGCACGCCCGCGGCGCTGGAAACCGAAACGGAAATCAACCTCGGCCTGCCCGCCCACATTCCCCAGACCTATATTGACGACGGGCGCGAGCGCCTGCGCTGCTACAAGTCGCTGGCCTCCGCGGCCGACGGCGCGGCCCGCGAGGAGGCCGCCCTCGCCATGCGGGACCGCTTCGGTCCCTATCCGCCGGAAGTGGCCAATTTCCTTGCCGTGCTGGACTTCAAGCAGTTCCTTTGCTCCCTGCAGGTGCAGCGCGCCGACATCAGCCTCGATCATGTGCGCCTGACATGGATGGAAGGCCAGCAGGTCGCCTCGCCCGAACGCATCGTGGCGCTGGCGACAAGCCTGCCCGGCGCGCGCCTCCTGCCCCCGGCGGGCTTGTCCCTGCCGCTGCCCGAAGGCGACTTCGGCGCGGGGCTGCGCGCCCTGCGCGAACAACTGGAAGGCGTGCGCGCCGCTTCCGGCGAGGTGCGGGCATGACCCCCCTGTTGCGCGCGCTGACGCTGTGTTGTCTTTTGCCGCTGGCCGGCTGCTGGGAAAGTCCGCTGCCCGAAGGCGTGGTCGCCACGGTCAACGGCGAAGCCGTGCATATCCGCACGGTACAGGCCTATATGGACGGCAATTCTCCCGGTCTCGGAACCCAGGGGCTGCCCTCGGATACGAACCAGTTGCGACGCGAATACGGCGCCGCCCTTTCCGACGTCCTGATCCAGACTCTGGCCATACAGGATTTGCATCGTCGCGGCATTCACGACGTGGAAACCCGCGCGCAGGACCTGGAGGAAGAAATTCGCGACGATTACGGGGCGGAGGAGTTCGACAACTATCTTGTCGAAGAATCCATAGATCCGACGGAATGGCGCCGCCTTCTGCGCGGATTCGTCGCGCTGCAACTGCTGGAAGAGCTTGTGCTGGAGCCGGAGCTGCGCGTCAGCCGCGAGGAAATTCTGGCTTACTATCGCGAGCATGAGGCGGCCCTGCGCCTTCCCGAACGCTATCGCCTCTGCTTTGCCTCCAGCGACGACAACAACGCGCTGCAACGCTGGCGCGAGACCTTTTCCCGCAGCGGACTCCCGGTCATGGCGCAGGACGTCCGGCTCATGTGCACGGAAATTCCCGTCAAGGAAGCCTCGCCCCCCTGGAACAGGGAGCTGCGCTCGCTGGACCCGGGGGAAAGCACGCGCCCGCGCAAGGATGAAGCCGGACGTTTCGTCAGCGTCGCCCTTGTCGCCCGCATGCCCGCGGAAACGCCGCCCCCCGCTGCGGTCTACGCCCTTGTGGAGCGGGAAGTCCGCCGCCAGAAGCGCGCCCCCGCCTTCGACGACTGGCTGGAAGACGCTCTTGCCCATACCCGTATCGCCGTATCGCCGCACCTGCTCAAGGAACTGCTGGCGACGTCCGCGCAGGGCGGCGAGGAGACCGAAAGCGCCGCGCCGCAGCCCGCCCGCCCGTAGGGGAGCGCGTCGGCTCTTCCCCTGCCGGCCGCCCCGGACGGCCGTCGATCTCCGCCGCGGACGCTGCCCGGCGCGCGAAACGCCGGCGCGAGGGGAGAGCCCGCCCGCATTGCATAGTCCGCGGATTTGGGCTAACTTTTTACGCTCAACGTCGCTCGCGCCGCCCTTGCCGCGTCCGGCGGCGCGACAGTCCGCACGCATTCCGAAACGGCTCACGGAGGCCCGTCTTGAAACAACTTTTCCTTGCCCTGCTGCTGACGTTCTGCATGCTCTCCGGCGCCCAGGCCGCCCAGGTAAACAAGGTGGCCGCCGTGGTCAACGGCAAGGTCATCACCATGTACGATCTGCAGAAAAACGCCCTGCCGGAACTCATACGGGCGCGCATCAATCCCAAAGATCCCGGCCAAGCCAAGGAAATGGATCTGATCCTGCGGCGTTCGCTGGACAGCATGATCATGGACATTCTTTTCGATCAGGAAGCCGTCCGGCTCAAGGCGACGGCCTCCGAAAGCGACATCGACGAAGAACTGGCCACCATCATGAAGACCAACGGCCTGACGAAAGCGCAGTTCGAGCAGCGTCTGGCCGCGCAGAAAATCTCCGTCAAGGAGCTGCGCGAAAATCTCCGCAAGAAAATTGTCCGCCAGAAGATCATGGGGCAGGAAGTCGGGCGCAAGGTCGTCGTTACCAACAAGGAAATCGAGGACTACTACAAAGCCCACAAGAACGATATTTTCCAGCGCGACGGGCTTCACATGGGCCTGCTGGTTTACCCCCGCAACGTCAACGCCGCGTCCATAGCCGCGCAGATCGCCGCCGGCAAGCTCTCCTTCCCCGAGGCCGCGCGCAAGTACTCCATCGCCCCCAACAAGGAAAAGGGCGGCGACATGGGCCCGGTGGAATGGGATCGCCTCAATCCCGAATGGAGCGACCGGCTGAGCAAGATGAAGCCCGGCGGCGTGACCGAGATCTTTACCGTCAACGGCTTCAAGGCGCAGGCGCATCTTTTCCGCCCCGGCGCGACCGGCCCCGACGCGCCCCTGACGCTGGACGAGGCGCGTCCGATCATCGACGGCATCCTGCGCCGCCCCAAGGCCATGGAACGCTTTGAAGACTACACCACGCAGCTGCGAAACCGCGCCGTCATCGACATTCGACTCTAGGGCCTGTTAACACTATTCGTAATTTGTTTTTGGGGGGAAGGGAAACCCCTCAGCGCTGCTGTCGATGCCCGTAGCTTCCTTCGTCGCAACGGGCACGGCCTGCGGCCGCCATCCGGTCGCTGCCGGCGCGTGAGGGCCCAGCCTTTCCTGCGGAAAGGCGTTCCCGTAGCTCTTCCCCCCAGGCCCCCCATCCCTTCCCCAACGCGCTTTTATCGGGGGAAGAGTCAGGAATACGAGGCGACCCCGCCGCCAAAGACAAGCGGCGCGTGTACAGCCTTTTATTCTATCTGTTGAAATTATTTGTAAATCAGCGGGCGTTCCCCTGAAGGCGCGCAATGTTCCGGCGACCGCGCGACAGGAGAAACGCCCGCGACGCGCGCATACGCTTCCAGAACACGCGGGGGCGCGCCGACAAGCTTTTTCAAACCTGCCGTGTTCCCGGGATACGCGGCAACGCACGATAGCATAACGGGGTATTGCATGACGCTGGAAGAATTGGGCGCGCTGCTTCGCGCCGAGCGCGAACGCCGAGGCCTGAGCATCGAGGAAGTTTCGGCCCACCTGAAAATAAGCGTGCGCAAATTGCGCGCGCTGGAAGAAGGGGAAGCCTCCGCCATGCCGCACCCGGCCTACGTCAAGGGATTTGTCCGCTCCTACGCGACCTATCTGGGCATGGCCGCTTCGGAAGTTGTGGAAGCTATGCAGGTCGTCAGCAGCCACCTGCCGGAAAAGCCGGAAGAAAACGTGCGCCCTGTGCGGAGCGCGCCGACTCCGCCGCCCCCCAGCGGCGGCGGTAAGGGCGCCTCGCGCCTGCTGCTGGTCGCGGCGAGCATCGCCGTGCTGGCGGGTGGCTCCTATGCCGTCTGGAAATCCGGTTTTCTCGACGCCCTGCGCGCGCGACAGGCCGACGTGGCCCGTCCGGCGCTGCCCATGCAGGACGAGGCGCGGCCCGCCTATGTGCCCGCGCCGGTCGCCGAAGCCGCCCCTGAAACCGAAAAGACCGAAACGCCCGTCGTCCCGACGCCCGCTCCCCCCGCGGCCGAAACGCCCGTCCCCCGCGCCGAAACGCCCGCCGCCGCTCCCGCGGCTCCGTCTCCCGCCGTCGCCGCCGCGCCGGAAAAGGTTCTCGTCCGCACCGGCGACGCCGCACCCGTTCCCGCCACGCCGCCGGCGCAGGATAACGAGGTCATCCCTCCCGGACAGCACAAGATCGTCATCACGGCGACGGAAACCTGCTGGATACGTTCCACGGCGGATCGCACCGACACGCGCCAGTTCTCTCTGGGCAAGGGCGACACCTTCGCCCTGACCTTCTCCCAGCGTCTGGATCTCAAGCTGGGCAATGCCGGCGGCGTCCGCATCCGCTACAACGGCAAGGATTTTCCTCTTGGCGCCCGCTCCGGACAGGTTCGCACACTCGTCTTCCCCCCCAAGGAATAAAACGTTTGCCTTTGAAAAACGGCAAAACGCGAGGCGGCGTCGCGCCGTCCACGGCCCAGGCAAGCGAAAAAACGCGTTTTTCCGCGAAACCACAGGCCGTATGGTTTGAAACGCAACGCGTTTCAAACTGAAAATGCTCCGAGATGAAGAGAGGCGGTCCTTTCGACCTGACGCGCCGGGCCGCCTTTTTCCTCTTTTCCCCTCGCCGGACGTCATGCTCGCCCATATCGCTCTCTTCTCCCCGCCCTATTCCACCCTGACCTACGCCCTGCCGGAGGAATTCCCGGAGCAGTTCTGGCGCCCCGGCCTGCGCGTCGCCGTGCCGCTGGGCGGCGGGAAGGGCGCGACGGGCTCTCTGCGCGCGGGCATGCTGCTTGCCCTTGCCGAAACCTCCGACCTGCCGGACAACATTGTCTGCAAGACGCTGGCGTGGCCGCTGGAAGAGGCGCCGCTCGTCCCGCCGGATCTTCTGGCTCTGGCGCAGGATCTGGCGCTGCGGCAGGGGCTGAGCGTCGGTCAGGTTCTGGGATGCATGTTGCCGCAGGGCTTGCGGACAACGCGCGTGCGCCTGCGGCTACTGGGAGAGGACGCGCGCGGCGGCCGGACCCTGACCCTGCGGGAAGCGGCGTATGCCGCCCCCGAAAAACGATGCGAACTGGCGCTGGCGCTCGCGCGGGGAACGGCGCGACTGATCCCGGCGGGCGACGACCCGGCCGACGCCGAACGCTGCGTCCTGCGCGTGGACCCGCCGTGGCCCGTGCGCCCAGCGGCGCTGCGGCAGCGCGAAGTGCTGGACTACCTTCTCGAACACGGCTCCGTTACCCGGCGCAGCCTGTTGCAGGCTCTGGGCCGCGCGGCCGCGCCGGCGCTGGCGGCCCTGCTTGCCGCCGGACACGTCGCCCTGCGGTACGACGCGGAGTCGGAAGAACCGGGCGCGGATCTGCTGCCTCCGGCGCCGGAACCGTACGCCCTGAACGAGGATCAGCAGCGCGCGCTTGCGGATCTTGTCGCCGCGTCGGACGCGAACGTCGCCGCCGCGCGACTGCTTTTCGGCGTGACCGGCAGCGGCAAGACCGCCGTATATCTTGCGCTGGCGCGTCATTGCCTGGAGCGCGGCAAAAGCGTGTTCCTGCTGGCGCCGGAAGTGGCCCTGGCGCTGAAGCTGTATCGCGACGCCTCCTGCCTTCTGCCCGGCGCGCCCATTTTCCTGTCGCACGGCTACCAGACGCCGGCCCGGCGCGACGCGACGTTCCGCCGTCTGGCCGCGCGCCGGGAACCCTGTCTCGTGGTGGGAACGCGCTCGGCCCTCTTTCTACCGGCGCCGCGCCCGGGCTGCGTCATTCTGGACGAGGAACACGACGCCTCCTACAAGCAGGATGAAGGCATGCCCTACCATGCCAAGGAAGTCGCCTGGTTCCGTATGACGCACACCGGGAGCGAAGAAGGCGGGCTTCTGCTCATGGGGTCCGCAACGCCCGACATTCAGACCTTTCACGCGGCGCGGCAGGGAACCCTTCCCCTGCTGCGCCTGCCCCGCCGGGTCGGCGCGCGGAACCTGCCGGAAGTGGAGCTGGTCGATATCTGCGGCATGGGGCCGTCGGCCGAAGCCGAGGGGCTTCTTGCGCCGCGTTGCGAGGAAGCCCTGCGCGAAACCCTTGCCCGGGGCGAGCAGGCCGTCGTGCTGCTCAACCGGCGCGGTTACGCGCCGCTGATCTACTGTCTGGACTGCAAGGCGACCCTCAAGTGCCCGCACTGCCAGATCGGCCTGACCTACCACAAGGGAAGGGAACGTCTTCTCTGCCATTACTGCGGCTACAGCGCGCCCTTCCCTCTTCCGTGCCCCACCTGCCGGGGAACGAGCTATCTGCCCATGGGCGAAGGCACGGAGCGGCTGGCCGAGCGGTTGTCGGTTCTGGCGGGACGGCCCGTCCTCCGCCTGGATCGGGACAGCACGCGCCGCCCCGGACGCATGGAAGAAATCCTTGAAGCCTTTGCCCGGCAGGAATCTCCCATTCTTGTGGGCACGCAGATGCTTTCCAAGGGGCATCACTTTCCACTGGTGACGCTGGCCATCGTCGCCGACGGCGATCTTGGCCTCAATCTTCCCGACTACCGGGCCGCCGAGCGTTCCTTTCAGCTTCTGGTCCAGTCCGCCGGACGCGCCGGTCGCGGCGATCGCCCCGGCCGCGTGCTGATCCAGACGCGCGATCCGGGCCATTACTGCTGGAAGTACGTTCCCGACGCCGACTATGAAGGCTTTTACGAAGACGAGGTCGCCCGGCGGGAAAAATTCTTCTATCCGCCCTTTTCCCGTCTGGCCCTGATTCGTCTTTCGCACGAGCTGCAGGACGAGGCGGGCGCGGCCGCCGTTCAGGCCGCCGCCGCCGCGCTGCGGCAGGAGGCGCGGGCGCGGCAGGTGCGCCTGCTGGGGCCGGCTCCGGCGCCTCTGGCCGTGCTGCGGGGCCGCCGCCGCTATTACTGCCTGCTCAAGGGGCGGGACTGGGCGGCGCTGCGGCAAATCTACTTCGCCGCCGCCGCGCTGCCGGAAAGCAGGCGCCTCCGAATGTTCCTTGACTTAAACCCTGTTAATATGCTATAGTTCTTTGGTTTATTCTGGTCTTTTCCACCATCTCCGCAGGGACAGCGGGACCCCCTTGCCGCAAGGGAGTCCTGTTCCGCGCGGCGCGTCGTCCGGACGGGCAAACGTTTTTCCCATCCGGACGCCGTCCTTTTTTCGCCCAAGCGCGAGCGAGAACAACCGGCCTGACGCGAACGACATCACCGCGATTCCGTCCTGACGGAAAACCGGCTTCTCCATTGCGGCCGTGCGTTAAAAAGGGGTCATGCGGACCGGAGAAAAGGAACCGACCGCAACCCCAAGATCCGCACAATGGAGGAGCTGCCTTGAAAGCGTCGCGTCTGTTTGTTCTGTCCTGTCTTGTCTGGCTCTGCGCCGCAACTTCCGCGCTGGCGGAAGGCTTTGCCCTGACGGAATGGAGTTCCCGAGGTCTCGGCCTGGCCGGCGGCCTTGTCGGCCGCGCCGACGATCCGTCCGCCATCGCCTACAACGCCGCCGGCATCACGCAGCTGCCGGGCACGCGCCTCATGGGCGGCTTTGCCGCCATCGCGCCCATGGGCACCATTCAGGCCTATCAGAAAGGCCAGAGTCAGCACACCCAGACAAAGCCCAACATCTGGCCCGCCCCCCACGGCTACGTCACGCATCAGCTCAACGATCGCCTCTGGCTGGGCCTTGGCGTCTTTTCCCGCTTCGGCCTCGGCAACGAGTACGACAGCGGCTGGATGGGCCGCTACAACGTGACGGACGTGAACTTGCAGACCGTCTCCGCCGTGCCTACCGTGGCCTTCAAGGTCAGCGACGTGCTGTCGCTGTCCGCCGGCGTGGAAATCATGTACGGCATGTTCGGCATGGGCTCGCAGATTCCCACCTACTCCCTCGCCATGCAGCCGCAGGCCGACAATGAAATGAATCTGAAGGCCTCCGGCTGGGGCTTTGGCGCCCAGTTCGGCGCGCATCTGAAGATGACCGACGAATGGTCGCTGGGCCTTACCTACAAGAGCAAGGTGGCGCTCAAGCTGCTGGGCGACGCTTCCTTTGATCGCCAGACGGACAACATGCTGGCCATGATCGGCAAGGTTCCCCACGCCGTGGATACCGACGCCCACGGCGCCGTCCTCCTGCCCGACTCCGTGTCCCTGGGGCTGAGCTACAAGCCGCTGGACAACCTGAGCTTTGAAGTGGGCACGGTCTGGACGCGCTGGTCCGACTTCAAGTCGCTGGACATCTATTTCGACAGCGGCTACGACGCCATCAGCCGCAAGAACTGGCGCGACGGCTGGAATTTCAACGCCAGCGTGGAATACAGCCCCCTCGACTGGCTGACCCTGCGCGGCGGCGTCTGGTATGAAACGCCCGTGGTGGACGCAACCTATGCGGATTTCATGATTCCCACCAACGGCCGCACCGTCATGACCCTCGGCGCGGGCTTCAAGTGGGAAAACTGGACGCTTGATCTGGCCTACGCCCACCTCTGGATCAATTCGCTCGACTACGGCAGCACCCGCGCCGCGGGCATTCAGGGCATGCCCGCCTACATCTCCGGCGGCGAATCCCGCGATACCGTCGCCAACATCTACTCCGCAACCATCGGTTATACGTTCTAGAGCGTTTCACCTTTGAAAAAGGTGAGCTCTAAATTCAAAACACGTTCCTTGTTCCGCTGTCGAAGTCCGTACGGCGCCCCCGGCGCCGTACGGACTTCGATTTTGCCCGAGGAGAGAAGGGCCTCTTCGTCCTGCCGCCGGCGCCGCGCGACGGGGTCCCGCAAAAAACGGCGCTGGACAGTCGCCGCGCATTGACGCATGATTTCCCCTATCCTGTCGTTTCCCTGTCGTCGCAAGGAGGTTGCATGACGCCCGAAGCTTTCCAGAATCCGACGCCCTGGCGCGAACAGGCGCGGCGCATCGCCCGCCGCCGCCGCTGCTGCGGCGCGCTTGCGGCCCTGCTGCTCTGTCTTGCCGCCTTCGCGCTTGTGGACGGGCTTGCAGCCCTCATGCGGGCGGGCGGCAGCCGGATAGAGCTGATCGCCGGGCAGACGGAAAGCGTCTCCGGCCCCGTCGCCTCCCAGAACCCCGTCCCCGAAGATCTGCGCCTGCGCCTGACGCCCGAGACGGCCCCCATCGACTTTCAGCTGGAAGGCTTCTTCCCCAGCTACTGGTTCGGCAACGGCATGTGGCGCGGGCTTGTCTCGGCCCGGCCCGACGCGCTCCCCGGGACCTATACGCTTTCCGTCGGTTTTCGCGGCGGCGGAGGTTCCCAGAGTTACGAGGTCGTCGTCTGGGCCGACGCCGAAAGCCGGCGGACCGGCGCTCTCTCCCTTGTGCGGAAAGTTACGGGGCTTCCGCCCCTCTGGCTGGCGCCCGCGCTGGCGCTGGCGGGCGCGGCGGCCGGGCTGCTGACGTGGCTGGCCGGTCGCGCGACCGCGAACCTGCTGCGCCGCAACGGATTCAGCGAAATTTTCCGCGTACAGCAGGTCAAGAATACAAACGGCGCCTTTTATCGCCTCTGGTGCGTGCCGGACATCCCTCACGCGCCCCTGCCGGAACGCCCCAACCGGGCGACGGATACCTGGAAATTCCCGGTGGAACGCGCCGCCGCGGACGAACTTCTTGGCCTCGCCGTCTATTCGGGACGCAAGGGGGCCTGCATTTCCCTTGATCTGCCCGAAGGCGGACCGGTTCCGCGCGCCGGCGACGTGGCGCGCCTTGGCGGGGTCCTGCCCGGTTCGCAGGCTTGAGAAAATCCGGCCCCCGGCGTACCATCATGCTCCATTCAGGGGCGTTCGCGAAACGCCCGCTCACCCTTTCTCAGGAACGGTTTTCCATGTCCGAACTTTGTCCCTGCGGCAGCGGTCTTGCCTATGATCAGTGCTGCCGCCCCTATATCGACGGTGAAAAGCAGGCCGAAACGGCCGAAGCCCTCGTCCGCTCCCGCTACACGGCCTACGGCTCCGGCCATTTCGACTATCTGGTCGAAACGACGCATCCCGACTACAGGGAAGGAATCACCGCCGAACAGCTCGCCCGCTCCGCGGAAGGCGTGCGCTGGCGCCGTCTGGATATCGTCGGCGTCGCCGACGACGTACCCGCCGGCGAAAACGGCGAGCGTTACGACGTCGTGGACTTCTACGCCTTCTACGAACTGGACGGAACCCTGCGCCAGATCGGCGAAAAGAGCTTCTTCAGCCGCAAGGACGGCAGGCTCTACTATGTGGACGGCGCGCCCCTGCGCGGCGAAACCTATCATCGTCCGGAACCCAAGGTAGGACGCAACGATCCCTGCCCCTGCGGCAGCGGCAAGAAGTACAAGAAATGCTGCGGCGCCTCGGCGTAGCGGCGACGCGGGACTCATGGCAAGCACGTCCATAGCCAGCATTCGCCGCTTCTGCCTTGACTGTCAGGGCGGTTCATCCCGCGCCGTCAGGGAATGCCCCGACGCGGAGTGCCGCCTCCACGACTGGCGGCTGGCGGCCCCGGAAGGCGTTTCCGGCGAAGAGGCCGCCCGGGCGGCGCGACGCGCCGTGCGGCGGCATTGCCTTCTCTGCGCCGGGAGCAGAACCGACGTTCGCCGCTGCACGGCGCGCGACGACTGCCCCCTCTGGCGCTACCGCTTCGGCGTTCGCCCGCAAACCTACCGGCTGGTGCGACGGCGTTTCTTCGCCCCCCGCCCTCTCAGCCTGCTGCCCGGACTCCCGGCCTGCGGCCAGAACCGCGCGCTCTTGAAATAACAGTACGCAAGAAGACGCGCCCTTTCCGGGGCGGACGCTCCGCCCGCTTCAGAAAGGGCGCGTCTCACGACCGTCCGGCAATGACAGCAAACCTGCGTCCCCTTCGGAACGCGGGCAGTTCATACCCAAAAGAGAGGTACGCCATGGCTCACAGCATCGAATGGTCCCAGGCCTGCGTCGGCAGACTCGCTCCCGACGCGCTTGCCCCCTTTGCCGCGCGCGCTCCCGAACTGCAGGAGCGCCTGCAACGCGAATGCGCCGCCGGAACGCTCCCCTTTCTGACGTTTCCCTTTGCGTCGGCCCTGCGGGAAACGCTGCCGCCCCTGCTGCCCCGCATCCGCTCGCGGCGGCATATGCTGGTGCTCGGCATCGGCGGTTCCGCCCTGGGCGCGCGCGCCATACAGCGCGCCTTCGCTCCGGGACAGGACGGCCCCAACCATGAAGGCCCCTGCCTCTGGATCGCCGACAACGTCAGCCCCGGCATCTTTGAAAGCTGGCTTTCGGCCCTGTCGCCCAGCGATACCACGGTAGTCTGCATCAGCAAGTCCGGCGGCACCATCGAAACCGTGACGCAGTATTTTCTTGTCCGCCGCTGGCTGCGGGAGGCGCTCGGCTCCCGCTGGACGGAACACATGCTGGTGGTGACGGACATCGCCAGGGGATTCCTGCGGCAGGAAGCGCAGCAGCACGGGCTGGATTCGCTGGAAGTCCCCGATCACCTCGGCGGCCGCTACTCGGCCCTGTCCGCCGTGGGGCTGCTGCCCGCCGCCTTTCTCGGCATCGACTGGGAAGCCCTGCTCGAAGGAGCCGCGGCCGTCGCCCGTCCGCTGGCGGAAGGCGACGTCCCGCTGGCCGGGCATCCGGCCTTCCGCCTCGCCTGCTGGGCCAACGCGCTTGAGGCCGCCCGCTACAGCCAGCTGATTTTCTTCTGCTACGTTCCCCTCTGGGCGACCTACGGCCCCTGGTTCGCCCAGCTCTGGGCCGAAAGCCTCGGCAAGAACGGCAAGGGCCTGCAACCCGTGCCCGCCGTGGGCGTCACGGATCAGCATTCCGTCAATCAGATGTTCCTCGACGGCCAGCGCGACAAGGGCTGCATCTTCCTCACCTGCGCCGACGACGGACCGGGCCGCAACCTGCCCGACGACCTGCCCCCGGACTGGGCGTGGCTGCGCGGCAAGCCCTTCGGCGATCTGCTCACGGCCGAAGCCCTCGGCACGCGCATGGCGCTGGGCGCCAGTCAGGTTCCGCTCGTGAACCTGCACATGGAAGACACCGGCCCGCGCGCCGCCGGCGCCCTGATGGCCCTGCTGGAAGCGGCGACGCTCTTCACCGGCTGGCTCATGGGTATCAACCCGCTGGATCAGCCGGCCGTGGAACTGGGCAAGCGTCTGGCCAATTCCCGTCTTGGCGCTCCCGGCTACGCCGAAGAAAGCTCGGCCCTGGCCGCCTTCCTTTCCCGCAAACGCGACAGCCAGACCTTCTAGCCCATGTCCGCCGTAGCATCGTCCGCCGCGCCAACCCCGGAAAAGGATCTGCCCCTCAGCTATGCGCGCACGCTGTCATGGCTGTCCTTTGTGGTGATCCTGCTGACAAGCCTGGGGCTGTCCTTTTTCATTTCCAATTCGGCGCGGCAGACCTTGCTGACGCGGCAGGAAGACTTTGCCCATCTGCTGGCGCAAAACCTCAACCACCAGATCTACCAGCGGTTTGCCCTGCCGACCCTGCTGGCCTACGGGCGCATTGCCCTGCGCCAGAATACGCAGTACCGCCGTCTGGATGAAGTGGTGGTGTCCGTCATTCACGGACTTTCCGTCCAGCGCCTGCGGATATACGACTTTTCGCGCGTTGTCGCCTATTCCACGGACAAGGCCGAGATCGGACGGCCCGGCCTTGCCCCTTCCAACGTCGAAGACGTCTTGCGCGGCAACAGCGCGAAGCCGGAAATCATCGCGGCCATACCCGACTGGCAGACGCCCTTCCACCTTCCTCTCCAGCCCGGGACCTTCGTCCTGCGCGTGCTCTATCCGCTGCGCGGCGAACCCCTGCGCCCGGGGCAGGACCCGCCCATCATGGGCGCGCTGGAACTGACGCAGGACATCACCGGCGACTATGAACAGGTTCTGGCCTTTCAGGGAATCATCATCGTCATGTGCCTGTTGTCGTCCGTCATCATGTTCGGCCTGCTGCTCATGCTCATTCAGCGCTCCGAGCGCGTGCTGGCCGAACGGATGCAGAAGAACCGCCTTCTGGAAAACGAGCTGCACAGCAACGAAAAGCTCGTCAGCATGGGGCGGGTCGTCGCCAGCATCGCCCACGAAATCCGCAACCCGCTCGGCATCATCCGCTCCAGCGCCGAACTGCTCCAGCGCCGGGCGGACAAGACCGACACCGGCACCCGGCGCATTCTTGACGCCATCTACGACGAATCCGTGCGGCTTTCGCAAACCGTCAACGACTTTCTCGACTACGCCCGGCCCCGCAAGCCCAGACAGGATCTTGTGGACGTGCAGCTGGTGCTGGATCAGGTGCTGGCGTTTCTCGAAGGAGAAATGAAGCGCGTCTCCGTCGCGATTGAGCGCGGCGACGCTCCCGACGCGCCGGCATGGCCCGCGCCCATCATGCCGGACAAGAAACCGCTCTGGATTCGCGGCGACAAGGACCTGCTCTACCGGGCCCTCTACAACATTCTCGTCAACGGGCAGCAGGCCCTCGACGGGCCGGGCATTCTCTATATCAACGCCTGGCAGGACGACGACGGCATTACCATTACCGTGCGCGATTCCGGGCCGGGCATAGACCCGGCGCTGCTGCCCAGCCTGCTGGACCCCTTCTTTACCACCAAGGACGGCGGCACCGGTCTGGGCCTGCCCATTGTCAATTCCATCATCACCAGCCACGGCGGACGCATCGAACTGGACAACGCTCCGGAAGGCGGCGCCGTGGTCCGTCTGTTCCTGCCCGCCGCGGAAGGCGAACTTCCCTCTTCCGAAGAAGGCGCGCAGGCCTGCGACGCCGAAACCAACTGACGCTTTGAAAGAAGGCGTCCGGGACGCGCGGAAACGCTCCGCAAGGCGTCGCGGAACGCCCGCGCAAAACCGCCGGAGCCGCCATGAGCGAACAATCGCATATCCTCATCATCGACGACGAAAAGAACTATCTGCTGGTATTGCAGACCCTGCTGGAAGACGAAGGCTACGCCGTCACGGCGCTCAACGATCCCGAAACGGCGCTGGCCTTTCTCAATGAAAGCGAGGTCGACGTCGTCGTGACCGACATGAAGATGCCCAAGGTCAGCGGGCGCGAGGTGCTGCAACAGGTCAAGAAGAACTGGCCGCATATCCCCGTGCTGATCATGACGGCCTTCGGTTCCATCGAAAGCGCCGTGGAGGCCATGAAATACGGCGCGTTCGACTATATCACCAAGCCCTTTTCCAACGACGAGCTGCTGCTTTCCGTCCACAACGCCACGGAACTGGCGCGCGCCCATCGCCAGTACCGCCTCTTGCAGGAATCCATGGAAGAGCGCTACGGCGTCCACAAGATCGTGGGACGCAGCCATGCCATCCGCACCGTGCTCGCCATGGTGGAACGCGCCGCGCCCAGCCGCTCGACCGTGCTCATTTCCGGCGAATCCGGCACGGGCAAGGAGCTGGTCGCCCGCGCCATACATTACTCCAGCCCGCGCAAGGACAAGCCCTTCATTTCCGTCAACTGCATGGCCCTCAATCCCGGCGTGCTCGAAAGCGAGCTCTTCGGTCATGAAAAGGGGAGCTTCACCGGTGCGGTGGCCATGCGGCGCGGACGCTTTGAACAGGCCGACGGCGGCACGCTCTTTCTTGACGAAATCGCCGAACTGACGCCGGAACTACAGGTCAAGCTGCTGCGGGTGCTTCAGGAACGCCGGTTCGAGCGCGTGGGCGGCGGCGCGGAAATCGAAGTCGATATCCGCGTCGTCGCGGCCACGAACAAGGACCTTGCCGAACTGGTGGAACGCGGGGCGTTCCGCGACGACCTCTACTACCGCCTCAACGTCGTGCAGATTCCCCTCCCGGCCCTGCGCGAACGCCGCGAGGATATTCCCTCGCTGGTGGCGCACTTCATGGAAAAGGTCACCGCGGAAAACGACATGCCCCCCAAGACCTTCAGCACCGAAGCCCTCAACTACCTCACCGGCTACGAATGGCCCGGCAATATCCGCCAGCTGGAAAACGTGGTGGAATCCTGCATGGTGCTGGTTCCCGGCAACGTCATCAACGTCGACGACCTGCCCGCGGAAATCCGCGACGAGGAATCCCAGTTCAAAAGCGCCGTGGATCTTCTGCCCGTCCAGCTCGATCTGGCCGATACGCTGGAAAAAATCGAGGCGGCCCTCATCCGCCGCGCCCTTGTCCGCGCTGAACTTGTGCAGGTCAAGGCCGCGGAATACCTCGGCATATCGAAAAGCCTCCTCCAGTATAAACTGAAAAAATACGGCATCACCGGCCACTAGGTCGCGTTCACATTTATTTGGGGGGAAGGGAAACCCCTCTGCTAGCGCGAGAGGGGTTTCCCTTCCCCCCAAGCCCCCCTTCCCTTCCCCAGCGCACTTTTCCAGAGCGACAAAAAAATTCCGGCCTTCCGTAGCGAAGCGAGGAAAGGCGTTCCCGTAGTTCCTCTTTCTTCCCCGCAATACCCGCTTATTAGAGAATTTTCGGTTTGGAACGCGTTGCGTTTCAATCCATACCGCCTGTCGTTTCGCGGAAACAGCGCGGTTTTGCCGCCTGGTCTCGGCCGAGCGGCACCGTGCCGCCGC
>CALUWU010000122.1 GCA_944324555.1 uncultured Desulfovibrio sp.
CGTCCCCCGGCGGCGCGGAATGTTCGTTCCCGCGCGTCGTCGCGTAAAACATTACCGAGCCTTTGCCCATCCCCTCACCCCCCAAACAAAAAATCCCCCATGCAACCGGGGGACGGAGATTCAGGGAACGACGCCCGCGCCCCCTGCCCTTTCATCCTCCTGAATAAAACGCGCTGGGGGAGGGGAACACCCTCTCGCGTTAGGGCCAAGACTCATTATCAAGAGCTATTTTATTGCAGGATAACATATAAAAATTCATGTATTACCTCAGTACATTATGCGCGGGTTTTGGGGAAGATGGGGGAGTTTGAGGGGGAAGAAACCCCTTTTTGCCGCAAGCAAAAGGGGTTTCTTCCCCCTCAAAACAAAACGTAATGCGCCCTGCGCCTAAATACGCCTGTGGATCAGAGCGCCTTCCACGCGGATGGCCGCAAGGGGGCGGGCCGGGCAGATGTATTCGCAGGCGCCGCAGCCTGTGCAGCGCTCCGTATCCAGGGCGGGTTCCTTGTGTTCCCCCGCGCCCGCAAGACTGATGGCTCCGGCGGGACAGCTGCGCTGGCAGGCCGTGCAGGTTACCCTATCCCGGTTGACGATGCACAGGGTTCTGTCAACAACGGCCCTGCCCGTCTGAATGGCGGTCTTTTCCTGCACGGTCACAGGCCGAATGGCTCCCGCCGGGCAGACCTCGGAACAAGCGACGCAGTTTGTCCGGCAAAAACCGTCCTCAAACGCCATGACGGGTTGCAGCATGTGCAGACCGCTGTCTCCGGCGCGCAGAACGTGATTGGGACAGGCGGCGACGCAAAGCTGACAACCAGTGCAGCGGCTGCGGAAGCGAGCTACACTGACGGCTCCCGCGGGCAGGAGAGGAACGGCGCGTTCCGGCCGCAGCCGGGGCGCCAGATCCTGACGGCGAAATTCCTTCCCCTGCCCTGTCGCCGCGAGCGTTTCCTTTTGAAGAAAGGCCGCCGTCATGCCCGCCAGACTGGCGAGCAGGACCCGGCGACTGGAAGCGACGGCGGCTTTCCCTCGTCCGGCGGATTGCCCGGCCGCGTCTTGCAACGGACGCAGGGTCAACGCGTCGAGACGGCAGGCTGACAGACAGTTGAAACAGGCCACGCAGCGCGAGGCGTCAATATGCCGGCCCGCCGCGTCAATGCAGTTCGCCTTGCAGCGCGCGGCGCAGCGGCCGCAGCTCACGCAGCGATCCGCCCGCATGCGCGGACGAAACAGGGCGAAACGACTCAGCCCCCCCAGCAGCGCGCCCACGGGGCAAAGGGTATTGCACCAGACGCGACCGCCCTTCCACGCAAGGACGGCGATCACAAGGAAGGTAGCGACGGCGGCCAGCAGCGAAGCCGCCCCCTTCTGAAGCAGGGGCGCGGGAGCGATGGTCGCGCCTCCCAGAGACTGTTCCGCCAGCGACAGACCGTTATTGAGCAGCGCCGCCAGAGGCTGAAAGACGGTCGCGGCAATGCGCCCGAAGGCGCTGTAGGGGTCCAGTATGCCGGCCAGCGCCGGAAGACCCAGTCCCAGCAGCGCGACAAAGACGCCCAGGGCCGCAAGGCGAAGATATTTCCTGTTCGGCCGGTAGCCGGAGCGCCTGTTGCGGCGGAAATGCCAGACAATATCCTGAAGAATACCCAGAGGACAGACGACGGAACAGTAGACCCGCCCCAGAACGAGCGTCAGCGCCACAATCGCCGCCACGGTAAGAAAGGCTCCCGACAGTACCGCCGGCACAAGCTGCATCTTTCCAAGCCATGCCAGACGCTCCGGCCATATCCCGGAGATATCCAGAAACAGCAGACAAAAGCCCAGCAGACAAAGCAGTTCAAGCAAAATTCGAATTTTTCGTTCCATGAAGTCTCCGTCGGGCAGGGTTTCCCGTCGCCCTGCGAAAGACTGCCGTCCGCCGGGGCGGAGGCATGTTCTTTCAGCCCTTTATCCGCAGGTCCTCGGCAAATTTGCCAAGCCGTGCCATTTCGCCGGGGATGTCGATGAACTGCGGACACAGCTTCACGCACTTGCCGCACCCGGTGCAGTGGGCGGCGTCCCGCACGGACGGCACGCGCCGGGCAAGATTGACCAGATAGGCCCGCCTTGCCTTGTCATAATCCGGGTCGCGCTCCTGCCGGGGAACCTGCTCGTCGTCCAGACAATGGTTGTGATTCAAAAAAATCGTGGGAATATCCACGCCGTAAGGACAGGGCATGCAGTAGCCGCAGGTCGTGCAGGGAATATTCTCCCCGGAGGCAAAGGCGGCGACGGCCTTTTCCAGAACGCCGATTTCCCTCTCGGAACAGGGCGTCAGCGGCGCGAAGGTGCGGATATTGTCCTGAAGATGCTCCATATAGGTCATACCGCTCAAGACCGTCAGCACATTGGGCAGGCCCCCGACATAGCGGAACGCCCAGGACACCGCGCCGGCCCGGGGGTCTTCTTCCTGAAGAATGGTCAGGGCCTTCTTGTTGAGACGGGCAAGCCGTCCGCCCAGCAGGGGTTCCATGACCATCAGCGGCAGACCGCTGGCCTGCATCCTGTCGTACATCCAGCGGGCCGGAGCGGGTTCCTTGACGCGCCGCCGCTGCGCCTCGGAAGGGATATGCCGGTACAGCAAGTCATGGTAGTTCAGCTGCACCAGCGCGAAATCCCACGCGACATCGCGCGACAGGACATAATCCAGCGTTTCCCTGTCCCCGTGGAACGACCAGCCAAGATGCCGGATGCGCCCCCGCTCCCGCTGTTCCAGAAGGAAGTCGAGAACGCCCCTTTCCTCGTATACCCGCTGGTATTCCCGCCTGCTGGTGAGCGTGTGCAGTAGGTAATAATCAAAATACTCCACCTGACACTTTTGCAGCTGCCGGGCGAAGATATCCTTCGCCATGTTCAGGTCGGGATCAAGGTAGGTCGGCATCTTGGTAGCCAGATAAAAACGCTCTCGCGGATGCCGTCGCAGCGCCTTGCCGATGACCGTTTCCGAGACGCCCGCATGGTAGCCCCAGGCCGTATCAAAATAATTTACCCCGTGATCCAGCGCATAATCCACGAGCGCAAAGGTCGCGGCCTCGTCAATCTCCGGCCCGCGCGGCGACGCGGCCTCCGGCAGGACGGGCAGACGCATGCAGCCGAAACCCAGCAGAGAGACGGCGTCGCCGCTTCGGGGATGCACGCGGCGCGTCATCTTGTCCGTCGGAGGCGGCGGCAGGGGGGAATCCGTTCCCGGCAGCCACCCCAGCCTGTTCAGACCATAGACGGCGGCCGCTCCGGCCAGCCCCGCGCCGGTTGCCTTGAGCAGGCCCCGCCGCGATATTTCTTTCTTCTCGTTCATGCCTTTTTCTCTTTTACGGCTAAGGTTGCAAGGGGAAACGGGCCGCCGTCCGCCGCCCGCGCCTGTCGCGCCACTATAACGGGACGATTTCCGCCGTGCCAGACGCGTTTCTCTCTGATAGTTGCCTGATTCTCTCTGAAGCATGACAGGCGTTGCCATCGCCCCGCGCACGGCGTATTTTCGTCTGCTTGCCGCCGCTCCTGCCGGGCGCGGTCGGCCGAAGAACGTCAGCGCGGACGAGCAACACCATGCGGGATATTGACAGGCTGAAGAATCTCTTGCTGCAACGAATGCCTTCCCCCGGCAAATACGCCGCCAGCGTGGAAGGCTTTTCCCTCTCCCGCCGCGACGCGACGGGGCTTGTCGATCACGGTTTTCACAAGCCGTCCATCGGCCTTGTCGTGCAGGGGGAAAAACGCTCGATTGTCGGCGCCGGAACGATCGTTCACAGGGAAGGACAGTGTTTCGTCATCAGCGTGGACATGCCCGGTTCGTGCTTTGTTTCGCGCGCGAGCAACGACGCGCCGTTTCTTGCCGCCGTCCTTGAACTCGACACCTGCGAGGTTTCCCGCCTGGCTGGAAAGATATACTCCGCCGACAGCGGACAGAGCGCCGGCAGGGGCGTCGTTTCCGCCGAAGCGGATCCGCCCCTGCTGAACGCCTTTTTCCGCCTGACGGAACTTTCCGCACAGGACGACGCGGCCTTTCTGGCCAGTCTCGTCGTGCAGGAAATCTATTACCGCCTGCTTACGGGCCCTCTTGGAACATATATCCGAAAAATCTTCCTGTCCGGCGCCAGAGGAAATCAGATCGCCAGGGCCATTTCCTGGATGCGGGACAACTATACGCATCCGCTGCACATTGAAGAGCTGGCGCGCAGCGTGCATATGGGAACATCAACCTTTCACAAGTATTTCAAGGAAATTACAACGCTGAGCCCCTTGCAGTACCATAAACGGCTGCGCCTCTATGAGGCCCAGCGCCTGATGCTCTGCGAAAATATGGACGCCATGTCCGCCGGGCTGGCGGTCGGTTATGAAAGCCATACGCAGTTCAGCCGCGAGTACAAGAGGCTGTTCGGCGATCCGCCGTGCCGGGATATACGGCGGCGACGCTGAAACCATTCCCCCGCAGCGCTTCCCCCCTGCTCCGCGCCGCCGGGGGACGTGAGGCTCAGGGCCGTTACTTTTTTCTTGAGGGGGGAGGGAACCCCCTTTGGCTAGCGCGCAAAGGGGGTTCCCTCCCCCCTCAAACTCCCCCCTCCTTCCCCCAAACGCGCTTTATCCTGGTTAGCGCAACACTGCGGTATCGCAAAAGCTTTCCAGAAATCTCCGTCCCCCGGCGGCGCGGGATGTTTGTTACCGCTCCGTCGCATAAAACATTGCCGAGCGTTTCCCCCCTCGCCTGCCCCCAAACAAAAAATCCCCCATGCAACCGGGGGACGGAGATTCAGG
>CALUWU010000123.1 GCA_944324555.1 uncultured Desulfovibrio sp.
GGGGCGGGCGCTGGCCGCGTTCGGCTAGGGCGTATTAATCTATTTGTAAACTGCCGGGAGGAAGGGAAACCCCTCAGCGCTGCTGTCGATGCCCGTAGCTTCCTTCGTCGCAACGGGCACGGCCTGCGGCCGCCATCCGGTCGCTGCTGGCGCGAGAGGGGTTTCCCTTCCCCCCGGATCCCCCATCCCTTCCCCAGCGCGCTTTTTTAGAGCGTTTCACCTTTTTTCAAAGGTGAAACGCTCTATTTGTCCGTAGCGGGTTTTGGGGAAGATGGGGGAGTTTGAGGGGGAATTACGGGAACGCCTTTCCTCGCTTCGCTGCGGAAAGGCTGGGCCCTTTTTGCCGCAAGCAGCGAACCGACGGGCGGCCGCAGGCCGTGCCCGTAAGGCGCCTTGGCGCCTTACGGGCATCGACAGCAGAGCAAGGGGTTTCTTCCCCCTCAAGACAAAACGTAATGGGTCCTGAGCCTAGGCGCCTTCGATGGCAATGGTGTCGTCGGTCAGCGCGGTGTAGCCCACGCCGGTAATGGTCAGCGCGTGATCCTGTTCGGCAAGCATGCCGGGGGCGTCGATGTAGTTGTCGCCGTGGACGATATAGAAGTGGATCGAGCCGGTGGCGGTGTCGTTGAGGGCGATGACGGCGGATTCCCCAGCCGCCACGCCGATGGTTCCGATTGCGCCGGACGTGCTGATCTGGAGATCGGAGAAGTCCGTGCCGGCAAGGATGTAGAGGCTGTTGTCCAGCAGGGTCGCGCCGGTGGTCTTGATGCTGTCCCAGTTGCCGAAGTATTCTTTCTGATCCGTCAGATCCACGCCGGAGAAGGCGTTGGCCGTGATGTTCAGCTTGTCGTCGGCTCTGGAGAAGTTCCGCAGCGAAACATAGTCGGAGGTATCGTAGCCGATGCTCAGCGTGTCGGCCGTCCGGGAGGTGGAGAACGTCACCTGCTGGAGCGAGGATGCCAGGGTCGCGTCGAGATTCAGGGCCACGCCGGAACCAGCGGTCAGGGTTTGCAGGGCGTTGTCGGCCATGAGGGAAACGACGTTTTCGGCGCCGGGCTCGGCGCTGGTGATGGTCGCGTTTTCAACGCCGCTCAGGCCGCGTCCCAGCGTCGTCGTCGCGGCGGAGGTCAGGTGCAGGAGCAGGTTGTCGCTTCCCGCGCCCATGTCGATTTTCATGGTGAAGTCTTCGCCCGACGCCGTCTGGCCGTCCAGGGCCAGGTGCAGGGTGTCGTTGTTGCTGCCGAAGGCGTAGCGGATGGTATTGGAACCTTCGACGGTGCTTTCGCCGCTGATGGAGGCGTTGACGATGGCCTTGCCGGTCATGGTCGAGGCGTCGAAGACGCGGACGTCCTGAATGCCGGCGTGGGCGCTGTCGCCAAGAATGAGGTTGCCGGCGTCGGCCCCGCCGGAACCGACGACGCCGTCGCCGTTCAGGTCTCTGTTCGTGACGGAGACGGCCTGCAGGGCGGTATCCGTCGTCAGGCTGGAGACCCATGCGCCCCTGTCCACGACAAGGTTGTATTTCTGCATGCCGGCCACGGACACGGGACCGGCGCTGCCGCCGTAAAGCTGGCTGCTGTCGGGGATGCCGTCAAGGACGTCCCAGTCCATGCGGCCGACGTTGTCCAGTTCCACGGTCGTGCTGACCATGCCGGGATAGACTTCCCCGGGAATGCTCTGCATGTTCGCCGAGGTGGCGTTGGAACCGGGCATGCCGCCGGCGGCGAGCCAGTTGCCGATTTGCAGTTCGCCCGAAGCGGCCGTGAGGACGATGTTCCGCCCGGTGACGATGGCGCCGGTGGTCGGGTTGGTCGCGTGAAACTCTTCGCCCAGCGTCGCGGTGATGTCCGTATAGCCGAAGGTGTACAGGGCGCCGTTGATGGCGTCGAGCAGGTCCTGATAATCGGCGCCGGCGCCGTTGACGTAGCCGAAATGGAGTTTCACCACTTCGGTGGAGCCGTTGTCCGTGGCGATGAAGGTAAAGCCGGTATAGGGGTTGTTCAGCAGCGGCTGATTGGAGAGCGCGCCGTTGGTGTCGATGAGTTGCAGCACCAGACTGCCGCCCGTGCTGATGTTTTCGGTACGCAGGGATTCCGCGGTGAAGGAGGCGTTCAGGGCCGTTCCCGGCAGGGCGTTCTGGAACAGGATGGCCGTCTGCGTGGAAGCGTGAGCGATATTGTTGATGGCAAGATCGCCAAGGCTGCCCACGGAACCGACGGTGAGCTGCCGGTCTTCCGCCAGTTCGACGTTTTCAAGGGAAACAGCGGCATTCCCGTCGGTTCTGGTCACGGTAAAGAGCAGATTTTCCACATTCCGCACGCTCGGATTGAGGGGCGAGTCGGCGTTGGCTGTTCCCAGCACGGCCGAGAGGGTGTCGTTACCGTTGCCGCCGTCCAGCACGTCCTGGGATTGCAGGGTTCCCGCGTCGGCAAGGAAACTGTCGTCGCCGTCGCCGCCGTAGAAGGCGTCGGCATCGGTCGTCAGCACGAAGGTGCTTTCCGGGTCGAGCGGGAGATCGGGAGCCGGAACGGGCGTGGGCGTATAGCCGAGGTTCTCATAGCAGCCGAAAAGGACGTAATGCTCGATGGGATTGAGATTGGCGCTCTGGAAAGCGGCGTGCAGCTGGTCGAGGGTGTAATTCGGATCGATCTCGTGCGCCTGTTGCAGCTTCGCTTCCATGTAGGCGTTCGTGCTGAAATAGGACGAAGGATCAAGACCTTCTTTCGCGCCGGCGAGTCTGTAATGATCCCAGAAGCTCAGGCCCAGATCATTGAACCCCTGTTCCATGGATTCCATGGTATAGGTTTCGCCGCTTGCCTGAAGCTGACGCAGTTTGGCTTCCTTGTAGTATTCCACATCGAACCATCTGCTCGGGCTTACGTTTTCGCTGTTGCCGAAGGACAGAAAATGCTGGTAGAGGTCCTCCGCCCTGTTGGGGTTGAAGCCAGCTTCGGCGAAGGCCGCCGCCAGAGTCGCCGCCGTCAGGCCCGCGTCAGGATTCAGGGCCTGTTCCCGGACAAGCTTGTTCTGAAAATAGAAATCCTTGTCAAACCACGCTGGTACGGACATGTCGTCTCCTTGCAAATGCGTTGATTGATTTTCCTTCGATTCTGACGGGGGCGACGAGCCGCCGCCGGTCGCCTTCGTTTCGGAGTATGCTCTTTCGGCCTAGAATCTGTAAAGCAGGCCGGCGCCGACGGAAAGCTTGACGCTGTTTTCGACCATGGGACTGTCGTAGATTTCCTGATTGAGAAATTCAAGCGAACCGTTGGCGAAGACGCTCCAGTTTTCGCCGAGAGCGATGCGGGCGGCAAGGCCCGCGTTGGGCGAAAGAGCGCTGTCGGGGCGGTATTCGGACAGGCCGCTGGCGCGCGCTTCGTCGCTGTCGATGCCGTAATAGTAATCGTTGTATTCGCAGCTGGTCCATTTCAGGCCGACCGAGGGCATGAGCGTGACGAGGCCCAGACGCAGGGGATAGCTGTAGGAAGCCTGCGCGATGAAGCCGTTGCTGTAGCCGAGCACGTCGGCCGAAACCGTGGCCTGCAGGATACCGTACGGCGAACGCAGACGATAGTCGAGCCCCGCGAGCATGGAGGAATAGCGGTCGTCGAGCTGCTTCATGCCGTGATCGGTGCTCCAGCTCGCCAGATAGCGCTGGGGCAGATAGGAGAGCTGGACGTTGATCTCGTGCATGTCGTTTCTGAAAAGATGCAGGCCGCCGCTGATGCCGCGCAGATAGAAGCGCTCGCCTTCGTAGCCCAGCAGGGGCAGGGTGGCGCCGGCGGCGTAGACGTCCTTGTATTCCGAGGTGGTGACGGACCCGCCGAGGCCGAGGTCGAAGTTCCAGCGTTCTTCGGCGCGCGGGGTCAGGGGCAGCGCGAGGGAGAGCGCGCAGCAGAGCGACGCCAGCGCGTGGGAAATTTTCATGAGCTGTTCCTTTCGGGCGTCCGGCAGGGAGAGGCCGCGCCGCCCGGGCAAGATTGGGATGAAGGTTCGGGGGAGCTTGAGGGGGAAGGAGAAAGGCCTTGCGGCTTTCCTCCTTCCCCCTCGGAAACGATCTGCGACGACGGCGCGTTACGCGGCGCTTTCGCGCGAGCGGCTGCGGAAGTAAAGCAGCGTCAGCACCATGACGGCAAGGCCGGAACCGAAGCTGAGGGGCAGGCTCTGGCTGAAGCCGGCAACGATATACCCGACAAGACTGCTGGCCGCAACAACGCAGGCGTAGGGCATCTGCGTGGAGACGTGCTCGATGTGCATGCAGGCGGCTCCCGCGCTGGACAGGATGGTGGTGTCGGAGATGGGCGAGCAGTGGTCGCCGAAGACGCTGCCCGCGAGGGTGGCGGACAGGGAAATCAGGACGAGGCTGCCGTTGGGATCGATAACCTGCGCCACGGGCACGACAATGGGAATGAGAATGCCGAAGGTGCCCCAGGCCGTGCCGGTGGAGAAGCTGAGGAAGCCCGCCAGAATGAAGATGACGGCGGGCAGCAGGCCGCCGGTAAAGCCGCCGTCGGCCTCGACGAGCGACTTGACGAAGACGGGCGTTTGCAGCAGGTCGCGACAGACGCCGCTGATGGCCCAGGCCAGAACCAGAATGGTGTTGGCGGGCATCATGGCCTTCATGCCCTGCATGCAGCCGTCCATGAAGGTTTTCAGGGACAGGACGCCGCGGGGAACGAACTGGAGGAAGGCCACGAGCAGGGCCGCGAAGGAGGCCAGCACCAGCGCCGGAGCGGCGGAGCAGTTGCCGAAGGCGGCGGCGAGGGTGTGATAGGCCGGGTCGTCGCCCCAGTAGCCGCCGTTGAAGAGAAGCGCCATGACCGCGAAGACGATGAGGGCGGCAATGGGCGTCAGCATGTCGAGCACATGGCCCCGGGCGCCGGCTTCAGGCTGGCCGCGGCCGGCGTCGGCCTTGTCGATTTCGCCCACGTCGCCTTCCTGCGCGCGCAGCTCCGCCTTTTTCATGGGGCCGAAGTCCAGATTGATGGAGCTGATCAGCACCACCATGATGATGGAGAGCAGGGCGTAGAAATTCCAGGGGATGGTGGCCACGAAGGCCGCGAGATCGCTTTCAAAGGCGCCCGTCGCCTTCAGGTTGCTGCCCACGGCGGCGGCCCAGCTGGAAATGGGCGCGATGATGCAGATGGGGGCGGCGGTGGCGTCGATGATGTAGGCCAGCTTTGCGCGGGAGATGCGGTAGCTGTCCGTTACCGGGCGCATGACGGTGCCCACGGTGAGGCAGTTGAAATAGTCGTCGATGAAGATGAAGGCGCCGAGAGCGCTGGTGGAAAGGAGCGCGCTTCTCTTGCCCTTGATGCGCCTTGTGGCCCACTTGCCGTAGGCGCGGGTGCCGCCGGCGAGGGAGATGACGTAGACCAGCGCGCCCAGCAGGGTGCAGAAGATGATGATGTTGAAGTCAACCTTCTTCACCATGACGGCGAAGGCCGTTTCTATGGTGCGGACGATGACGAAATCCTGCCCCATGCCGACGGTATAGATGAGCGAGCCGCTCAAGATGCCGATCATGAGGGAGGAAAAGACTTCCTTCGTGCAGAGGGCCAGGGTGATGGCAATGATGGGCGGCAAGAGAGACAGCGCGCCCGCGTTGAAAGGATCCATAAACAAGACTCCGGCAAGGGTGGTGAGGCCGCCGCGCGGAACCGGTCGCTACGGCGCGGAAAGTGCGGCGATGCTAGCATGGAAGGGCGCGTGCGGGCAAGGCGTACGCGGCGGAAAAGCCCGCCCCGCGCGAGGCGGGTCTTTCCTGCTCTTTCGTCCGCTCGGGGCGGAGCGCGCCGCCCCGAGCGGAAAAAGAAAGAGTCCGTCCGGTATGGCCGGACGGACTCTCAAGCATTTCCAGTTTGAAACGCGTTGGGTTTCAAACCATACGGCGACTCAGGAGTTTTCGCTCGGGTTCTGGGCGAGGATGAGTTCGACCTCGTCGACGCTCAGACCGGCATTGCGGGCGATCTGCCGGGCCGAAAGACCCTTCTTGCGCCCGTTGAGGATGATTTCCCGCAGGAACTGGGGCGAGCGCATGATGCCTTCCGCCTGTTCCAGAAGGCGGCGCAGCTCCTTGCTGCGCTCTTCGAGCTTCTCTTCCAGGTTTTGCAGTTCCGCCTGGCGCTGGGCGAACGTGGCGACCACTTCCTTTTCAAGGCGGGCGTTCATTTCTATGCGCCCGAGCAGCGCCTGCTGGTTGGCCTGCAGGAGGTTGAAAAGACGTTCCGAGCGGCGCAGACGCAGATAGAAGAAGAAAACGCCGCCGAGAATGACCAGCTCCAGCATGAAAAAGGCAAGGGCGATCAGGGTCAGATTGTTCATATCTTCAGGTTCAGTAAGTTGCCTACAAGGGGCGAGCCGGAGGGGCGCGGTTCGTCGTCCTCTTCAGGAGGCGCCTGGAAGGGGCGGCGCTTGCGCCGGTTGCCGAACATTTGTTCTTCTTGCTTGTTCTGCGCGTCGGGGCTGACCTTGGCGCCTTCCGCCTGGGGTTCCGTCTTGTTGACCTGCTGCTGTTCCTGCTTGGCCAGTTCAGCGGCCAGCACCCGGGACATGGCGGCGGCGGCCTGCGGTCCGACCATCGTGGCGTTGACTATGGGCGCCGCGAGACCGGTCTGGGCGTACAGATACGCCATGGTGGACTCGATGCTCATACGTCCCCCCGCGCTCTCCTCGAAACCGGGCTATTGCCCCAGATAACTTTCAAAGAGAACGTCTTTTGCCTTGTAGCGCGTCAGATAGTTGTTGATGGTATCCACAATGTCCTTTTTCATGCCCTCCACTTCCTTTGCGTCGAGAAGGGTTTCGAAGGTCTTGCTCCGCAAGTAGAAGTAGATGGCGTCGCGGATGACGAGCATATGCCGATCGATTTCCTGCTCCGCCTGCGGGTCGTCGCTGACGATGGAAAACGTGCAGATCAGGAAGTGGGAATGCCCCTGCGCGTCCTTGTTTTCCACCCAGAAGGGGTCAAGAGCCTTGAGGCTTTCGACCGGCGGAGGCGGAACCGTCTGCGAGGGCACCGTAATGACCTGAGGCTGCAACGCGCCCGGAGGAGGCGGCGGGGGCGCCGCCGGGGAGCGCAGGAGGAACCACCAGACGGCCGCCGCGCCGAGCAGGACGAGCAGACCGGCGACGGCTGCCAAAATGATGAGTTTCTTTTTCCGGGCGCCGGCGTCGGACGCCGCTGCGGCAGGCGCGGCCGGCGGCCGGCTGACGGTTCGCGCGGGCGGTTGCGGACGCGGCTCCTCCTCCTTCTTGAGGAAGGGCGCGTCATCCAGATCCAGCTCGACCTTTTTGTTGGCAGCCGGGGGCACTACCTCCATCTGAAGGGTGCCGGACGCTGTTTTTGTCTTGGTATCAGCCATTCTCCGAGCCTGCCGGGACGCCGCCAAGGCGGCGTCGTGAAAAGGTTGTGTCCCGGGCGGCGGTCATGCCGACAACGCCGCCGCCCCGTTGCGTCCGCGCGGACGCGACGGTTCGCGTCGGGGCTTTGCCTGGCGCAAGTCCTGTTGACGCTGCGCGATTTGAACGGCGTTCCCGCGAGGGAAAATCGCCGGAAACAGCGCCGCGGACGCGATGTTTTCGCTTCCGCGACGGCGGAACGGCTTCCGAAGAAGCCGTTCTACGCGAAGATCTTGTCGATCTTCTGTTTCATGGTGTCGGCGGTGAACGGTTTGACGATGTAGTTGGAAACCTTCGCCTGCACCGCTTCGATGATGTTTTCCTGCTGGGCTTCAGCCGTGACCATGAGGAAAGGAATGTCGGCGAACTGTTCGCTGGCGCGTACTTTCCGCAGCAGTTCGATGCCGGTCATGTTGGGCATGTTCCAGTCGGAGACGATGAAGTCAATCTTGTCGCGATTGAGGATTTCCCACGCGGTGGTGCCGTCGTCGGCTTCGACCACGTTGTTGAGATCGAGCTGCCGCAGGATATTGCGTACGATGCGTCTCATGGTGGAAAAATCGTCCACGACGAGGATGCGCATGTTCGGATCGTAACCCATGTTTCCCTCCTGAATATCGTGACGCCGGCCGTCCGTCAGGATCGCGCGGCGGCTTCGTCACCGTATAGCCTGATGAATTCCTTGCGCAAACGTCGGAGCGCCTGCGAATGGAGCTGCGAAACGCGCCCTTCGGTTATGCCCATGATTTCAGCGGTCTCCCGCATATTTAGCTCGTCGGCATAATAAAGGGAGAGTACCAGCTTTTCCCGAGGTGTCAATCTGTCTATCAGGGGCGCGATGCGCTCCACAAGTTCGCGCTGCGCCGTGCCGCCGTAAGGTTCTTCGACGACGGCGCCGCCTTCCGTGGAGAGCGTGTCCTGAATGGCGTCCAGCGAGAGCCAGAGCTGATTTTGCAGGGCCTCCAGCCCCTGGCGGATATCGCGCAGATCCAGTCCCGTCGCGGCCTGAAGATCTTCTTCCGTGGCCTGCCGGCCCTGCTCGTGCTCGATTTTCCGCATGGCCTCGTCCAGCAGGCGGATGCGCTGTCTCAGGGAGCGCGGCAGCCAGTCCAGGCGGCGGAGTTCGTCGAGCATGGCCCCGCGGATGCGGTTTTCCGCGTAGGTCTCAAAGCGGATGCCCAGCTGCGGACGAAACTTGCCCAGCGCCTCCATGAGGCCGAGCGTCCCGGAACTGATCATTTCTCCCAGTTCCACGTTGCGCGGCAACTTGGATTTCAGGCGCAGGGCGAGAAAGCGGATCTTGGGCGCGTAGTGGCGCACCACCGCTTCCTGTTCGAATGGGGAAAAGTCTTCCCAGGATCGGGTTCCCGCTTCGAGGGCGTCCCACGGGCCCGATGTCTGCGCGTGTGCTGTGGCGTTTTTCATAATGACAGGGCGCCGGTACGGCGCAATGCCGCATCATGATGGCGCGTTGCTGATAACCGGGCGTCAGCGGAACAGCAGTTTCTTCCAGAAAAATTTGATGTTGCCGTCGAGTTCGTGCGGCGGCTCCCACGTGAGCACGGTTTCGGCCATGGCCGCGACGGCCTTTGCCGCCGGTTCGTCGGGAGCGGCCGTGCAGAAGGGTTTCTGCTGGAGCACGCTGGAACGCACGCTGGGATCGCGCGGCACGAAACCGAGAAAGTCCAGGGAAACGCCGTCGAGGAAGTGATCGCAGGCCTGATAGAGGCGTCTGAACATTTCCTTGGCGGTTCCGGCGTCCTTGGCCATGTTGACGCAAATCTTGAAATGCTCCACGCCGTGCGCCATCTTGAGCACCTTGATCAGGGCGTAGGCGTCCGTCAGGGACGTCGGCTCGGGGGTCAGCACCACAAGCCGCTGCTGCGCGGCAAGGTTGAAGTAGAGCACGTTTTCATTGATGCCCGCGCCGGTATCCACGATCAGGCAGTCGATGAGGCTTTCCAGATCGTCCATGGCTTCCAGCAGTTCCAGCTTCTGGCCGGTGGAAAGGGTAAGCATTTCGCTCATGCCGGAACTGGCGGGCAGGATGGAAAAGCCGTAGGGCGTGGGAAAGAGGATATCCTTGATTCCCGCGCCTTCGTGAAAGAGATGGAAAAGATTTTTCGGCGGCGTCAGCCCCAGCAGCACGTCGACATTGGCCAGGCCGAGATCCGCGTCGACAAGGACGACACGCTTGCCCTTTTTGGCGAGCTCCAGCGCCAGATTGACGGACAGATTGGTTTTGCCAACCCCTCCCTTGCCGGAGGTGACGGAAAAAACCAGAGGAAAGGTATCGCTCATGCCGGGTGCTCCATGCTGCTGATCTGAAAAGAACGACGCCGTTGCGGACTATTCGCCGACCTGTATGGGCAGCTGACGCTTGAATATGAGCCGCCATATGAGGGGTTCCGTGGCCGGGCTGAGGCTCTGCTTCAGTTCCGGGCCGTACGATATGGCCGAAATGGGCAGCCGCGCCTCGTTGGCCACGTTGACGAGCGCGCCGTAACAGACCGCTTCGTCCAGCTTGGTCCAGACAAGGCTCGTATCGCCGTCCGCGGCGTAGCGGCGCAGCAGCGCCTGCATCTGCACGCCGTCGTAAAAGGGGCACATCACAAGATGCGTCGCATGGGGCAATTCGTCAATGCCCATTTCGTGCTGCCACTGGGCGAGATTCATTTCCGACGTCATGCCCGGCGAGTCGATGAACACGACGTCCGCTTCCGCGGCCAGCGCCAGGGCCTTGCGCATGCTTTCGGCGTCGGCGGCCTCGAAATAGCCGAAATCGGACAGCTCCGCCCAGTGGCGCAGCGTCAGGCGGCCGTTGCCGCGCAGGCAGTCGGTATTGATGAAGACAATCTGGAGCTCCGGCGTTTCCTTGCGCAGATGCAGCGCGCAGCGGAGCGCGGCCGTCGTCTTGCCGTTGCCGTAGGGCCCGGCGAAAAGATGGATACGCTGCGGCCACGCGGCGGAGCCCCAGGAGCGGATGGGCACCATGCTCGCCAGACTTTCCAGCACGGAAACGCCCGGACGGGCCGCCAGCATGTTGTACAGGGCGATGGTCACGCCGTCGGAAACGCCTTCGCGCTGCAGGTATTCCAGCGCCACGCGCTGACGCGGCGTCAGGCGATCCATGCGGACGGCGGGCTTCATCAGCATGAAAAGCTGTTCCTTGACGCGCATCCAGTCCTTGTGCCAGTCGCCCCAGACGGCGCCGCTCGGCACGGGCGCCGGCGCGACGTCGGCGGGAGTCGGAGCCGTTCCCTGGGCGGGGCGCTCCACGCCCGCCATGATCTCGTGGCACAGATCGCCGTTCTTGCGATAGGTGCGATTGGAGAGAATGACCGCTTCCGGCCCCATTTCCGCCTTGATCTGCGCGAGCACTTCCTGTGAACTGGCGCCTGAGAATGTCTTGACCTGCATCGTCTGCTTCCTTGAACTGCGAATCTGTCGGGCCCTTGTCCGGCGCGACAGCGCCTGCGCGTCAATTATCCGTAAAGGCCGTGAACAAATCTCTTATTTGCAAAATACAGGCCAGATGGAAATTCGCACGGCGGCGAGGCCGCTTTTCTCCTTTTCAGGGAGCGAGGCGAGCTATCCTAAGGCGAAGACGACTTTTTTGCAAATGGCCTCTTGCGGCGGAAGCGGGAGCGGGAAAGAAGAAAAAACAAGCGGCATGCCGCTGGAGAACAGCATGCCGCCGACTGCGGAAAAGAACCGCCGGACGATATTTCCACATTTGATTTTCCGATCCCGATCCACGTCGGGACCGGAAAATCTGTGGGGAGGGATAAGGTATATCGACATGCGGCGCCGTTGCGGCGTTCCGCCGTGTTTTCGCAAGGGCGAAAACGGGACGCCCTCCGCGTCCCGTGAATGTCTGTCTCGCCTAGGCGGCCACGGTGCTGAGCATTTCCTTGGCGCCGGCGTTTTCGGGGTTGGCGCCGAGCACCACTTCGAGGTGGCGGCGGGCTTCGTCGTTGCGGCCCAGGGACATGAGGCAGCCGGCCAGGGTCACGCGCACGGCTTCGGCCTGCTCGCTGCATTCAAGGGCGGCTTCCAGATAGGGCACGATTTCGTCCACGCGATTGAGCTGATAGCCCATGCGAACGATGCAGTTCAGGGCCACGATGTTGTCGGGCAGCTTCTTCAGGGTTTCGGCGAAGCTGGCGAACGCTTCTTCATTGTGACCGAGCTGCATGTACACAAGGCCGATGCCGCAGTGAGCCTTGCCGTTGTTCTCGACGGAAAGGGCCTTCTTGTACAGGGTCAGGGCGTCGTCGTAATCGCCGCGCTGCACGGAAATGGTGGCCAGGCCCATGTAGGGAGCCGCGCCGCATTCAGGCGCGCTCGCGGCCTTGCGGTAGTAGTCGGCGGCCTTGTCGTAGTCGCCCATGAACAGGTAGCATTCGCCGAGTTCGTTGTTGATCTGGTAATCGAGCTTGTTTTCCATGGTATTCCTCCCCAGAGGCTTGTGCGGAATGTTCCGCGTTTGCCTCTTTTAATGCATCTCGCGTGCCAAATTAGGGGGTGTGGAAAAAGATAAATTAAAAAAGAGTGTTATGTGTTTGCGTCAAAAGAAGGGCGGCAGTTTTGTCCCATGGCGCGGGAAGGCTGACGGATCGGAAAGGCCCCGTCGCCCGCGCGAACGGGGCTTCGGGGCCTGAGAACGGGCAGTTTTTGCCGCAGGCGTCAGTCGGAAAGGGGCGCGTCCGTCCTTTCCCGAATGCGGCGGAGAATAAGCTCCCGTACCTCGTCGATGTTCAGGGCGGACGTGTCGATGACGACGGCGTCCGTCGCCGGGCGCAGCGGGGCCACGGCCCGGTTGCGATCCTGATCGTCGCGGCGGCGAATCTGCGCCGCGAGCTCGTCCACGTCGGCCTCCTCACCGCGCTGCCGCAATTCCAGCAGGCGCCGCCGGGCGCGCACCTCGGGGGCCGCGTCAAGAAAGAACTTGTGGCGCGCGCGGGGAAAGACCTCCGTGCCCATGTCCCGCCCCTCGGCCACAAGCGAGCCGGCGCTCGCCAGCGAACGCTGGGCTTCCAGCAGCACTTCGCGAACAACGGGAACCGCGGCGATGCGCGAGGCCAGCATGCCGACCCGCTCCGTGCGGATTTCGTCGCCGACGGGCTCGCCGTTGCAAAGCAGGCGCGTGCCGTTTCCCTGACCTTCCAGACTGAACGTCCAGCGGCCGCAGGCTTCCCGCAGTTTTTCGGGCGGGAGCTGTTCGGCGCCGGGGCCGAGCCGCAGGGCAAGACAGCGGAACATCGCGCCGGTATCCATATAAAAGACGCCGAGAGCCTCGGCGACCGCGCGGGCAAGGGTCGTCTTGCCGACGCCGGCGGGGCCGTCGAGCGTGACGACGACCGCCGCGGAAGGCCGTTTTTCATCCGTGGACATGAAGGATTCCTTTGTCTGTTTGAAGGAAAGGCGCCGGAGGGACGCCCGGCCGACGCGCCTCCGGGGCGCGCGGGGAAAACCGGCCTGGGCCGAATGCGGCGGCCGGGGCGGAGAAAAGGCGCGCCGGCCTGCCGTAAAAGGCGCCGCCGGCGCGCCCGCGAAAGTTTCAGGAATGGCGGCGGGGTCGCCTCGTATTCCTGACTCTTCCCCCGATAAAAGCGCGCTGGGGAAGGGATGGGGGGCTTGGGGGGAAGG
>CALUWU010000124.1 GCA_944324555.1 uncultured Desulfovibrio sp.
GGAATCCCCTCGCCTAGCGCGAGAGGGGTTTCCCTTCCCCCCAAGCCCCCCATCCCTTCCCCAGCGCGCTTTTTCAGATACGGCTTCGCAGAAATTTCTTATTTAGTTAAAATAGGTTGCAAATTTACACTGATACTTCCTGAATGTTTCCGGTTTGAAACGCGTTGCGTTTCAAACCCAGGGTCTGTCGCTTCGCGGAAAAAACGCAATTTTTCCGCTTGCTTTGGGCCGGACGCCGCCGCCTCGCATTTTGCCTTTTTCAAAGGCAAAATGCTCTAACGCCCGTTTTTCTTGCATCGGCGGCCTTAACTTTTTTTTCTTTCGGTCGATAGGACGATGAAGAGAGGATAAACGGCGCAGGCACGGAGCGCCCAGTCCCCAAAGAGGATACCATGTCCCAGCCTATCGAAAGAATCCCCACTTACGGAACAGAAGAAAACGCCTCTTATGACGCGCTCTTTCAGCGCGTGCAAAATAGCGGGCAGGGCCGAGGCCTCGTTCCGCAACAACAGCGCGACGACGCCGCCTTTTCCCGCGAAGTTGAAAAGCGCGGCGACGAGCTGAACCTCAGCCCGGAGGCTCAGGCTCAGCTGCGCAAGCTGCAACAGCGCGACAGGGAAGTACGCGCTCATGAATCCGCCCATCTGGCGGCCGCCGGGCAACACGCCGTCGGTGGCGCGCAATATCAATACCAGAAGGGTCCCGACGGACGCATGTACGCCATTGGCGGCCATGTTTCCATCGACACCTCTTCCGTTCCCGGCGATCCGGAAGAAACCGAACGCAAGGCGGAACAGGTTCGCCGCGCCGCCCTTGCTCCCGGCGAACCCTCCGCGCAGGATACGCAGGTTGCCGCGCAGGCGGCCCGCATGTCCGCCGAGGCCCGCGTCGAACAGCGGACCAATCCTGAAGAATCTGAAGACGGGCAGAACGTCTCCGCCGCCGCCCGCATTGAACAGGGCTTCAAGCCCGAAGACGCCGAAGAGGGACGGAACGCCTCCGCCGCCACGGCCCGCAGGGCCGCCGACAGCTACGCCAGCGTCGGCAGCTTCTTCGCCGATGAAACCAGCGGCGTCGGCCCCTCCGGCAGCGCCTACGGCGCCGTCAATACCGCCAACGAAGCCGCCGCATCCGGCGGCAATCCCCTCTCCAGCATAGGCCGCGCCCTGCGCTCCTATGCCGTCTCGGCCATGCAGGGCATCATGCCCACTGGACTTGCTCCGGCCGGCACCGGCATCTCGCTGCGAGTCTGATTCACCCTGCCGCACCGATCTCCCGGGGGAGGCCCTCCGCTCGCGCGGAAGGCCTCCCCCGCGCTTTTTCCGCGAAACGACAGGCCCAAAGCGTTTCAAACTGAAAATAGTCCGGGTCAGAACTCATTGCCAAGAGCCGTCTCCCTGCGGGACAATATGCCCCCCAAATAAGCATCAGTACAGGTTATCAAAACATCTATCTTTACCTGCCTGTATATTATGCGCGGGTTTTGGGGAAGATGGGGGAGTTTGAGGGGGAACCACGGGAACGCCTTTCCTCGCTTCGCTGCGGAAAGGCTGGGCCCTTTTTGCCGCGAGCAGCGACCCGACGGGCGGCCGCAGGCCGTGCCCATCAGGCGCCCTGGCGCCTTACGGGCATCGACAGCAGAGCAAAGGGGTTCTCCCCCCCCCAAAAAAATACGGATAGTATTAACCGCTCTAGGCGCGTTCCTTGCCGGCAAACAGCCGCCCCCGCTGAACCGCGGCTCTGCCGAAGCGGCGCCGCACTGCGTCCAGCGCGTCGTCCAGACGCCGACGCCGCTCCTCTTCCGCGGGATCGCGCACTTCTCCGACGCCGGGGGACGAAAACACGCCGGGCAATACAGCCTGCACGGGCGCGTCGTCAAAGCCGGAAAGACCCAGCCCCAGCAGACGCACGGGCTGCGGCAGGGGTTCGGCCCGCAACAGGCGGCAGCCGACCTCAAACAGCGTTTGCGTGGAAGCCACGGGCATGGAAAGGGTATGCGAGCGGGTAATCTGATGAAAATCAGCGAATTTAATCTTGAGCGTCACCGTTCGCCCGCGTATGCCCTGCGCCCGCAGCGAAGCGCCCACGCGCTCGGCGTGGGCCATGAGAATCCGCTCCATGAAGGCCCTGTCGCGGGTATCGCGTTCAAACGTCGTTTCCGAGCTTTCGCTCCGGGCTTCATGCTCCGGCGTCACCTGTCGCGCGTCGCGTCCGAAGGCGCGTTCGTGCAGCTCGACGCCCCACTTGCCGAAACGGGCGCGCAGGCTCTCCGCGCTGACGCGCCGCAGCTGCTCCACCCGCACGATCCCCATTGATGCCAGCTGTTCGGCCATGCGCCTGCCGACGCCCGGAAGCCTGCGTACCGGCAGGGCGCACAGAAAGGCGTCCACGGCCTCGGGCCGCAGGATGAACACGCCGTCGGGCTTGTTGATGTCGGAACATATCTTGGCAAGAAACTTGACGGGCGCGACGCCCACCGAACAGGTAAGGCCGCCGGTGGTTTCCCGGACGTTCGCCTTGATGCGGGCTACCAGCCTGTCCACCGTGCCGAACAGGCGTTCCGTACCCGTCGCGTCAAGATAGGCTTCGTCAATGCTCGCCTGCTCCACCAGCGGCGAAAAGTCGCGCAACACGGCCATGACGCTGCGGGAGAGTTCCGCGTAGCGCGCCCGCCGTCCCGGCAGGAAAACGCCGCCCGGGCAGAGTTTGCGGGCCGTCGCGATGGGCATGCCCGAATGAACGCCGAAACGCCGCGCCTCGTAGGACGCCGTGGACACCACGCCGCGCCCGCCGCTGCCGCCCACAACAACGGGCCTGCCGCGCAACGACGGATCGTCAAGCTGCTCCACCGAAGCAAAGAAGGCGTCCATGTCCAGATGCAGAATCATGATCGCGCCGCCGGCACGGCCGGCGTTCTATTCGTCGGCGTCGCCCCGCAGCCACTGCGCCCAGAGGGTACGACGACGGGGGCCGTCCGCTTCGCAAAGATAGACGGACTGCCAGCGTCCGAGACGCAGCCGTCCGCCGCTTACGGGAAGCAGGAGCTGCGCGCCGAACAGGGACGTCTTGATGTGGGCGTCGCTGTTTTCCTCGGCGTGGGCAAAGGCGGGAGCGCCGAATCGTTCGGGAAACTGGGGCGCCAGACGCCCGAAAAAGCCAACCATGTCGCGGCGCACGTCGGGATCGGCGCCCTCGTTGATCGTCAGTCCGCACGTCGTGTGCGGGCTGAAAAGCAGCAGGGCCCCGTCGCGGCGCTGCCGCTCGTCGGCCCAGCGCGCAACAAGGCTGCGGATTTCCGCCGTAATATCGCGCAGTTCGCAGCGCGCCTGCGTGGAAAAAGAAAGCTCAACCACAGGGGCCTCCCGCTCTTCTCCGAGCCTGTACGTTTGTTCCCGTCCGCGCGCAGAAGCGCGGAGCCGGGGCGGGGACGCGCGTCCCGGCCCCGGCCCGACGATTATTCGCCGCCAAGCACGCGGAAATAAACCGCGGGCTCCAGCAGCATGCCGGCGTCGACCGTATGCTGCAAGGCCGCGCGCATGGCGTGTTCCGTGGTTTCATGCGTCATGAAGACAAAGGGAACGCCCTTTCCTTCGTCGCTCTTCTGAATGACCTGCGCCAGGCTGACGCCCTCGTCGGCCATGCAGCCCGCCACGTCGCGCAGCACGCCCGGGGCGTCGCGGACCATCAGCCGCACATAGTAGCGCGAACGCCAGTCCTCGGGCGGCATGATGGACGCCCGCGGCAGCTCCGCCGCGGCAAAGCCCGTATTGTTGGGAGCGACGTCCCGCGCGACGGCCACGAGATCGGCCAGCACGGCTCCGGCCGTAGGCAGATCGCCCGCCCCGCGGCCGTGGAAGAAGAGCGATCCGGCCGCGTTGCCGTCCACGCGCACGGCGTTGTACACGCCGCCGACGCGGGCCAGCAGCAGGGTATGATGCACAAGCGCGGGAAAGACGCCCGCTTCAAGACGCGCGACGCCATTGTCGTCGCGCTCGCGGACTTGCGCGATGAGCTTGATGCGATAACCGAACTCCCGCGCCAGACGGATGTCCAGGGCGGAAAGGCCGCGAATGCCCCGCACGGGCATGGCCGTGTACGGATAATGCACGCCGTAGGCCAGACGAATGAGCAGGGTCAGCTTGTGGGCGGCGTCATGACCGTCTATGTCCAGCGTGGGATCGGCCTCGGCGTAGCCCAGTTCCTGGGCCTGCCGCAGGGCCACGTCGAAATCGAGACCGTTGGTCGTCATTTCCGACAGGATATAGTTGCTCGTTCCGTTGAGGATGCCCACCAGCGAGGAAATGCGGTTGCCGGTGAAGCTTTCCTTCAGGCTTTCCACAATGGGAATGGCGCCGGCGACGCTGGCCTCGTAGCGGAGGATGCGATTCTTTGCCGCGGCCTTGCGGAAGAGGTCGCCGCCCTCTTCGGCCAGCAGCGCCTTGTTGGCGGTAACAATGTGCTTGCCCTTGTCCAGGGCCGCGTCAATGAGCGCGCGGGGAGCGTCGATGCCGCCCATGAGCTCCACCAGCACGTCGATTTCGGGATCGTCCAGCAGGGCCTGAGGCTTGTCCGTCAGTTCCGCGGTTTCCGGCAGCGGCACGGAACGGGCCTTGCTCAGATTGCGGACCAGCACCTTCTTGACAATGATGTCGCGTCCGGCGCGGCGGCGGACCAGATCCGCATTTTCTTCAAGCAGACGGGCAAGACCGCCGCCCACGGTTCCGAAACCGGCAAGGGCGATATATAGCGGTTTATTCGTTTTCATCGTCGTCATGAGGATCGTTGTTTCCGGTGAACAGGCGGCGCATGCTGCGGATGGCCTGCCGCGTGCGGTGATCGTTTTCAATGAGCGCAAAGCGGACGTGATCGTCGCCGTAGGCGCCGAAGCCGAGGCCGGGCGAAACGGCCACCTGCGCTTCCTGAAGGAGCCACTTGGAAAATTCCACGGACCCCATCTTGCGGAATTCCTCGGGAATCTGCGCCCAGACAAACATGGTGGCCCGGGGGCTGGGCACGTTCCAGCCGATACGGCCGAGGCCTTCGATCAGCCAGTCGCGACGCTGCCTGTAGATATCGCAGATGCGCTCCACGTCGTCGTCAGGTCCCTTGAGGGCCACGGTGGCGGCAATCTGAATGGGCTGGAAGATGCCATAATCCAGATAGCTCTTGATGCGGGCCAGCGAGTGGATGAGCTGCTTGTTGCCGAGGCAGAAGCCCACGCGCCAGCCGGGCATGGAGTAGCTCTTGGAAAGCGTGTAGAACTCAACGCCGACGTCCTTGGCGCCCTTGGCCTGCAGGAAGCTCGGAGCCTTGTAGCCGTCGAAGACGAGGTCGGCATAGGCCAGGTCGTGGATGACCCACAGGTTGTTGTCCTTGGCGAAGTCCACGACCTTTTCGAAGAACTCCAGCGAGGTGACTTCCGTCGTCGGGTTGTGGGGATAGCAGAGGAACAGCACCTTGGGGCGGGGCCAGGCCTCGCGCGTGGCGGCCGTCAGGTCTTCAAAGAAGTCGCGCCCGGGGCCGATGGGAACGCTGCGAACGTCGGCGCCCGCGATGATCGGCGCGTACTTGTGGATGGGATAGGTGGGATCGGGAGCCAGCACCACGTCGCCGGGAGACAGCATGGCCAGCGAAAGATGCGCCAGACCTTCCTTGGAACCCATGGTGACTATGGCTTCGCTTTCGGGGTCCAGCGACACGCCGTAGAGACGCTCGTAGCGGCGGCACACGGCCTCGCGCAGGTGAGGAATGCCGCGCGACAGGGAATAGCGGTGGTTGACGGGCTTCTGGGCGGCTTCCACGAGCTTGTCCACGATCTGGGGCGGCGTGGGAATGTCCGGGTTGCCCATGCTGAAGTCCACCACGTCGATATTCTGGCGACGCAGACGCATTTTCAGCTCGCCGACGACGGCGAAAACATAGGGGGGGAGCCGTTGGATACGGGAGAATTCTTCCATAGCGACATCTCCTGAAGATACAAGGAAGGAAGAAAGTTCAGAGTGCCAGTCGCGCGCCGCCTTGTAAAGAAAACTTTGCAAATAACCGCCCTTGCCGTACTCTGTTCCGGGGATTCCCTTTTCTTTTCACGCCAACCGAACGGAACATACGGAAAATCATGGAAGATCACATTCGTTTCGACATTGCGGACCATGCGCTCATGCTGCTGGATCAGCGTCTTCTCCCGACGCGGAAGAGCCTGGCGGTCTGCCGCAGCGTGGGAGATATTGTTACGGCGCTGCAAACCATGGTGGTGCGCGGAGCGCCCGCCATCGGCGTCACGGCGGCCTGGGGCTGCGTGCTGGCGCTGGAAGACGTGGTCAGGCGCGGCGACAAGGAATGGCGCGCCGCCCTTGACGCGGAACTTGATCGCATTGCGGAAGCGCGCCCCACGGCCGTCAACCTGCGCTGGGCCGTCGAGCGCATGCGCGCGATCGCCGCCGGCTTCGATGGCCCGGCAAGCGAGCTTGCGCCGCTTTTCCAGCGGGAAGCGCGGACCATACAGCAGGAGGACATCGCGACCTGCAAGGCGCTGGGACGCGCCGGAGCGGACTGCATCCCCGACGGCGCCACGGTCATGACGCACTGCAACGCGGGCGCGCTGGCGACGGCCGGCTACGGCACGGCGCTGGGCGTCGTGCGGGCGGCGCTGGAGCAGGGGAAGCGTATCCGCGTCATTGCCAACGAGACGCGGCCTTTCCTTCAGGGCGCGCGCCTTACGGCCTGGGAGCTGAAAGAGGACGTCATTGACGTTACGGTAGCGTGCGACAATGCCTGCGCGCTTCTGATGCAGAAAGGCATGGTGGATTGCGTGGTGGTCGGCGCCGATCGCATTGCGGCCAACGGCGACAGCGCGAACAAGATCGGCACGTTTGGCGTTGCCATACTGGCGCGGCACTTTGGCATTCCGTTCTATATCGCGGCGCCGCTTTCGACCATTGACCCCGCGACGCCGACGGGCGCGGGCATTCCCATTGAGGAGCGCCCCTACGAGGAAGTCGCCATTCTGAACGAGCGGCGCATTTGCCCCGAAGATGTTCCGGCCTACAATTTTGCCTTTGACGTAACCCCGGCGCACATGATTACCGGCATCATCACGGAAGCTGGCGTTCTGCGGCCGCCCTACAAGGACAGCATCGCCGCCGCTCTCAAAAATCACTCCCGTCGATAACCGCAACCCATGCCGATGTTTCATATGAAACATCGGCATTCCATCATAATGAAACAAATCTACATCTACACACAAAACACGACGCCCGACAGTTACCCGACAGACGCATATATTCTCCACTGGGAACTCTGGGATACGCCGGAAGATCATATTTCCGTCCCGGCGCTGCTGCAAAAGTACCTGTTGCAAATACGCACGGAACATGCCGCCTGGGCCTACGACATGGCGCGCGCCGTCGTCAGCGGACAAAGCGTCGAAGACTGGTTCAAATGCGGCGAAAGCCTCTCTCAATGGTGGTGCTCTCTCCTCTACGAACGCCACCCCAAGATGACCCCCAGCCTCTATCCGATCTATAAGCTGCGCGCGCTGGAACTCTGGCTGGCGGACAAGGACGCGCGCGAGATCAGACTGATCGGCGGCGACGAACGCCTGCGCCGCGCCCTCAGCCAGTTCTGCCTCCTCACAAACCGCACGTTCTCCAGCGAAGGCGGCAGCGCCGGGGAATCCCGGACGCTTTCGCGGCGTCTCTACGCCGCCTGCCCGCCGCGCCTGCGCGCGCTGTTGCGCTTCGGGCACTGGATGCTGACCGTCCGGCGCCGCCTGCCCTTCATCGGGGACGCCCCGCTGGCGGATATCACCGGCGTGCCGCGCGGCAGCGGCGAAACCGGCGTCATCGCGACCTATTTCCCCAACATTGACGTCCGCCTTGCCGAGGAAGGCCGCTTCCGCTCCCGCTACTGGGAAAATCTCCACGACGCGCTGGCGGAAAAGGGGGCGCCCGGCGTGCGCTGGCTCTTCATCCGCTTCCCCTCTCCCCAGGGGGATCTCGATCAGTGCCTGCGCTGGCGGGACGCCTTTCGCGCAAACGGCAAGGACGGTCTTTCCTTCGATTATCTGGAAGAATTCATCGCCCCCCGGGATATTCGCGCCGCCTGGAAGCGCTGCGCCCGCCTCGCCCGCGTTGCCGAAAAGCTGGAAGAAGCCCTGCGCGGCGCTTTCTGCTTCAAGGGCTCGAACATGGTTTTCTGGGAATACATGAAAGAAGACTGGGACGAGAGCTTCAAGGGCTGGCGCTGCCTTGAGCGCTGCCTGCAACTGCGGGGCATCGCCAACTACGTCCGCCGGATCGGCCCCCAGCGCTGGCACGTCTTCCCCCTGGAAAACTGCCCGTGGGAACGCATGCTCACGCACGCCGCGCACAGCGAAAACGCCGGCCCCGTCTACGGCGCGCAGCATTCCACCATCCGCCCCACGGACTTTCGCTACTTTGACGATCCCCGCGCCTTTGACGATCCCGCGACAAAGGCGTTTCAGCCGGATCGCATTCTTGCCAACGGCAGCAGCGCGCTGACGCAGTGGCGGCAGGCCGGGGCGCCTGACGACCGTCTTGGCGAAATCGAAGCCCTCCGGTATCTCTACCTGCGCGAGGCGCCCTCCTCCGCGGACGCCGTCCCGCGCCCGCGCCTTCTCGTTGTGACAAGCTTCTTTGCCGACGAGACCTTCGCTCATGCCGACCTGCTCGCCCGCAGCCTGCGCGCGGGCCTTCTGGACGCCTTCGACATCGTCGTCAAGCCGCATCCCTATCTTCCCGTGGAGGAACATCTGCGCAAGCTGCTGGGCGACGAGGCGCGGCGCCTTGTCTTTGCCGACGGCCCCATCGCCGCGCAGCTTCTGCCCGGCGTCGTCGTCTGGGCCTCCAATTCCACGACGGTTGCGCTTGAGGCGGCGCTGCGCGGCCTGCCGCTCATGGTCATGCAGCCCTGCGGCGACTTCGATCTCTGCCCCTTGCAGGACGCGCCGGGCCTTGTCCGCACCGGCTCGCTTGCGGACGTCCGCAACGCCCTTGCCGACGGCGCGCCCGCGATCCCGCGTCTCGATCCCGCCTTCCTGCGCCTCGATCCCGCCCTGCCCCGCTGGCGTTCTCTCCTTGGCGTCCCGGCGGCCGGGGGCGGGCAATCTTGAGTTTGCGGAAGATCCTGCATATGATGCGCTTTCTTGCGGCCCATACCGCAAGCAAAATCCGTTTTTCCCGGAGATGGCATGCTTGATTATTTTCGCTCCAACGCCCAATCATTCGGCGTCAAATGTATTTTCGGCCTGATCATTCTGGTCTTCATCGGCTGGGGCGTGGGCAGCTTCACGGATCGCAGCGTCGGCAATGTCGTCGCGACGATCAATGGCGAACCCATTACCATCAACGACTTTGAACGCGCCTACCAGCAGGCGGAATCCGAAGCGCTGCGCCGCAACCCCTCGACCTCGCGCGAGCAGCTTGCGGCCTCCGGCCTTGGCGAAAGCGTGCTCAACGATCTGATCCAGCAGGTTCTGATCCAGCAGGCCGCCGCCAGGCTGGGTCTTGCCGCCTCGCCGGTGGAAATGCGCCGTCTGGCGGAAGGCATTCCCGCCTTCCAGAACGAACAGGGACGCTTCGACCCCGCCCGCTATGAGGAAGTCCTGAACAGCCGGCGCATGGACATGGCCGAATTTGAACGCGGCCTCGCCTCCCAGATTCAGCGGGACAAGGTGCTGAACATCCTGCAGGACGCCGCCTGGACGGACCCCGCCGCCGCAAAGCGGCATTACGACTACCTGCGCCAGAAGCGCCGGGTCAGCTATCTCTTCCTGCCCGCTTCCGGCGCGAGCGTCGCGACCCCCTCGGAAAAGGAAATCGAGGAAGCCTACGAAGCCCGCAAGCAGAGCCTTGCCATTCCGCGCAAGGTTTCCGTGGAATTTGTGCGCGTCTCTCCCGAAACCCTCGTTCCCGCCGCAAGCATCAGCGACGAGGAAGCCCGCCGCTGGTACGACGAACATCCCCGGAGCTTCCTTGTTCCCGAACAGGTAAAGGCCGCGCATATCCTCGTTTCCCTCGCGCCCGACGCCGACGCCGACGCGGTCAGGAAGGCCGAGGAGCGCATGGCCGCAATCCGCAAGGAACTGAATGCCGGCAAGAGCTTCGCAAGCCTCGCGAACGCCAACAACGAACCGCAGGCCGCCGGCCCCGGCGGCGAACTCGGCTGGGTGGAACGCGACAAGCTGGTCAAGCCCTTTGCCGACGCCGCCTTTGCCTTGCAGCCGGGGCAAATCTCCGAACCGGTCCGGAGCCAGTTCGGTCTGCACCTCATCAAGGTTGAGGACCGCAAGCCCGCGGGCCGCGCGCCCTTCGACGAAGTCAAGGACGACGTTCGCGCCGATATCGCCGGGGAACGCGGCGGCGCCCGCCTGAACGAGGCCCTCGACAGCCTGCTGGAAGCCGCCATTCTCGGTTCGCCCCTGAACAAGGCCGCCGAAACCTTCGGCCTCAAGGCCGAAACCACCGCCCCCCTGACTCAGGACGCCCTGGCCGGCGCGCTCGGCGTGGAAGCCTCCGCCGCGGCCCCGCTCATGAGCCTGGCCGCGGGCATGCCTCTGGACGCTCCGCTTGCCGCGGGCGACGGTTATCTGGTCTGCCGCGTCGCCGCCGTGGAAGAAGCGCGCACGCCGGAACTTGCCGCCGTGCGAGGCGATCTGGAAAAGACCCTCAAGATGGAAGCCGCCCTGAAAACCGTCATGGACAAGGCCGCGGATGAACGCAAGAGCCTTGAGGGCAAGCCCCGAGACGCGGCCCTTTCCACCGCCGTCGTGGATCGCGGCGGCGCGCTGCCCGGCTTCGCCCCCTCCGCCGCCCTCAATACCGCCGTCTTCGCGGCGGAAGTCGGAAAATGGACGGAACCCGTGGCCGTCGACAGCGAAAAGCAGGGACGCGGCGCCATCCTCTGCCGCGTGGACGGCGTGGAGCAGCCCGACGCGGCCGAATGGAGCAGCATGCAGAATATCATGCAGCAGGTTGCCACCGGCCAGCGGGCCCAGGCCATTTTCTCCATCTTCATGCGCGAGCTTTTCAAAAGCGCCGACATTGAAGTGCTGAATCCCGCCGCCGTCACCCGCAAGGCCGGATAAGCGGATTCGTGAGGCGACAACGGGGAGAAGAGGAGCGACAAGGCCTCTTCTCCCTTTTTTCTTTGACGCCGGACTCCCCCGGCGCACACACATGCAAGGAGACAATCCCATGTGCGGCATTATCGGTTATACCGGACACCGTCCGGCTGTTCCCGTCGTAATTGAAGGCCTGCGCCGCCTCGAATACCGCGGCTACGACTCCGCGGGCGTGGCCTATGTCCAGCGCGGCGACCTCTGCATCGCCCGCGCCCTGGGCAAGCTGGCGGCCCTGGAAGACAAGCTCTCCCATGCCCCCGTGACCGTGGCGACCACGGCCATGGGCCATACCCGCTGGGCCACCCACGGCGTTCCCGCCGAACGCAACTCGCATCCCCATGCCTCCAACAGCGGCAACATTGCCATTGTCCATAACGGCATCATCGAAAACTATCAGCAGATCAAGGACGACCTCCTCGCCAAAGGCTACGTCTTCCATTCCGAAACCGACACGGAAGTGCTGGTCAACCTGATCGAGGAATGCCGCAAGACGACGCCCGACCTGCTTCAGGCCTTTGCCGCCGCCCTGCGGCAGGCCCACGGCGCCTATGCCGTCTGCCTCATGAGCAGGGACGAACCCGACGTCCTCTACGCCGCGCGCATGTCCGCCCCGCTCATCTTCGGCGTCGGCACCGGCGAAAACTTCGTGGCTTCCGACATTCCCGCCTTCCTGCCCTACACGCGCAAGGTCCTTTTCCTTGAAGACGGCGAAATCATCCGGGCCACGCCCACAAGCTACGCCCTCATGCGCCTTTCCGATCTCGCGCCCGTCGAACGCGCCCTCCAGACCATTCAGTGGGACATGCAGGCGGCGCAGAAGGGCGGCTACCGCCACTTCATGCTCAAGGAAATCTTCGAGCAGCCGCGCGTGCTGCGCGACGGCCTGACCGGCCGCGTCAGCCCGACGGGCAACAGCATTGCCCTTGCGGAACTCGACGCCCTCCCCGTTCCCGAACGCCTGCACATCGTCGCCTGCGGCACGTCCTACCATTCCGGCCTCTGGGCGCGGCATCTGCTGGAATCCTGGGCGGGCGTCCCCACGCAGGTGGAAATCGCCTCGGAATTCCGCTATCGCGATCATCTGCTGCTGGGCAAGAACGACATGGTTCTCGTCGTCAGTCAGAGCGGCGAAACGGCCGACACCCTTGCCGCCCTGCGTATTGCGCGCGAACAGGGCGTCCCCGTGCTTGGTCTCTGCAACGTCGTCGGCTCCAGCATCGCCCGCGAGGCCTCGGCCGTCTTCTACACGCAGGCGGGGCCGGAAATCAGCGTGGCCTCCACCAAGGCCATGTGCAGTCAGATGCTGGCGCTGACGCTTGTCGCCCTCTACTGGGCCGGACGGCGGCAACGCCTTTCCCCCGAAGAGATCGCGTCCCGCATCCGCCAGCTTGACGCCCTGCCCGCCGCCCTGGAAGCCGCCCTTCCGAGCATGCACGAACGGGCCCGCGAACTCTCCCGCCGCTACGCCCAGGCCCGCAACTTCTTCTACCTCGGGCGCGGCCTGTGCTACGCGCTGGCGCTGGAAGGCGCCCTCAAGCTCAAGGAGCTGTCCTACATCCATGCCGAGGGCTACGCCTCCGGCGAAATGAAGCACGGCCCCATCGCCCTGATCGACGCCTCCTTCCCCACCTTCGCGCTGGCGCTCGACGACACCCTCTTCCCCAAGGTCCGCTCCAATATCGTGGAAGTGCAGGCCAGACAGGGCAAGGTCATTGCGCTCACAAACCCCGGCGCGGCGCTTGACGCCGACGACCTCTGGGAAATTCCCGCCCTGCCCGCGCCCTTCTCCTCCTTCATGGCCCTTCCCGCCCTCCAGCTCTTCAGCTATGAAACCGCCGACTACCTCGGCAAGGACGTGGATCAGCCCCGCAACCTCGCCAAGAGCGTCACCGTGGAATAAGGCGCGACGCGTGGCGGCCGCCGCCCGGCCCAGAGCGGGCGGAAAAGGCGCGTGCTTTCCGCAACGCGTTTCAAACTGAAAAAGTCCATAAAAAAAGGCCCGTCCTGCCGGACGGGCCTTTTTTTATGACCGAGAATTCGCTCTTCCCTACTTCGCGGGCGGCGCGGGGCGCACGTCCCCGGCGTCCACATCGACGACGTCGTCGTCGGTTGCCGGCGGCGTCTTCGGAGCGGACGGTTCATCTCCCCCGTCGGCGGGCGGCAGGGACGGCGCGTCCGTCAGCTGATAGCCGCCGCCGGGCAGCGCCTCAAGCCCCTGCCCCGACGGAGCCAGCGGAACGCTGTTCTTGCTCACCAGCACGATGCCGGTCTTTTCCAGCACCTCGCGCCGGAACGCGTATTCCTGCTCCATCTGGCGATGCCGGAAGACAAAGAACAGACGCCCCAGATAGCCCACGGCCAGAAAGGCGGCCGCGCCGCCGACAAACCACGGCACATAGGGAGTCAGCGCGCCGCCGGCAAGGCGCACGGCCTCCCAGAAGTCGCCGAGGAAGATCATGGCCGCCCCCAGCAGGAGCAGGCAGACCAGCAGCACCACCACCGGCGCATGACGAACGCAGGCGTAGAAACGCCGGACGCGCTGCGGCACGAGATTGGCGTCCGGCGCGTCCGGGGCGGCTTCCACGGAACCGTCCAGCGCCTTGCTCAACACAAGGCTGGACAGCTGCAACAGCAGAAACAACGCCACCGGCGCGACCACGGCGCCCACAATCCAGCCCAGCCAGGGGAACTGCACCACCGGCGTGCCGCCGGGAACGGCGGGCTCGGCCCGCATGATGCCGCAGAGCATCGCCACCACGGCGACCGCAAGCTCCAGCAGCACAATCGCAATGAACATATACCACATGGCGTCCTTTTTGGGATCGGAACGATAAAGACGGGACGCCGGACGATCGGAACTCCAGCCCGCATCGGCGCGCATGCCGTGGGACGGCAAGGAAGTCTTGTCCAAACTGCTACCCTCGCAAAAGGTTGACGTAAACGTGTCGCCTCATGATAGCCGCCTTGACCGGCCCTCACAAGCCCTCTTGCCCGCGTCCGCCTTCTGACGTACCCTCTGACGGCGGCGCGCGGCCCGGGCCTGTCCGTCGTTCGCGCGCCGCTTCATGATGCAGAAGGAGAACGCCATGCATGTGCTTGTTACCGGCGCCGCCGGTTTTATCGGCTTCCATCTTTCCCGCCGGCTGACGACGGACGGGCATACGGTCGTTGGTATCGACAATCTCAACGATTATTACGACGTCCAACTGAAAAAGGATCGTCTCGCCCAGCTGGAAGACGAAAAGCGCTTTCGTTTTGAACGGCTCGATCTGGCGGACGGCGAAGGCATGGCGGAACTGTTCCGGCGGGAAAAATTCAGCCACGTCGTCAACCTCGCGGCGCAGGCTGGCGTCCGCTACAGTCTCGTCAACCCGGCCTCCTACATTTCCTCCAACCTTGTGGGCTTCGGCAACATTCTTGAAGGCTGCCGCCAGACCGGCGTGGCGCATCTTGTCTTCGCCTCCTCGTCCTCTGTCTACGGCCTGAATACGCATCAGCCCTTTTCGGAACACGACAACGTGGATCACCCGGTCAGCCTGTACGCCGCTTCCAAGAAGAGCAATGAACTCATGGCGCATTCCTACAGCCATCTGTTCAACATTCCCTGCACGGGCCTGCGCTTCTTTACGGTTTACGGCCCGTGGGGCCGCCCGGATATGGCCCTGCAACTCTTTGCCCACGCCATCATGCGCGGCGAGCCCATCAAGGTATTCAACGAAGGCCGCATGCGCCGCGACTTCACTTATATTGACGACATTGTGGAAGGCGTGGCGCGCCTGCTGCCCCTGCCCCCCGCCCGCACGCCGGGCTGGGACGCCGAACATCCCGATCCGGCCTCCAGCTCCGCGCCCTGGCGCATCTTCAATATCGGCAACAATCAGACTGTCGAACTCAACGACTTCATCGCCACTCTGGAAGCGGCCCTGGGCAAAAAGGCCAAAAGAGACCTGCTGCCCATGCAGCCGGGCGACGTGGAAGCCACCTGGGCCAGTATCGACTCCCTGTCGTCGCTTACCGGCTTCGCTCCGGTCACCCCGCTGGCCGACGGCATCGCCCGCTTCGTGAAGTGGTTCAAGGATTATTACAAATATGCCTGATCTTGCTGTTCCCGCCCCCGTCGTTGCGGACGCTCTCCCGGAAATCCTCGCTCCCGCGGGCGACGCGCCCTCCTTTCTCGCGGCGATTGCCGCGGGAGCGGACGCCGTCTATCTGGGTCTGAAGCACTTTTCGGCCCGCATGCAGGCCGAAAACTTCGGTCTCGCCGAACTCTCCCGCCTGACCGATCTGGCCCACGCCGAAAATGCGCGCGTCTATGTGGCCATGAATACCCTGGTCAAGCCCGGAGAACCCGCCGCCGCCTATCGTCTCATCGCCCGCCTTGCCCGTCAGGTCAGCCCGGACGGCCTCATTGTGCAGGACCTTTCCTATCTGGACATTGCACGGCAGGCAGGTTTTGAAGGCGGCCTTTTCCTCTCCACGCTGGCCAACATCACCCATCCCCAGGGCCTGCTGACAGCCAGGGAACTTGGAGCCTCGCGCGTCATTCTGCCGCGCGAGCTGTCCATCGACGAAATCCGCGTCATGGGCGAATCCTGCCCCGACGGGCTGGAACTGGAATGTTTCGTCCACGGCGCCCTGTGCTACTGCGTTTCCGGGCGCTGCTACTGGTCCAGCTACATGGGCGGCAAGAGCGGTCTGCGCGGCCGCTGCGTCCAGCCCTGCCGCCGCGTCTACCGTCAGGGCGGCGCAATCGCCCAGAATCTGCAACGTCAGGCGGAACGCAACGATCGCAATGATCAGGAAAGCCGCGACGGCCGCCCCGGGCGCCCCGCGCAGGACCGCAACCGGCGTCCGCAAAAGACCGGCAAGGGACGCGACGGACGTTTCTTCTCCTGTCTCGACCTCTCTCTCGACGTGCTGGTCAAGACGCTGCGAAGCGTGCCCCATCTGACGTCATGGAAAATCGAGGGGCGCAAGAAGGGGCCGCATTACGTCTATCACGTCGTCACGGCCTACCGCATGTTGCGTGATTACGGCAACGATCCCCGCGCCCGCAAGGACGCGGAAGCCATTCTTCAGATGGCCCTGGGGCGCCCCGGCAGCCGCGCGCGCTTTCTCCCGCAAAAGGAGAACCTTGTGCCCACGGACCCGTCAGGACAGACAAGCTCCGGCCTGCTGGCGGGCAAGATCAAGGTTACGCCCGAAGGGCAGGTAATCCTCAAGCCCCATTTCGAACTCCTGCCGCAAGACTATCTGCGGATCGGCGTCGAAGACGAGCGCTGGCACGCGACGCTGCCCGTCACCCGCCGCACCCCCAAGGCCGGGACATTGCAATTGCGGTTGCCCCGGCACAAGACGCCCAAGGCCGGCACGCCGGTCTTTCTCATTGACCGGCGCGAACCCGAGCTGATGCAGCTGCTTCGCAGCTGGCAGGCGCGTCTTGACGCCCTGCCCGCCCGCTCGTCCCGCATGGTCGAGGAGGCGCCCCGTCTGCCCCGGCCGCTGGCGGGCAAGGCCCGGCCCCGGCCCGACATGGTCGTGCGTCCGGGTCTCCCTCAGGGCAGGGAAACGCGCGGCAGCCGCAACCAGCTCATGGCCCTGTGGCTCTCTCCGCGCACGGCGGATATTTCGCGCACCATCGCCCCCCGTATCTGCTGGTGGCTTCCTCCCGTCGTCTGGCCGGAGGAAGAAGAAGGCCTGCGCCGCAGAATCGCCCATCTCTGCCGGGAGGGCGCGCGTCATTTCGTCTGCAACGCGCCGTGGCAGCGCGATCTCTTCCCCGCTCCGCTTCTGAAGGACATGGGTCAAAAAGAGGAAAAGGGCGGCAGGAACGACGATTCCCTTGACCTCCTGATCGGACCGTTCTGCAACATTGCCAATGCGCCGGCGCTGGGCGTGCTGGCGCGCATGGGCTTTGCGGGAGCCTTCATCAGTCCAGAGCTTGCGGCGGAAGACATCCTTGCCCTGCCCCGGCAAAGCCCCCTGCCCCTCGGCATGGTGCTCTCCGGTTTCTGGCCTGTCGGCATAAGCCGTTTCGGCTTGCTTGGTATCAAGCCCAACGAGCCCTTTGTCAGCCCCAAGGGCGAAGTCTTCTGGGCGCGGACCTACGGCGGCAACGTCTGGCTCTACCCCGGCTGGCCGCTGGATCTGCGCGCCAAGCGGCAGGAACTCGTCGCGGCAGGCTACAGCTTCTTCGCGCATCTTGAAGAGCATACCCCGCAGGAGCTGCCAGAAGCCCGTCGCCAAAGTCTCTTCAACTGGGAAGGTTCGCTTCTTTAGAGAGGGAGAAGGATTGAGGGGGGAGGGAACCCCCTTTGGCTGGCGCGCAAAGGCGGTTCCCTCCCCCCTCAAGCTCCCCCCTCCTTCCCCCAAACGCGCTTTATTCAGGAGAATGGGACGTCCCGGAGTCGCAGGGGACAGCCCGACGGCAAACGTCCCCCGGCGGCGCGAAGAAAAAATGCCTCTCGTTCTCAAGCCGCTAAAGGCTGAGAGTTCTGTCGCCCTCTCGCCCGCGCAGGCATCAAGGCTTCATTATTTAAGGGGGGAGGGAACCCCCTTTGGCTAGCGCGCAAAGGCGGTTCATTCCTCCCTCAAACTCCCCTCCTTCCAGAAATAAGGCTTGACGCGCTTCCCTTTCTTTCAGGAATATCTTGTTGACGACGCCGGGGGACGTTTGCTTTTGGGAAAGCCTGCGGGCAAACGCGGCGCACGATTGTTCCGAGTAAAAGTTTTCGGAAGAGGGATGGGGGTCCGGGGGAAGGGAGACCCCCTTTTAAAAAAGGGGGTCTCCCTTCCCCCGCGCACATCTCTTCCCACAGAAAAAGAGGCGTCAATTTGCGATCTCAATTTCCCACCGGCCTGGAGCAGCCGCCGGGCTGCGCGCGTTTTGGTATGGACGCCTTGCTGCTGGCGTCATTTACGGCGCGCGTACTGAACGAACTGCCGGAACAGAAGCGAGGCCCCTTTCTGGAGCTTGGCTGCGGCGTGGGCGCGGCGCTGCTGGCGGTCGCGCTGCTGACGCCGGAGTGTCCCGGCCTGGGGCTGGAGCAGGCCCCTGAGCTTGCCGGGGCCGCGCGCAACAATATTGCCTTGCTGGGGCTGACGGAGCGCCTGAGCGTGATGGACGGCGTATTGCCCGGACGCGAGAGCCTGCGCCGGTGCCGCGAATGGAGCAGAAGCCGCAGCCGCGATCACGGCGACGCAAGTATGGTCTTTGCAAATCCGCCGTACTGGCGCAGCCAAGAGGGACGCCCCTCGCCGCGCGCGCTGGTCGAGCAGGCGCGTCGGAGCGAGGACGCGCTTGATATCTTTTGCGCCGGAGCCGCATCGCTGCTGCGGCACAAGGGTTTTTTCTGTTGCATTTATGATGCGCGGGCGGTGCCGCGCCTTCTGGAAAGTTGCGCGCGACACCGCCTGGGAATTCGCCGCCTCTTGCCGCTGCACGCGCGTGCCGGACGACCGGCCGGTCGCATTCTTCTGGAAGCGCGCAAGGACGCGGCGGACGACGTATTCATGGAAGAACCTTTGTACTTGCATCCGCCGGCTGGCGGCGATTCGCGCTGGACGAGACAGGCGCTTGAATTTTGTCCATTTCTTGAGAGGTCGTTATGAGCATCATTGCCGATCTGCACATACATTCTCGCTTTTCTCGCGCCACCAGCAAGCAGTTGACGCCGCGGCATCTGGCTGCCTGGGCGCGTTGCAAGGGTATCGGCATTCTGGGAACCGGAGACTTTACTCACCCGCAATGGCGTGCGGAATTACGCGAACAACTTGATTTTGACGAGGATAGCGGCTTCTACAAACTTAACGTTCCACATGAAACATTAGATTTCATGCAGGATGCGCAACCGCAGGAACAAATAGAACCTCTCTTTTGCCTGCAAACAGAAATAAGTTCGATTTATAAGCGCGGCGGGAAAACAAGAAAAGTCCACAATCTTGTTTTTGTGCCGACGCTGGACGATGCGGAACGACTCTCGCAGCGCCTCGCCCACATTGGCAATCTTGCTTCCGATGGTCGCCCCATTCTCGGCCTGGACTCTCACGATCTGCTGGAAATCGTATTGGAAACGTCGCCGGAAGCGGTTCTTGTCCCCGCGCATATCTGGACGCCCTGGTTTTCCCTCTTCGGCTCAAAGTCCGGCTTTGATCAGCTTGAAGAATGTTTCGCGGATCTGTCGTCGCATGTTTTTGCGCTGGAAACCGGCCTCTCTTCAGACCCCGCCATGAACCGCCTTGTCAGCGCCCTTGACGGCTATGCCCTCATCTCCAATTCCGACGCGCACTCCGGCGCGAACCTCGGCAGGGAAGCCAATCTTTTTGACGGCCAAGTCACCTATCGAAACATGTTCGCCGCGCTTCGCGCCGCCGCCCGGCGCGCTCCCGCAGAATCTCCTGACTGCCGCTTTCTGGGAACAATGGAGTTCTACCCCGAGGAAGGCAAATATCACCTCGACGGGCATCGGGCCTGCGGCGTCGTCCTTGAGCCGGAAGAAGCCCACAAGCTGGGCGATATCTGCCCCGTCTGCGGCAAGCCGCTCACCATCGGCGTTCTCCATCGCGTCTGGGAACTGGCGGATCGCAGCGAGTCCCCCGCTCTCGCGGCGGAACCGGAGGCGCGTCCGCTGATCCCCCTGCCCGAACTCATCGGGGAAATTCTGGGCGTGGGCAGCGGCTCGCGCAAGGTGCAACAACGCTATGCGGCGTTGCTTCGCGATCTTGGCCCGGACCTTGATATTCTTTGCCGCATGCCCGAGGAACAGATCCGCGCGCACTGGGAGGCGCTTGGCGAGGCGGTCGCGCGCATGCGCCGGGGCGACGTCATCCGCAAGGGCGGTTATGACGGCGAATACGGCGTTGTCCGCGTCTTCAGTCCCGAAGAACAGGCGGAACTGGGCGGGTCTTCCCGCCGGGCTTCCCTCCTGCCCACGCGCGGGAAAACCAGCCCGGCGACCGTTGTCCGCCGCCGGACGGCTCCGGCTGTCGCCATGCCTCCGGTTGCGGAAAACCGCCCCCCCGCGCCCTTTGCCTTTTCCGAAGAACAGCGGGCGGCCCTGGACGCCGGGCCGCAGCCCGTGCTTGTGCTGGCCGGTCCCGGAGCAGGAAAGACGCGCGTGCTGGTCGGCCGTCTGCAACGTCTCCTCGAACAGGGGAATCCGCCTGAAAGTCTGCTGGCCCTGACCTTCACCCGCCGCGCGGCCGCGGAAATGCGCGAGCGGCTTGCCGCGCAAATCTCCGGAGAAACGCCCCGTTGCGATACCCTGCACAGCTATGCCTGGAGCCAGCTTCGCACCGCGCTTCCCGACTGCGTTCTGCTGCCCGACGCGGCGGCCCGCGCGCTCTTTGTCTCGGCCAATGCCGATATTCCCGCAGCCGAACGCCGCCGCCTCTGGGATGCGATCCAGCTTGAACGGGAGCTGGGACGATCCCCGGAGGAGCTGCCGCCGGATGTCGCCGAAGCCGCGCGCCGTTATATTGCCTGCAAGCAGCAGGGCGAGCATTTGCGCGTCGATTATGCGGATCTGCCCGGCTGGCTTCTGCTGCGCCGCGCCGCGCCCCATACGGCGCAGGCGGCGGAAGCGGCCGCGGCCTGGCTGCCGCCCCGCCTTCAGGAGAGCGCGCGCATGGCCGCTTCGGAAATCGCGCCGGCGCACGTTCTGGTGGACGAGGCGCAGGACCTTTCGCCGCTTCAGCTCTCGCTGATCCGGGCGCTTCTGCCGCCGGATGGAAACGGCTTTTTCGGCATCGGCGATCCGGATCAGGCCATTTACGGCTTTCGCGGTGCGGAAGGACAAAGCGAGGAAGCCTTTCGCCGTTGCTGGCCCTCGTTGCAGGTGCTGCGGCTTGGCGTCAGCTACCGCGCAAGTCAGGAGGTGCTCGACATGGCGCAACGCCTTTTGCAGGGGCGCGGTCATTGCGGACCCCTGACGGCCGCGCGTCCGCAACAGGCCTGCCTTCATATTTTCTCGGCGCAGGACGATCACGCCGAAGCCCGGTGGATAGCCCGTCGCGCGGTATCGCTGCTTGGCGCTACATCCCACAGCCTGCTTGACGCCGCGCCGCAGGGCGAACTTGACGGAACCCTTTCGCCGGGAGATATCGCCGTGCTGGTACGCCTTCGCGCGCAGATCCCGCCCGTTCGCGCGGCGCTGGAGCAGGCCGGCGTTCCCTGCGCCGCCCCGGAAAGCGAACCGTTCTGGCAGAATCCCCTGTGCGCCGCTGTTCTGCATGCCGTCTGCGAACTGCCGGGAACGCCCGACAGCGAAGACGCTCCCCTGCTCCCGCCGCCGCCCCGCAACGACGGTCAGCCAGTCCCGCCCGCAGCGCTGGCGCGCTGGCTCGTGGACGAACTCCGCATGGACCCCGCCCTTGTTTCCGGCGGCCCCTGGCAGGAACTGGAAAAGCTCTGGAACGAATGCGGAAGCTGGCCGACGCTTGTGGAGCGCATTGCGTTGCTGAAAGAACGCGATCTCGTTCGCGGCAAGGCCGAGCATGTGCAGATCATGACCCTGCACGCCTCCAAGGGACTGGAGTTCAAGGCCGTCTTTCTGCCGGGGCTGGAAGAAGGGCTGTTGCCGCTCCAACGGGCGGCGCTCGGCATGCAGGCCGAAGACGACGGCGCCGCGTCTCTGGAAGAAGAGCGCCGCCTTCTTTATGTGGGTCTTACCCGCGCGGCCTGCGCCGTCTTTGTCAGCCATTGCGGACGCCGCCGCCTCTACGGCCGGGAACTGCGCCTGCCGCCTTCCTCCTTCCTGCCGCTGGTGCGAGACTGCTGCCGCGCGACCGTTCTCAAGCCGCATACCCGGCGGGAACAGCAGTCCCTGTCGCTGCTCTAGGGTCAGGACTCATTACGTTTTGTTACCCTGGAGCATTTTCAGCTTGAAACGCGTTGCGTTTCAAACC
>CALUWU010000125.1 GCA_944324555.1 uncultured Desulfovibrio sp.
CGGGCCCCCCATCCCTTCCCCAGCGCGCTTTTTCAAAAGCATATGGGCGGCGCTGGCGTGCCGTTTTTTTCAAAGGCAGGACGCTCTGGAAATGCGCCGTGCGTCCTGATTACAGAAGATTTTCCCGCGTTTCGGGGGACTGCCGGCAGCGTCGCATGTTCTCGCGCACGAGCCGTTCCGAGCGATTGGCGTAGCAATAGACGCAGAAGTGCGGGCACGTATCGTAGGCGCCGATATCCTTGGCGGCGACGCAGCCGCAGAGCTTGCGCTGTCCCTTGTCCTTGGCGGCGCGGGCCGCGACGGGCGCGAAGAGCGGGAGACGGCGCGGAGGGGCGAGCGCCTCCCGCATGATCGGGTCATGGGCGCAGAGGCGCAGGAGCAGAGCGTCGTCGATGCATTTATTTTTTTCAACGCCCAGCTCCCGCAGATCTTCGGCTTCGGCGCAGGTCGCAAGGGCGAGCCTGCCGGGCCAGTCGTCGTTCAGGCGGGCTATGCCGCGGGCGAGATCGCGCATTTCCGCCGTCTCGGGCGCGCGGAAGTCGGGATTAAGGCGGCGCAGGGCGCAGCGCGTCTTGCGGTACATGTCCGCAAAGCTGAAAACGAGTTTTTCCGTAAAGGGCGCAAGGACGCGCCCGATGCGATCCAACCTTTCCAAAAGGCATTCCGGGGTCAGGCCGCCGCCGAGGAGGAGAGGATCGAAGCGCCAGACGACGCGCCGGGGGCCGACGGCGTCGGCAAGACGGCGGAACGTGTCCAGACGGCGGGAAAGGGGAGGCAGGTTCGGTTCGAGCCTTTCACTCTCGTAGTCGTTAAGCGTATACTGAAAATAAAACTGCCGCCCCGAGGCCTCGATCTCTGGCAGGAAGCGGAGAAAGGGCGCGGGGTCCTTTGTCCAGAAGACAAGGGCGCGCGTCTTTTCAAAGGAAACCGTCGTTTCCTGCGCTGGATTGAACGGATTGCGCCAGCGGCAGAAACCGGCCCGCAGACGCCCCATGAACCATTCTCCATGAAAGGCGGGGATGTCCGTGGCGCGGCTGGCGGAAATGATCAGAGGTTCGCTTATCTGCGGGGAAGGGGACGGCGGGGCCATTTTTCAGGGCGCGAACGTCGTGCGAGGAGGAGCGTTTTTGCGGGGAAGCGGAACTATTCCCCTGAAAAGGCGCGCTGGGGAAGGGATGGAGGGCTGGGGGGGAAGGGAACCCCCTCTGCTAGCGCGAGAGGGGGTTCCCTTCCCCCAAAAAGAATACCAAAGCGTTACAGGCCCTAGTCGTCGCTGTCGTTCAGGGCGTAGTATTCGGCCAGCATGGGACCGAAGAATTCCGCGCCGTCGCCCAGCTCTTCCTCGATGCGGAGAAGCTGGTTGTATTTGGCCATGCGCTCGGAGCGGCAGAGGGAGCCCGTCTTGATCTGACCGGCATTGACGCCCACGGCGAGGTCGGCGATGAAGCTGTCTTCGGTTTCGCCGGAGCGGTGCGAAATGACGGTGGTGTAGGCGGCTTCCTTGGCCATTTCGATGGTGTCGAGCGTTTCCGTCACCGTGCCGATCTGGTTGAGCTTGATCAGGATGGAGTTGCCCACGCCTTCGTTGATGCCCTCGGCCAGGATGGAGGGATTGGTCACGAACACGTCGTCGCCCACGAGCTGAATGTCGCCGAGGGTGGTGGTAAGCATCTTCCAGCCGTCCCAGTCGCCTTCGGCCATGCCGTCTTCAATGGAGATGAGCGGATACTTGTTAGTGAATTCTTCCAGCCAGGCGGTCATTTCGGCGTTGCTGAAGGTGCGGTTTTCGCCCTTCAGCACGTACTTGCCGTCCTGATAGAATTCGGAGGCGGCGGCGTCGATGGCGAGAACGATTTCGCTGCCGGGATTGTAGCCGGCTTCCTCAATGGCCTTGATGATGTAGGCAAAGGCTTCGTCGTGGCTCTTGAGGTTGGGGGCGAAGCCGCCTTCGTCGCCAACGCTGGTGACGTGGCCGTCGGCCTGAAGGATCTTTTTCAGGGCGTGGAAGACTTCCGCGCCCATGCGCAGAGCGTCGCGGAAGCTCTGGGCCCGCACGGGCATGATCATGAATTCCTGAATGTCCAGATTGTTGGGGGCGTGCGCGCCGCCGTTGATGATGTTCATCATGGGCGCGGGCAGCACCTTGGCGTTGACGCCGCCCAGGTACTTGTACAGGGGCAGGCCCAGGTATTCGCTGGCGGCACGGGCGCAGGCCATGGACACGCCCAGCATGGCGTTGGCGCCCAGACGGCTCTTGTTGTCGGTGCCGTCCAGGTCGATGAGGGTGTTGTCCAGCTGCACCTGCTGCAGGGCGTCCAGGCCCAGCAGGGCGTCAGCGATCTCGCTGTTGACGTTCTCCACGGCCTTGGTCACGCCCTTGCCGCCGTAACGCTTGCCGCCGTCACGCAGTTCCAGGGCCTCACGGCTGCCGGTGGAGGCGCCGGAAGGCACGGCCGCGCGGCCGCTGTGGCCGGACTCCAGAGAAACTTCCACTTCCACGGTCGGATTGCCGCGCGAATCCAGGATCTCGCGGGCATACACAGACGCAATGCTGCTGCTCATAATCGCTCCTTTGAAGGTTGATTCTTCCGCCGCGCGAAAGAGTCGTTTTCTCCGCTGCGCCCCCACGGGCGGTGGCGGGGCCATTGTCCGGCGGCAGGGAAGCCCTGCCGCAAAAATCTTTCTTCCTCAACGAGAGGCCTCCGGGCCCTGCGCGCGACGGCAGGCCCGGGCCCACTGCCGCACGGGGCGGCACGGCCGGTACGGCCCTCAATAGGGGTGACGTTCGTAATACAGGCGGCGCAGGCCCTCCAGCAAGAGCGAGGGCAGCACGGCATCGAAGACGTCGGGGCTGATGCGCGCGATGGACGGGGCAAAGCCGCCCGTGGCCAGCACCAGGCAGTCACCGGGCAGCCCCTTTTTCAGGCGCTGCGTCAGGCCTTCCACCATGCAGGCGAAGCCGAAGACCAGACCGTGCTGGATACTCACCGACGTGCTGCGGCCGGGCGCGGGCTCCAGGGCGTCCACGTCCAGGTTGACGCGGGGCAGCTGGGCCGTTTCGCGCGCCAGGGCCGAGATGGCCGTGCGCGGGCCGGGAAAGATCAGGCCGCCGAGGTAGGCATTGCCGCTGATGCAGTCAAAGGTGACGGCCGTGCCGAAGTCCACCACGATGAGGGATTCCGGGCCGGGATGCAGACGGCGCGCCTCATAGGCGCCCACCAGGCGGTCGGCGCCCACTTCCTGCGGGCGCTCGTAATGGTTCTGCAGGGGGATGGGCATGTCCTGCGGCACCATCCACAGGGGGCAGCCCAGATAGCGCTGGACGGCTTCACGCAACAGGGGATCGAAACCCGGCACCACCGACGAGGCCACACAGGCCGTGAAACGGGGCTCGGCACCGGCGTGGCGCAGCAGCTCCAGCAGGGTCAGGCCCAGACTGTCCGAGGTCTGGGCGGGGTCCGTGCGCAGATTGTAGGAGGTCATCACCCCCCGGGAGTCGGCCAGACCGACCTTGATGCAGGTATTGCCGATGTCGAAAAGAAGAAGCTCTGGCTGCATGTCATACTCCTTGGGGAACAGATGCCCCGCGCACAGGAATCCGCAGGCAGAAAGTATGCCAGAAAGCCCGCCCGTTCGCAAGGAAGGGCACGGCCCGTTGCCTGCCTGTCTGCGGGGCGGCCTGCCCCGCATGGTATCTCCCCGATGGCCTGGCGCTCCCGGTCTGTTCGCCTTCCCCTTCCCGGAGACCGCGGTCACAGCACCATAGTTCCCAGCCCCTCAAAAAAACGTTCCTGTCCCCTACCCGCCGAACCACTCCGGCCGGGCCTCCGCGGCATCGGCGCGGCAGCCCTGCCAAAGGCCGCGGGCGGCCAAGGCCCGGCGCAGATCGGTGATGATGCCGCGTTTCTCCAGGGCCCAGGCAGGGGCCAGCAGCTCGCCCGGCGCGGGGTCGGCCTGGATGCGCTGCATGACCACGGTGGAGGGGATGCGCGGCAGGGCGGCGCACAGCATATCCACATATTCGTCCCGGGCAAGGGGACGGTAGTCGCCCGCCCGCCACTGCCGGGCCAGTTCCGTGTCCTGCGGCACATAGACGTTGTGCAGCTTGAGGCCCTGCATGCCCAGCGAGACGGCCCAGTCCACACCGTCGAGGAAATCGTTTTCGTCCTCGCCGGGCAGCCCGGCCATGAGGTGTCCGCAGACCAGCAGCCCGGCATCCAGCGCGGCGCGTACGGCCTCTTCGGCCTGACGTGCCGTGTGGCCGCGGTTGATGCGGCGCAGGGTGTCGTCCCGGCAGGTCTGGAGGCCCAGCTCCAGCCAGACCTCGTCCAGCCCGCAGCC
>CALUWU010000126.1 GCA_944324555.1 uncultured Desulfovibrio sp.
GCCAAGGTTGAAGTCGCGGGTTCAAATCCCGTCTCCCGCTCCAACAGATGACGGCGGCATAGCCAAGTGGTAAGGCAGAGGTCTGCAAAACCTCCATCTCCAGTTCAAATCTGGATGCCGCCTCCAAAAAAGCGCACAGTTGAAAAATCGCTCTGCGGGAGTAACTCAGTGGTAGAGTGCAACCTTGCCAAGGTTGAAGTCGCGGGTTCAAATCCCGTCTCCCGCTCCACAATTTTGCGATGCTCAAGGGCATCGCGCGCGAGAGCGCCGCTTGGGCGGGAATAACTCAACGGTAGAGTGTCAGCTTCCCAAGCTGAAGGTTGCGGGTTCAAATCCCGTTTCCCGCTCCAAATCATAGCCGCTTTTGCGGGAGTAACTCAGTGGTAGAGTGCAACCTTGCCAAGGTTGAAGTCGCGGGTTCAAATCCCGTCTCCCGCTCCATATTCAGCGCCGCATGTCATTGACAGGCGGCGCTTTTCTTTTTTCTTCTTTACATATTTTCTGCCCTCGCGCGCCGCAGCGCGCCGGGTATCCCGTCCGCGTCTTTGAGCATTTCCGCTGCCTGTCGTTTCGCGGAAAGAACGCGGTTTTCCGCTCGTTTTGGACCGAGCGCCGCCTCGTCGTATCTTATCTTTTTCAAAGACAAAACGATCTTTGCGCGCGGCCGCGCTGCGACAAAATCCGTTCCGACCTCTTGACGCTGAGAGAAAGGCGGCTTAATTATGAAATATATTTCAAAACAAAACGGAGGAAACGCGCATGCGACCGTGCAAACCGCGCCGTATCGGCGGATTGCCGCCCATCAGCCGCTTTGTCCCCCAGGGCGGCGGAGAGGCCCGGCAGGAAACCCGTATAGGACTGGACATGCTGGAAGCCCTGCGTCTGGTGGATGCGGAAGGCATGTGTCAGGAAGACGCGGCAAGGAGCATGGACGTTTCTACGGCCACGCTTTGCCGCATGCTGGGCGAAGCGCGCAGGAAGGTGGCGACGGCCCTCTGCGAAGGGCATACCATTCTTCTTGAAGGAGGAACTATCATGTTTGACGAAACTTCTGTCATGCAACGTCGCGGACACGGCCCGCACGGGCCGCGCTGCCGCAGGGGCACCGGGTGGGAAAACCGCGCGGAGACGCGGGGAGGCAATTGCAACGGCGAGCAGAACGCCGGCATGGGAAGGAACGCGGGGCGCGGGCATGGGCGCTGCCGCCGGGGACAGACAGGCGCGGCGGCGCCTGCGGAAAGCGACGAATCGCGGGAACTCTAGAGCGTTTCGCCTGTGAAAAAGGTAAAACGCTCCAGCGTCAACAGGCCCTAGCCGTTGGCGTGAACGGCGACGCTGCGGAGTTCCTTGCCCGCGAGGGGAACGAACTGCACGCGCATCATGCCTTCGGCCTCCAGCTCGAAGCCCGGCGCATAAAGAGGTATTTCCGTCAGCGGTTCCCTGCTGCCGCGCAGCAGCAGGGCGGCGTGAGCAACGGCGCAGGTCAGCAGCAGGACAAGGCAGCCCCCGCGCAGTATGGCGCGAATCTTCTGTGTCATGACATACCTCCTGTGTATTTTATGCAAGAAATATGCTGCCGGCGAAATGTTGACGCGCACGAGAGCGGGAAGCGCCGGGAGGCCGCCTTGCGCCCGCGCTTCCGCCATGCTAGCCTGAAAAAGCGCGCGGCCATATCGACTGCGCCGTCATTTGCGGCGGCCTTATGGCCGCAAAGGAGTCGTCATGTTGCGTCGTCTGTTCCCCCTGGTGTGTGCATGTCTCCTTCTTGTGGCGTCCCCGGCCCTGGCGGCCGGTCCCAAGACGCATCTGCCCGGCGATTTGACCATGCAGGAAGCGCTGGCCGTGCAGAATGCGGCCCTGGAAAAGGCAAAGGCTCAGGGCGTGCCCATGAATATCGCCGTTGTGGACGCCGGAGGGCATCTGAAAACCTTTGTGCGGCAGGACGGCGCCTTTCTTGGCAGTATTGACGTGTCCATGAAGAAGGCCGTGACCGCGCGCTATTTCAATATGTCCACCGCCGCTCTCGGCGCGGCGGCGCAGCCCGGCAAGGAATTGTTCGGCATTGAGGCCACCAACGACGGCCTGGTCATTTTCGGCGGCGGCGAACTGCTGATCCGCAACGGCGTCGTTGTCGGCGCCATTGGCGTCAGCGGCGGCAGCGTCGCGGAAGACACCAATGTGGCGAAGGCCGGGGCGGCGGCCCTCAAGTAGCCCGTTTTTCGGCCCGGAAAGACGCGCCCCCGTCGTTGTGTGACGACGGGGGCGCTTTTGCGTGACGCGACGAGGGAACGCTTGCAGGATAGTGCAAGATGGCGCATAGTTGAGACAGGTCTTTCTTCCGCCTCATGGGGAGACGGCAATGAAAGCCCGCACCAAGGAGATGCCTATGAAATCCATGTTTCTTGCGTCCGCCCTCGTGCTCGGGGCAACCCTGATGGCGCCCGCCCTGCCGCAGGCCGCGCCGGCGCACGCGCCCAGCCATGAATATGTGCTGAAAAGCGTCATGCCCGTTGCCGGGCGTCAGGGCGTGGCCTGCGACGGCAAGTACATCTATGTGAGCGACAGCGCGAAGCTGCTCAAGTACGACATGAAGGGCAATCTGCTCAAGATCAATGAGAAACCCTTCGAAGGCTACAAGATTCCGTCCAACCACATCGGCGACATTGACGTGTATAACGGCGAAATCTATGTCAGCGCGGAAAATTTCATGGACGGCGTGGGCAAGGATATTCAGATCGCCGTGCACGATGCCGAAACCCTGCAGCTGAAGCGGACCTTCGCCTTTGAACCCGCTTCCGGGCAGATGGAAGTTTCCGGCATCACGGTCGATCCCGTCCGCAAGACCGTCTGGATGTGCTCCTGGGTCGGTGAGGAAAGCGGCCGCTATCTCTATGAGTATACGCTTGACGGGAAGTATCTCCGCAAGCTGCACCTGCAGCCCGTGCCGCAGTGGGTGCAGGGCGTCTTTGCCTGGAACGGCTCCCTCTACATGACCGCCGACGACGGCACGGCCGACGATAACGAACCCGATAATCTTTACCGGGTGGACATTACCTCCGACACCTATGCGCGCGTCGTGCATGAAAAGGCCTTTGACGAAGTGCTGCGCCAGGGCGAAATCGAAGGTCTCTGCGTCGATCCCTCCAGCGGCGATCTGCTGCTGCTGTACAATCGCGGCGCGCGTATCGTGCTGGGCATGACCAAGGGCCTCTATCCCGGCTATGACAAGGAAATCCACGAGATCTATCGGTACGCCATGATTCCCGCGGGGCCGAAGAAGGGCCGTCCCCTGCCGCCCCCGCCGGTCGTCGGTCCTCGTCCGTAGAGCGTTTCGTCTTTTCAAAGGCGAAACGCGAGGCGGCGGCGCCGCCCGGCCAAAGTGAGCGGAAAAAACGCGTTTTTTCCGCGAAACGACAGGCCGTATGGTTTGGAACGCGCAGCGTTTCAAACTGAAATTGTTTCAGGACTCACGGTTGACTTCAGGGAGCGCCCGGCGGACGCCGGTTTTCCCGAAAGCGGAACAGAAAAAAGACCGTCCGGCATTGCCGGGCGGTCTTGCTGTTTGCAGAGCGTCGGAAAAACAACGCAAGGAAAAGGCGCGGCGTCTTTGCGGGAGTAAAAGGGCCAAAGCATAAAAACGCCGGTTATTGACGGGCGGAGAGAGCGTTTCGCCTTTGAAAAGACGAAACGCGAGGCGGTCGCGCCGCCCGGTCCGAAGCGAGCGAAAAATCGCGCTTTTCCCGCGAAACACCGTTTCCGCCCCCGCTGGACGGCCGGAACGGCGCTACAGAACCTACAGAACGGCGCGAAAACCAGCCGCGCTCCCGGGCAGACACTGGGGCGGCACGGCGGTAAGCAGAGGCGCAATGTCGTCGTCTTCGTCGTCAAAAGGATACACAGGCAGGCGCAGTTCCGCCACGTCCTGAAGGGGCGCCGCCGAACCGCAGTCGTCGTCATCGTTTTCCGTATAGGGAAGGACGAACAGAGAATGAGGGGCAATGGCTGCGTACTTCATGGCTTCCTCCCTGAATGCTTGCCGGCGCGGACGCTGATGCGGGGCAGGCGTCAGTTTTTTGCTTTTACTATGTTAAAGCAATTTTTGTGCCATGAAGTTTTTTCCAGAGCGCGCCGCCGCCCGGCCCGCAGCGAGCGGAAAAACCGTTTTTTTTTCCGCGAAACGACAGGCCGTATGGTTTGGAAGGCGCAGCGTTTCAAACTGAAATTGCTCTAAAAAAAGACCGGAAGCGGCGCTTCCGGTCTTTTTTCAGACTGTGAGAAGGATGCGTTCGGGCTGCGCTAGCCTTCCTGCTTGACCTTGGACTTGGTCATGGCGAGGCCGATGCCTTCGAAGAGTTCGAAGATGGAGAAGCCGTACCACAGGGTGTAGAGCACATAGAAAATCAGCATGCCGGACATGAGCCAGATGTGATCCGACACCTTCACGGCGGTCACGCTGAAGAAGTTGTTGCCGGGTTCGATGGCGCGGCGGATAACCTGATCCACGACCTGCGCCTCGCTGATCAGACCCTGCTTTTGCAGTTCCTTGATGCTGGGCGAAAGCGCGTACCACCAGGAGCGGGCCATCTTGAGGGCGTCCGCGCCGTCGTACTTCTGGGAGACGGAGGCGTCGTCGTTGTGGTAGAGGCGATCCGCGTCGTCCGTCGCGGACGACAGCAGGGCCGCGAGGTTGCCCTGATAGCTGAGCTTGCCGTCGGCAAAGCTGGCCTGCACGCCCGCCTTGCGGAAGGCGACGACGGCGGTTTCCCCAAGTTCGGGCTTCTTCAGCTTGACGGTAACGTTGACGTTGACCTTTTCAACGGTCTTGATGCTTTCCCGCACGCCGGGAATGAAATAGGAAGAACCCTTGGAAAGTTCGTTGAAAACGTTGTCGGCGTATTGCAGGCCGGTCATGGGCGCGCCGTTTTCATCGTGCATGACGGGCGTCAGCAGGACGCAGAACAGGACAAGGAAGGAAACAAGAAGGATGGAACCCCGGATGAAGGGGCCTTTTTCATGGATCAGCATGATTACGCCTCCCCTCTGAGCTTGCCGAGATTCATGAAGAACTTGCTGAATACCCAGATACCGAAGAAGGCGACTACGCCCCAGAAGACGACGTTGCCGATTTCTTCAATCCAGGTGCAGACCGTGGGCGACCAGTCGAGCACTTCCATTTCCACCAGCTTCTTGGGCAGGGTGGCCGCGCGGTTGATGAAGCCGGAAATGATGGAAATGGCGTAGAAGCCGCGGATGTGCACGCCCTTGACGACCTTGGTGGTCAGGGCGCCGATCTGGATACCGAGCAGGGAGCCGAGCAGCATGCCGACGGCCAGGGTATAGAAGACGTAGCCGTAAATGGCGTACTGGCCGATGGAGGCCAGACCGGCCGTGAAGATGATTTGCAGGATGTCCGTGCCCACGGTGGTCATGGAAGACACGCCGAAGATGTACACGAACATGGGGAAGGTCACGAAACCGCCGCCCACGCCCATGATGGCGGCGAGCATGCCCACGACGGCGCCGCCGGCGGCGATGATCCAGCCGGAAATGCGGCGGCCGCCGGGAACGAGGTCTTCGTCAAAGGTGATCATGGGCGGAATGTGCATGCCCTGCAGCTTCATGGAAATGCCGGTCATGCCCACGCTGCCGCCGTGCGGATCGTTGCTCTGGGCGGCCTTGCTGCCGCGGGTGGCCTTGAGGAAGTCAAACAGGGCGTAAAAGCCGAGGAAGCCCAGCAGGACGGCATAGATGGTGCTGATGAAGAGCTCGGACAGCAGCGGGTCGGCATTGTACAGACCCTTGTTGATGGCGCCGCCGATGAAGGTGCCGGCGCCGGAACCCACAAGGAAGGCGATGGCGAGCTTGACGGACACGTTGCCCAGCTTCTTGTGGACGGTCGTGCCCATGATGGCCTTGGCAAAGATGTGGAACAGGTCGGTGCCCACGGCGAGAATGCCTTTCACGCCGGCGGCCATGAGGGCGGGCGTGATGATGAAGCCGCCGCCCGCGCCGATACAGCCGGTAATCAGACCAGCCGCCAGACCGACGGCGATGGACGCCAGAAAGATGGTCGTCGTATAGAAGGCGGGCGCATAGGCGGACTTGCCGCCCAGCATTTCGTGGGCTTCATAGGCTTCCGCCCCGCAGACCAGCAGGATCGGGGCCGCCAGCGCCAGCAGGATCAAGAGTTTCTTGCGATTTCTGATAATCGACGTGCTTACTTCCAGATCCCATTTGGCGTAGGCCTGGGAGCTGCTCAAGAGAAAATTGTACAAATCTCTGCCGAAGCTCATAACTCCTCCATTGAATTGGGCTGCCGCGCCTCCCCCCGGCGCGGCGTCATCATGATATCTGGCGCTAGCAATAAATGTTCCATTTTGCACAATGTGACGCCTGATTCTAATGCGGTTATTTTATTGGATAATATTTGAAGTCTGTTTTTCGGGGATGCGCGTTTCTGTTGACAAGTGTCAGGATATTTTACATGTGTTATGATTTTTTCTGCCCGCGCCGCGCGGGAAAATACGGAGCGGCCGGCGGCGCGCACGCGAAAGGGCGGGATCGGAACGCGCGTTCCGATCCCGCCCCGGGAAGACCCGGCTCCGGCCGGAAGGGGCGGCGCCGGGGAGAGAGGCTTGCGCTTAGGCGGGCAGCAGCCAGGACAGCGGGCCGACCATGAGATAGGTCAGCACGGCGAGGATGAAGGTAAGGGCGATGCTGTGCCCGATGGTGAAGCGGAAGAGCGAGCCTTCCTGACCCACGGTGTTGGTGGCGGCGGTGGCCACGGAGAGCGACTGGGGCGACACCATCTTGGCGAAGCAGCCGCCGGCGGCGTTGGCCGCGACGGCCAGTTCGGGACGCATGCCCACGGCGATGGCCGTATCCTTCTGCATGCCGCTGAAGAGCGCGCAGGCGGAAGTGTCGGAGCCGGTGAGGAACACGCCGAGCCAGCCGATGAAGGGCGAGAAGAAGGCGAAGTAGGCGCCCGTGCCGGTGAAGGCCAGACCGAGGGTGGAGCTCATGCCCGAGCAGTTCATGAGATAGGCCAGGCCCAGAATCATGGCGATGGTCAGGATGGGGAAGCGCAGCTGCACCAGGGTGCGGTACAGGCAGGCCAGCGCGCGGCCGAAGCCGTAGCCGCGCATCAGCGGCACGGACACGAAGCCGGAAAGCAGGATGGCGGTGCCGCCGGCGGAGAGCCAGTTGAAGGTATACTTGGCGGCGTAGTTCGTGCCGTCGGGCTTCACAAGGTTGCCGTCAAGGCCGGGCCAGCCGAACGTGAAGATGGCGCCGGGGATGCCGTTGAGAATGGCCTTGAAGCTGGACAGGCCCCAGAAGAAGACGAAAACGGCCAGAATCAGATAGGGGCCCCAGGCGCGCAGCACCTGACCGGCGGAATAGCCCTGCGCGGAAAGCTGCACGGGCTCGTCATTTTCAAAGCGGAAGATGGTCTTCGGCTTCCAGACCTTGAGCAGGGCGATCAGGGCGACGATGGTGGCGAAGGCCGAGAAGATGTCGGGAAGGGTGGGGCCGTGCAGGTTGGACACGGCGAACTGGACGCCGGCAAAGACCACGCCGCTCACCAGAATGGCGGGCAGCACTTCCAGCATCCGCTTGAAGCCGCACATGACCGTACAGACCCACAGGGGCACGATGATGGCCAGAATGGAAAGCTGGCGGCCGGCAATGGCGGTGACGGTCATCTGATCAAGGTGCGACATGGAGGCGGCCGTGATCAGCGGAACGCCGATGGCGCCGAAGGCCACGGGGGCCGTGTTGGAAAGCAGGGCGATACCCGCGCCCCAGCGGGGGGAGAAGCCGAGACCCACCAGCATGGCGGCGGCAATGGCCACAGGCGTGCCGAAGCCGGCGGTGCCTTCAAGGAAGCCGGAGAAGGCAAAGGCGATGAACAGCGCCTGCAGGCGGCGGTCGTCGGTAATACGGGCCAGCGAATCCTTGATGATTTCAAATTCGCCGGATTCCACCGTCATGTTGTAGACCCAGACGGCGGTGATCACGATCCAGACAATGGGGAAAAGACCGAAGGCCGCGCCGTTGAACACGGCGTTGACCGCCAGCGGCGCGGGCATGCCCCAGACGAAAAAGGCGACCAGCAGGGCGCCCACCAGGCCGGAGGCTGCGGCGATATGACCTTTGGCCTGTCTCACGGCCAACATGTAAAAGAGAATAATCAGAGGTACGGCCGCCGCCAGAGCGGACAACCACAAGCTTCCGGCAGGTGTGTACTGCTGAGCCCAAGGCATTGCGCTTCTCCCGCACTTGAGGATAACGGAACGCCGCCTGCGACCCGTATCGCGGGCGGACAACTCCAGACTATTGGAAAAAATGCTATCCCAGCACAGGGGAAAAATCAATATGCGGGAGGAAAATTGTGATGCGCTTGATTGAAGAATCAGTTAATTGTGAAAAAGAATGCAATATGTTGCGGAAGATACGCGGCCGGAAAGGCGGAAACGCGTCGTTTTCGCTGTTCATGCAAGAGCGGCGCGCCGCCGTACCGCATGCGATACGACGGCGCGCCGCCCGGCGCTTCGAGGAATGAGGCGCGTCTACAGCGCCGGCATGCCGATGCGCGGCAGGCGCGCTTCAAGCGCATGGCCGATGCGCAGCAGGCCGCTTTCGTCAAAGGCCTTGCCGATCAGCTGAATGCCGACGGGCAGGCCGCTGTCCGCGCCGAGGCCGGCGGGCAGGGCAAGACCGGGCAGGCCGGCCAGATTGAGAGACAGGGTGTAGGCGTCCATCAGGTAGCACTGCAGCGGGTCGTCGTTGCGGCTGCCCAGCGCCCAGGCCGTGACGGGAGACACGGGCGTGAGCAGGGCGTCGCACCGGCTCAGCGCCGCGTTGTATTCGTCGCGGATCAGGCGGCGCACCTGCGCGGCCTTGCGGTAATAGGCGTCGTAATAGCCGGAAGACAGCACGTAGGCGCCGAGCAGGATGCGGCGCTTCACTTCCTGCCCGAAGCCTTCGCTGCGGGAACGGACGTACAGATCCGCGAGGTTCCGCACGTCGGCGGCGCGGCGTCCGTAACGCACGCCGTCAAAGCGGGCAAGATTGGAGCTGGCTTCGGCCATGGCGAGAATGTAATAGGTGGCGATGGCCGCGTCGGTATGCGGCAGGCTCACGTCGACAATGGTCGCGCCCGCGCTTCTGGCGGCGTCGACGGCGGCCATGCAGGCGTCGCGCACTTCGGACGAAAGCCCTTCGCCGTAGAATTCGGCGGGCAGGCCGAGCGTCGCGCCCTTGAGGCCGTCGCCGGTCAGGGCGGCGGCATAGTCTTCCGCCGGGCGGGGATCGCTTGTGTTGTCGCGGCTGTCATGGCCGGCGATGACGCTCAGCACGCGGGCGCAGTCCTCGACGCTGCGGGTCAGCGGGCCGACCTGATCCAGCGAGGATCCGTAGGCGATGAGGCCGTAGCGGGAAACGCGGCCGTAGGTGGGCTTGAGGCCCACGCAGCCGCACATGGCGGCGGGCTGACGAATGGAGCCGCCGGTGTCCGAGCCCAGCGAGGCGAAGCACTGGCCCGCGGCCACGGACGCCGCCGAGCCCCCCGAAGAGCCGCCGGGAATGCGGGCGGGGTCCCAGGGGTTGCCGGTTTTCTTGTAGGCGGAATTGTCCGTGCCGGAACCCATGGCAAATTCGTCCATGTTGTTCTTGCCCAGCAGAACGGCGCCCGCCTCCTTGAGGCGTTCCACGACGAAGGCGTCGTAGATGGGCATGAAGCCTTCAAGGATGCGCGATGCCGCCGTGGTGGGCATGCCTTTGGTGGAGAGCGCGTCCTTGACCGTGACGGGCACGCCCCAGAGAGGCTTGCTCGGGTCCGGACCGGCGGCGTCCAGGGCGCGGGCGGCGGCAAGGGCGCCCTCGGCGTCAACGTGCAGCAGGGCGCCAAGGCGCTCTTCCGTCGCCTTGATGCGGTCGAGGCAGGCGGCGGTCGCCGCTTCGGCGCTGATTTCCCGGGCCTGCAGCCCGCGCGCCAGTTCGGAAAGGGAAAGCGAACAGATATCGGTCATAGTGGGCATTCCTGAATCTGGTGTCGGGGGGCTACACGATGCGCGGAACAATGAAGAGGCCTTCGTCGCGTTCCGGCGCGTTTTGCAGCACCTCTTCCCGGCTGCGGCGGCGTTCGGGCTTGTCTTCGCGCATGGCGGAAGCATGCAGGACGGGGCTGTACAGGGGGTCGACGCCGTTTGTGTCAACCTTGGCGAGAACATCCATATAGGCGAGAATATCGCCGAATTGCCGGGCGAAGAGGGCCTTTTCCTCTTCGGTCACGGAGAGGCGGGAAAGGGTCGCCATGTGGGCGACGGTTTCTTTGCTGATTTCTTGCGGCATACGCGCTTCCTTCAGATGATGTTCCGCCGCCGGGGCGATCTGCCCGGCGGCGGGTGACGGGAGAGTAACCGAAACGGCCCCGGCTGCCAAAGCAAAAATGGCGTCCGGGGCTTTGGCGACTACTGCGCGCTGGACGGCAGGCGGAGCTTGTAGGAGGGCAGGGGCGTGGTGCCGATGCCCGCGGGGGGCGTCGCCGCCGGCGCAGGCGCTGCGCTCTGTTCGGGCTGCTGCGCGGGCGGCAGGCCCTCGACAAGGGGCTGCCCCTGCGCGTCCACGGCGGGCATGCCCTGCATCCGCAGGGCGGCGCGCTGCTGGACGGCGGCGCGGACGCGCCGGAAGTCGCTCACGTCCAGCGGCTTGACGCCGTTGGCGGCGGGCTGGAAAAGATAGAGCTTCTGGTGGGCGACGCCGTTGGCGTCCCAGCTGATGG
>CALUWU010000127.1 GCA_944324555.1 uncultured Desulfovibrio sp.
TGGAAGCGTGTCTTTGTGCTGTCTCTTCCTTCTCGCTGGGATGTCGCCAAGTGGTAAGGCAACGGGTTTTGGCTCCGTTATACGAAGGTTCGAACCCTTCCATCCCAGCCATAACTTTTGTCGCAAGGCGAGAGAGACATGTACAGCGATCTCAAAATTGTCACCGGTTCTGCGAATCCCGACCTGGCCAAGGCTATTTGCGATCATCTCGGCTGTCAGCTGACGCCCACCCTCGCCACGACCTTCAGTGACGGCGAACTGCGTATCGAAATCGGCGACAACGTGCGCGGCGACGACGTTTTTGTCGTGCAGCCCACCTGTTCCCCCAATGTCAACCGCAATCTGGTGCAGCTCTGCCTCATGCTCGACGCATTGAAGCGCGCCAGCGCGGGCCGCATTACCGCCGTTATTCCCTATTACGGCTATGCCCGTCAGGATCGCAAGGTCAGCCCCCGCGCGCCCATCAGCGCCAAGACCGTGGCCGACTTCATCAGCGTTTCCGGCGCGGATCGCGTCGTGACCATCGACCTGCATGCCGGTCAGATTCAGGGCTTCTTCAACTGCCCCGTGGACAATCTCTATGCCGCTCCGGTCATGCTGGAGCCCCTCCGCCAGATTGCCAACGACAATATTGTCATCGTGTCGCCCGACGCCGGCGGCGTGGAACGCGCCCGCTCCTATGCAAAGCGGCTCAATGCGCCCCTCGCCATCGTGGACAAGCGCCGCGACAAGCCCAATCAGGCGCAGGCCATGCACGTTATCGGCGATGTGGAAGGCAAGTCCGCCATTATCGTGGACGACATTATTGATACCGCCGGCACGCTCTGCGCCGCTGCGGATGTGCTGCTGAAGTACGGCGCTACGGAAATCATCGCCTGCGCCACGCATCCCGTCATGTCCGGACCAGCCATTGACCGCATCAACGCCACCGAATCCCTGAAGCGTGTCATCGTTACCGACACCATTCCGCTGGGGGACAAGAAGGATCGCTGCCCCAAGATTCAGGTGGTGTCCGTGGCGGCCCTGATGGCCAAGACCATCCACAATATTCATACCGGTTCGTCGGTAAGCGTTCTTTTCGTCTAGTTCTTCATCTGCGCGCGGAAGCGAAGGAGCTTCCGCTGCTGCAACCTCTGCCGAAACAGCAGCAATTTCGGATCAGAGGAGACAACATTTCGCGTGGCGTCGTTTCTTCTCCTTTTCGGCGTCACGCGTTTTCTGGTAAGCCTGTCAGTGTGCCGGTATTTCCCTGGCGCGAAAAAACAGCCGTGCGTCGCCCGAGGCGATGCCGTTTGGAGTTGTGTCAATGAGCAGCATCGAAAAAACCTTGAACGTCCAGAAGCGTGCGGAATGCGGCAAGGGTCCTGCCGGTCGCGTTCGTGCCAAGAATATGATCCCCGGCGTGTTCTACACCGCCAAGGGTGACAATATTTCCGTGCAGTCTCCCGTACTGCCCTTTGAAAAGCTGTTCGCCGAAGTGGGCCACACCACGGTGTTCCACCTTGAAATCGACGATAACGGCGCCAAGACCACCTATCCCGCCCTGGTGTGGGAAGTGCAGCGTCACCCCTACAAGAATCAGTACACCCATATCGACTTCTACGGCGTGGACCTCGAAAAGGAAATCACCGTTGAAGTGCCTCTGGAATTCGTGGGCGTCTCCAAGGGCGTGAAGCTCGGCGGCGTTCTGGAAACCTACCGCGAAGCGGTGCGCCTGAGCAGCCGTCCCCTTGACATGCCCAAGAAGATCACCATCGACGTGACCGAAATGGGCATCAACGACAGCGTGACCGTGGCGACCCTGCCCCTGCCCGCCAACGTCAAGGCCGTGTACGATCAGAACTACGCCATCGTGAGCGTCCTTTCCAAGTCCAAGGACGACGCCGACGCCGAAGAAGGCGCCGCGGAATAGGGCCTTACGCCAGCGCTCAAGTCCGTTCAGGCCGGTTCTTTCGGGAACCGGCCTTTTTTGCAACAGGGGGAACTTCATGATCTTTCTTCGATCCCGACGCAGACTCATGACCATTGGCAGCGGTCCCTCCCGGGCGCTGCTGGACTACCGCCCTCTTGAAGGCGCCGACTGCCTGCTGTTCTATCCCGGCTCCATGGTCAGCCCGCATCAATACGAAATCTTTCTCGCGGCCCTGCGGCGGCAGGGCCTGTCCACTGCGGCCGTTCACTTCACCGGCCACGGCGACAACGCCCATTGCGCGGGCTTCACCTTTGACACGCTCCTGCAAAACGCCCTGGACGCCGAGGCGTGGCTGCGTTCGCGCGGCGAAAGGACCATCGCCGTCTGCGGGCACAGTCAGGGCGCCATCCTCGCGCTGGCGCACGCCGCCCAGAGTTCCGGCCTTGCCGCGGCCCTGCCCATGGCGGGCTGCTACCCCCAGCAGGAAGACGCCATTCTCGCGACCCGCTTCGCGCCCTGGCGCGAGCGGCGAGCCTGTCTTCAGGAAAGCATCGACGCGGCGGCCCGCCGCCTGCCCCGCCTGCCCGTCCCCCTGTGCGCCTACCTTTCGCTGTCGCGCATTCTGGAGGGCGGCAAGGACCTGCGCCAGCGGGCCGCGCGACAGCGCTGGAGCTATCCCCTCATGTTCCTTCGGAGCCTCTTCGCGGCGCGCGTTCCCGAACAGGCGCGCTGTCCCGTGCACATGGTCGGCGTCGCCAACGACGCGCTCTTTACCCCGGAACTCGTCCGCCATGCCTACGACCGCCTGCGCGCCCCGCGCAAGAGCCTCTTCTGGCTGCCCGACGGCGGCCACCTTGCCGTTTTCGCGCCGCGCATGGCGCATACCGCGGCCCGGCACGCGGCGGCCTGCTGCGCCGGCGCCGGCCTGCGTCTCGCGCGCGGCGACCGGGAGCGGGAACGGTAGGCCGCGGCGTCGCCAGCGCTTCTCTTGTCCCCCCACCTTTCACAGGATATTTCATGGATTATTCATACGTACTCGTCGGCCTCGGCAACCCCGGCGCCCAATACGACGGAACGCGCCACAACTGCGGCTTTCTGCTGGTCGACGCCCTCTGCCGCAAGGCGGAGCGGGAAGGCCGCGTACAGAGCATGAACGGCGGCAAGTTCTCCTGCGAGCTGCTGCGCGTTGAGCTGCCGGAATTGCGCGGTCCGTGGCTTGTCGCCAAACCCCAGACCTTCATGAACCTGAGCGGACAATGCGTTCAACCCCTGCTGGCATGGCACAAGCTGCCCCCGGATCGCCTTGTCGTCGCTCACGACGAGCTTGATATTCCGGCCGGGCATCTGCGCTTCAAGTTCGGCGGCGGGAACGCCGGACACAACGGCCTGAAATCCATCAGTCAGCTGCTTGGCACGCCGGACTTCTACCGCCTGCGGATCGGCATAGGCCGTCCCCCGCACAAGGGCGACGTCACGAACTGGGTTCTGGGCCGCCCCGCCGGCGACGACGCCGCCGCCGTCGCGAAGGGGATCGACAACGCGCTGGACGTGCTTTTCGCCTTTGTCGCGGGCGGCCTGGAACGCGCCGCGCGCAACGCGCAGCAAAGCGCCGCATGACGGCGCGCGCCTTCGCCCGCGAAATCGACCGGCGGCAGACGCCGCGCGCCGGGCGCGCGGCGTCTGCCGCCGGTCTTCTTTCCTTAAGCATTTTCAGTTTGAAATGCTTCGCATTTCAAACTATACGGCCTGTCGTTTCGCGGAAAAAACGCGGTTTTTCCGCTTACTTTGGGCCGGGCGGCGCTGTCTCGCCGCCTCGCGTTTCACCTTTTTCAAAGGTGAAACGCTCTATGCGCGAAACCTGAGAGACGCTTGATGTAAAAAAATTTTTACCTCTTTTTTCCTTGTATCCGCGACATGAAAACGCTATAAGGAACATTTTTTATTTTTCTGGACATTATTCTGGAAAACGGCTAGATTCTTTCTTACGTCCTTCATTCCTTCCGGAATCCTCAAAGAAACCCTCATGCGTTCGCGCCTGTGCGGTTCCCCTGCGGGAACCGACAGGCGTCTGCCTTGCATGGCCGTTCCGGAGCCATCCGCCGCGATCGCGGCAAAACGAAGGGAGCTTTTTGAAAACGTCATAAGCTTTAGCGCACACGCGTGCCGGAAATGGTGAAAACATGTTTGCAGTAAATGATCTTGTCGTCTATCCAGCGCAGGGAGTCGGCCAAATCGAAAGCATCGATCAGCAGAATATCGGCGGCAACGCCTGCCAGCTCTACACCGTGCGCGTACGAGCCAACAACATCACGCTCATGGTTCCCGTCGCGACGGCCGGGCACGCCGGCCTCCGCACCCTCATCACCAAAAACGAAGCGCAACGGCTCTGGCAGTCGCTGCTGACGGACACGCACAAGACCGTTTTCGCCGGCCAGAACTGGAATCGCCGCTTCCGCGAATACTCCGAACGTCTCAAGAATCCCGATCTTGCCGTCGTTGTTGAAGTTCTGCGTGAACTTCTTCTGATCGGACGCTCCAAGGAGCTTTCCTTCGGCGAGCGCCGCCTTCAGGATCAGGCCCTCTGCCTCGTGCTCGGCGAGCTTTCGGAAGTGCTCGGCCTGCCCCTGCAAAGCATGCAGCAGGATCTCATGGCGGTCTACGCGACGCCCCCCCGACAGGAAAAGGCGCAATAACCTTTTTTGCTTGCGTTGGGGCTGGAGATGCGCTAGATCGCAGACACACGTCCTTTTTCACCCACTCGCCCCAATCACCCTTTCCTTACTGCGGCGTCTGCGCGCCGCTGCTCTCTTTTTTTATGGAAAAAACACCTCGCAAGACCACGCGACGGAAAAAAACCGTCGCGGCCGCAGATCCCATTACCGAAAGCACCCTCAGCCTGACGACGCTCAAAACGCACAGCATGCAGGAACTGATGGAGCTGGCGGAAAAATATGAAATCGAAAATGCCAGCTCCATGCGAAAGCAGGAGCTGATTTTTGCGCTGCTGCAAGCCTGCGCCTCGCAAAACGGCGCCATTTTCGGCGACGGCGTGCTGGAAATCCTGCCGGACGGCTTCGGCTTCTTGCGATCCCCCCTGTGCAGCTACATGCCCGGCCCGGACGACATCTACGTTTCTCCGTCGCAGATTCGCCGCTTCGCCCTTCGCAAGGGGGACGTCGTTTCAGGGCAAATCCGCCCGCCAAAGGAAGGGGAACGGTACTTCGCCCTGCTCAAGGTCACGGAAATAGGCTTTGAACCGCCGGAAAACGCCAAGAATCTTGTCCTCTTCGACAACCTCACGCCCATCTATCCCGACCATCAGCTCGTGATGGAAAACGGCGAAAAGAATCTCTCCAACCGGGTCATCGACATCATGGCGCCTATCGGCTGCGGGCAGCGCGGTCTCATCGTCGCCCCCCCGCGCACCGGCAAGACCGTCCTCCTCCAGTCGCTGGCCAACGCCATCAACGCCAACAACCCCGACGTCTATCTCATCGTCCTGCTCATCGACGAACGCCCGGAAGAAGTCACGGACATGATGCGTACCGTCAAAAAGGCGGAAGTCATCAGCTCCACCTTCGACGAACCCCCGCAGCGCCATGTCCAGGTCTGTGAAATGGTTCTGGAAAAGGCCAAGCGCCTCGTCGAGCGCAAGCGCGACGTCGTCATCCTCATGGACTCCATCACCCGCCTCGGCCGGGCCTACAACGCCGTCACCCCCTCTTCCGGGCGCGTTCTCTCCGGCGGCCTCGACGCCAACGCCCTGCAACGCCCCAAGCGCATTTTCGGCGCGGCCCGGAATATCGAGGAAGGCGGCAGCCTTACCATCATCGCCACGGCCCTCATCGACACCGGTTCCCGCATGGATGAAGTCATCTTTGAAGAGTTCAAGGGCACCGGCAACATGGAAGTCTATCTTGATCGCCATCTTGCGGAAAAGCGCGTCTTCCCCGCCATCGACATCAACCGTACCGGAACGCGAAAGGAAGATCTGCTGCTCCCCGAGGACGTTCTCAACCGCGTCTGGATACTCCGCAAGATCCTTGCTCCCATGTCGCCCATCGACGGCATGGAGTTCCTGCTCGACAAGATGCGCGGCACCAAGTCCAACAAGGATTTCATGAACGCCATGGGCAAGTAGGACGCCCGGCCCCGCCTCCGACGCTATCAGGAATCATTCTTGACTTTTTGCAAGTTCCGCACTAGGTAATAGCCAGACGCGCGGAACAAGGTCAGATTCGCCTTTCCGCCTCCGTTTACCAGCGCGGCCCCCGGCCCGGGCGATTCCCGCCGCGGAACCCTTTCCCGCGAAAAGCATCCCGGGCGGCCGCTGTTCCCGCAGCAGCCGGAACGACGCCGATCCGGCGCATGAACTCCGGCGAATCAAAGAGGAGTCATCCCAATGAATACCGTGACTTTTGCGGGGAACACCCTGCATCTTGAAGGTTCCCTGCCTGCCGTCGGCCAGAAGGCCCCCGATTTTACCGTTGTCGCCAATGATCTCAGCCCCCGCGGCCTGAAAGATTATGCGGGCAAGATTCTGGTTCTGGTCAGCGTGCCCTCGCTGGATACTCCCGTGTGCGACATGGAAGTGCGCCGCTTCAATACCGAAGCCGCCTCCCTCTCCGACAAGGTGCGTATTGTTGCCGTAAGCTGCGACCTGCCCTTCGCGCAGGCCCGCTGGTGCGGCGCCGCCGGCGTGACCGCCGTGGAAAGCCTCTCCGATCACAAGGACGCGGCCTTTGGCAAGAATTACGGCGTGCTGATTCAGGAACTGCGCCTCCTTTCGCGCGCCATCTTCGTGGTGGTCCCCGACGGAACGCTGGCCTACAGCCAGATCGTTTCCGAAACCACCAACGAGCCCAATTACGACGAAGCTCTTGCCGCCATCAAGAAGCTTGCCTAGACCTGTTAACGCTAAATCGTTCTTCTCCGGGGGGAAGGAAACCCCCTTGGCTAGCGCGCAAGGGGCGTTTCCTTCCCCCCAGGCCCCCCATCCTTCCCCCAACGCGCTTTTTCAAAACGCCTGCGGGCCGTGGAAAGAATTTCCGGCTCGCTATGTTTGAAATGCGCAGCGTTTCAAACTGAAAATGCTTCAGAAAGGCGACGGGAAAGTAACGATTCAGGCCGGGGCCGCGTTCAGCGCGGTTCCGGCTTTTTTGCGCCCGGCTTTCTTTCGCGACCCCATTCCGAAAAGAAACAGAACGGGCGCCCGCAAAGCTCTTTGCGGGCGCCCGTTCTGCCGGCGCGGACGGCGGCGACGCCGCGCGTTCCGCAATCGCCTCCGGCGACGATCAGCTCCAGACCAGCGCGCACCATTCGCCGTCGACGACGCGCCGGGCCTGGGGCAGCCCCTGCGCCCGATAGGCCGCCTCCACGCCGTCGGCCTGAATGACCAGCAGCCCGGAAAGCACAAGAACGCCCCCCGACGCGCGCACGGCGGCAATGGCGGGCGCCATCTCCGTCAGCGGGCGCGCGAGAATGTTGGCCAGCACAAGATCAAAGGTCCGCCCCTTCGCGGCCTCTATGCTGCCGGCGCCGACCTGGAAGGCCTCGGCCGAAACGGCGTTGAGGCTTCTGTTTTCCAGCGCGTTGTCCACGGCAAGCGGATCAATATCAAGGCCGATCCCCTGAAGGCCGTGCTTGCAGCAGCCGATGCCCAGCACGCCGGACCCTGTTCCAAGATCAAGGAAGGTCTGCCCGGCGGCAATGCGCCCCTCGTCAAGCAGATCGCTGATCACCCGCAGGCAAAGGGCCGTCGTGGCGTGATGCCCCGTGCCGAAAGCGCTCTTGGGCTCGATCAGGACGGGCGTCCGATCCGCGAATTCGGGATCGCCCGCCAGCCAGGGAGGCAGAACGACAAAGCGGGAACCGCAGCGCACGGGCGTAAAGAATTCCTTCCAGGCGTCCACCCAGTCCTTTTCCTCAACGGCGGCCAGCGTCTGCCGCGCGTCGGGAACCGCGCGCCCGATCTTTTCCCCCAGTTCCCGCAAATAGCTTTCCTGCTCGCAGTGAATACGAAAGCGCGTCTCTCCCGAAGGAAGATTCTCTTCTTCCCAGCCGAAGCTGACTTCCAGCGCCAGCAGACCGCACGCGCGATCGTAGTCTTCTTCCTGCGCCACAATTTCAAGACGATAAATCTGTTTCATGACTGTCCTTTGCCGCTTCGGCGGGCTTGGCGTATTTCCTGCCGCGACTATTCCCGCCGGCGGGGGAGCTGTCAAGCGTTCTTGCCTTCCTGACGCCGGGGCGGTATAGAACAGTGCTCCCAACGTCACTTTTCCGAAAGGCCTACCATGAGCAACGACTCCCGACTTGACGCCCTGCTGGCGGACATTCGCGCCACGTTCGACGTGGACTTTGAACCTCTGGACATCGACGGCCGGACGCTGCGCCTGCTGACCGTCAGAAACATGCCCCAACATCTGGACGCGCTGCTGGCCCGCAAGGCCATCCACAATCCGCTCAAGGACCTGCCCCTCTGGGCCAAGGTCTGGCCGGGCTCCTTCCTCCTGGGCCGCCTGCTGCGGCACTTCGAGCCGGAAGGCAAGACGCTGCTTGAAATCGGCGCGGGCTGCGGCGTGCTGGGCATCGTGGCCGCCAGTTACGGCTTCCGGCACATCACGATCAGCGACATCGTGCCCGACGCCCTGAAATTCGCGCAGGCCAACGTCTGGAGCAATCACCTTGAGGATATCATCGACGTGGCCCATGTGGACGTGACCACGCCCGGCAAGGACGAACGCTTTGCCGGCGGCGTGGACCTCATCGCGGCTTCGGAAATACTCTATCTTGACGAACTGCACCGGCCGCTGCTGAAATTCTGCTCGCGCCACCTTGCCCCGGGCGGCAAGGCCGTCTTCTGTACGGACACGGGCCGCGCGAAACCGCGTTTCGCCAAGAACGCCGCCAAATACTTCAAGACGACGGAACGCCGCATCGGCATCGCCAGCCAGGATGCGGACGGACAAAAGCAGCATCGCCTTTACGATATTCTTGTTCTGGAGCGCCAATGAGCCTGCCCCGCATCAGCCTCGCGCCCTGCCCCAAGGGATACACCCACGATCTGGACAAGGCCATAGCCCCGGCGGAAACCGTGCGCCGCGTGCGCGCCCGTCTTGAGGCCGCGCACGCCGACATTCTGGCCGAAACCCGGCGCGTCGACGTCGGCCGTCTCGGCATCCCCGTCTATCTCAGCGTCTGCGGGGAAGACGCCCGGCGCGTCATGCCCACGCGCAAGCAGATGGGCAAGGGCTCTTCGCCCGAACAGGCGCAGGCCTCGGCCCTGATGGAACTGATGGAGCGTTACGCCTTCTTCACGTTCTGGGAACGCCGCCCCTTTTTCCGGGAGGCGACCTGGAGCGAAGCCGAATCCCTGTTCGGCAAGGATCTTCTGCCTCTTGAGGAAATCGGCCGCTCCGTCCGCGACGACGCCGACCCCGCCGTCATTCGCCGCCTCATGGACCTTCGCCGCTGGCAGTTCTACCCCGCCACCCGTCTGAACGACGGCGCGACGGTCTGGCTGCCGCTGGACTGGTTCAAGCTGCTGGGCGAATTCAACGGCACGTCGTCCGGCAACAGCAACGAGGAATCGCTCCTGCAGGGGCTTTCCGAACTCGTCGAGCGCCATGTCTGCTGCCATGTGGATCGCGAACGTCTGGAAACGCCCGTCATCGAGGTCGGGGACGACGACGATCCCGTGCTGCGCTCCCTGCTGGACGCCTTTGCCCGCAACGGCGTCCGGCTGATCCTCAAGGATTTTTCCCTCGGCATGCCGCTGCCCACGGTGGGCGCCCTGGCCTGGGACCCCGCCACCTTCCCCGAATCGTCGGAAATCGTCTTTACGGCAGGCACGGCCGCCACGCCCGCCAAGGCCGCCGTCCGCGCCGTGACGGAAATCGCGCAGCTTGCCGGAGATTTCTGCACGCACGCCTGCTACGAAGCCTCCGGCCTTTCCAAGTTCGACGCGCTGGAAGACGTCGCCTGGCTGCTGCGCGGGCCGGCGACGCCGCTGCGCTCCCTGCCCTGCGTGGAACATGCGGATATCCGGGACGAGCTGCTGGAAGCCGTCGCCGGTCTTGCGCCGCTGCGCGTCTACGCCGTGGAAACGACCCACCCGGATCTCGGCATTCCGGCGCATTATGCCATTGTCCCCGGTCTCGACTTCCGCGAGCGGGATCGCAATCAGAGCGTCGGTCTCTTTGTCGGCCGCAAGCTGGCGGAAGAGGCGGACGAGGAAGAAGCCGCCCGGGGTCTCGCCGTGCTGGAGGAATGCTGCCCCGGCGCTCATTATCTGCCCTTCTTTCGGGGAATGCTGGCCATGCGCCGGGGCGACAACGCCGCGGCCTGCGCGCTGTTCCGCGAAGCCGCGCCCTTGCAGCCCGACGACGACGCCTTTGCGCTGGCCTCCTTCTATGCCGGTTACGTTCTCACCCTTGAAGGACGCTGGGCCGAGGCGCTGCCGCTGCTGCAAGCCGCCTTTGATCGCTGCCCGACCATGAAGGAATACGGCAATCTTGCCGGCGTGGCGCTCTTCAAGCTGGAGCGCTACGACGAAGCCGCCGATCTCTTTACCCGCGTGCTCAGGCTCGACAAGGGTTCGGCCATGGGCTGGGCCAACCTCGGCATGTGCCGCAAGCGCGGCGGCGACGCCGCCGAGGCGCGGCGCTGCCTGACGACGGCCCTGTCGCTGGACGCGTCTCTGGACTTCGCCCGCGCGGCGCTGGAGGAACTTGAAGCGTCCGAAAAAAATGATTGACAAAAAAGGGCGACGTCATTAAAGTCTCTTTTCGTGTCGGGATGTAGCGCAGTCTGGGAGCGCACTTGAATGGGGTTCAAGGGGTCGAAGGTTCAAATCCTTTCATCCCGACCAGAAAAAAGAAAGAGAAAAGGGCCGGTCAGAGAATTCTGACCGGCCCTTTTTGCGTGCGAAAATTCCATACCCCCCCTCGCAGGCCGGCTTTTCAGGCAAGCGGTCCGGGGTGGAAAACCTTGTCGCGTCAGCGGCAGAAAACGACGGCGGCAAACTACACGGCAACATACGCGCGTTAAAAAATACTTTTTAATTGATTATTCTATTTTTAATCGTTATCATAACATATGACTATCCAGATTCCACCGCGCTTTCCCATCCCGAAAAAACCGCGTGAAAAATACGCCTTCCCAAAAAGAGAGAACCGCCATGCTCAAACCCCTCGTTCTTGGACTGACGCTGCTTGCTCTTTTGCCCGCATCCACAAGTCGCGCCCTTTCTGACAGCGAATATCAAACGCTCATGACCGCGCCCCAGTTCAGAAAAGCGGAGCAGGAACTCGCCAGACAATGGAAACAGACATACAGCGCGACTCCCGAACAGGACAGGAAATATCTTCTTGAGGTGCAGCGCGAATGGATCAAACTCGGACGCGACAATCTTGCGCAAAAATTTCAAGCCGCCGGCATAGACAAGGTCGACGCCTATACCCTTGCCACCTTCAGACGCGTCGGCGCCTTGAAAGTCTTTGAGTACAACAGCAATCTCGCGAAAAATGATCAGGGAATGGCGAGACCGGACGATTTTTACGACGACGAAATGGACAGGGAAGCCGTCGAAGCCATCAAGGAAACCAGACAAACGGCGCAAGGGAACGCTCCCGCAGCGCCAGAAAACATAAATGCGGCTCCTGAAAAAAGAGAAACAGGCGGCGTTACGCAAGGCGCTCCCGCCGAGACAGCCAGCGCCGCGCCTTCGGCGTCCCCCCGGAAAGACCTCCCCATTACCGCGAAAAAACTGTCGCAGGAATACAGCGAAAATGAATTCTCCGGCGACAATAAATATAAGGGCAAACGTCTCCTCCTGAAAGGGACTGTCGTTGAAGTGTCAAAAGACTTCAATACGGAAAACGTCTATGTCCTCCTGGACGGATACGACGTCTTTGGAAGCGTAAAATGTTACATGGCAAATACGACGGGACTGGACATGTTATCTCGCGGCGACGCTGTGGAGCTGACAGGGGTCTGCGTCGGATACATGCTTTACAGCGTCATCATCAAAAATTGCCAGCTCGTCTCTATTTATAAATAGGCTGGAGTCCGGGCGCCGTCTCAGGCGGAGCCGCTCCGTTATCGCCCTCGAAAACATGGAATCCCGAATCTGTGGCCCGCCGTTCAGGTTTGACGCTCTTCCGCGTCCCGGCCTGAACGACGGGCCGCTTTCCTTCCCGACGCGCGGCCGTCGTGCGCGCGCCGCCTCTCCCCTTCCATTTTATTTTGAGAATTTCATATAAATATGAAGCCCCTGTTCCCGGAAGAAAAAAAGGACTACAAGAGAATCTTGCCTTTGCAGCCGGATTTCTTTCTTCCAGAGGATACAGCATATGGACAAAGATTGCGTCGCCGCCGATCAGAGGGACAGGCTTCTTCTTGAAATTGCGCTGGCCATGGGCGCCTCGTCCGACGAATACATGTCGCGGCAGCTCAAGGAAGTTTCCCCCGAGTATGGCAGGGGGTATATTGAAGCCTTCCTGTGCAGCGCCGGGGAAGCGGACGTTCTGTTCGTCTATCAAATCGTCCGTCTGATGCACATGGCCCGCCGCTAGAGCAATTTCAGTTGAAACGCTGCGCGTTCCAAACCATACGGCCTGTCGTTTCGCGGAAAAAGCGCGGTTTTTCCGCTCACTTTTGGCCGGGCGGCGCGCCTTGCAAGGAGCGGACGACAGTTTCGTCTGCCGTGGTCGCTAAGCCCAGGTTCAGGACTCATTATCAAGATCTGTCTCTTCGCGCGGGAACGCCTTTCCTCGCTTCGCTGCGGAAAGGCTGGGCCCTTTTTGCCGCACCGTGCCCGTAAGGCGCCCCTGGCGCCTTACGGGCATCGACAGCAGAGCAAAGGGGTTTCTTCCCCCTCAAGAAAACCGTAAGGAGTCTGAGCCTAAAGCCCTTCCAGAAGCTGCATGACGCGATTGTAGGTCAGGCCCTGATGCACGTTCAGGGCGGCAGCGGGATTTTCCTCGGTCGTCTGACGCACGGACGCCATGGCCTCATCCGCTTCCTCGTCCGTCAGAAGCACGGGCGCGTGAATGTCGACGACGTCCGCCACGTTCCGGGCGGGAAGGGACGGCGTTCCCGAAGCGTTTCTTTCCATTTCGCGAAAATGAAGATCAAGGGCGGCCTGCATTTCATTGACGGTGCTGAGCATGGGTATCTCCTTATGATATCGGCCCCATTTCCGGGGTGAAGCATGATTTTTTTCCTGCGCGCGGGAGCGGCTCGTCCCGCGCTTTCCGCCGTTTCAGCTTCGGGAGCGGGCAAAAGGCCCGCTCCCGCTTTCCCCCCGCGGCTAGCCGCCGATAAGCTGAATAGCCATCTGCGGCAGGGAGTTCGCCTGCGCGAGCATGGCCACAGCCGATTGCGTAAGAATCTGATGCCGGACGAACTGCGTCATTTCCGTCGAAACGTCCACATCCGATATGCGGGATTCGGCCTGCTGCAGGTTCTCGGCCTGCACGTTCAGGTTGGTGATGGTATTTTCAAGCCGGTTCTGCACGGCGCCAAGATGGGCGCGAATATTGTCCTTGTAGACAATGGCCTCGGTAATGGCGACGACCGCCCGCTGCGCGTTTTCCTGGGTCGTGACGTTGTTGCCGGCGGCGGGGACCCACTCGGTCGAGGTGTCCGCCTCAAAGGTTTCCGCATACTGCGTCGCGGTATCAACCATGCCCTTTTCGCTTCCCAGCAGACCATGATTGCCAAGGTAGGTCTGGCCTCCGCCGCCTATGGCCCTGTAAATGGCTTCGGTGTCCGCCGGCTGCGCCGTAAACTCGGGTTCAACGGGCGCAAGAACGCCCCCCTTGCCGTCGGGGATGTTGTCGATGGAGACGCTGCCGAGCGGGAATGTAAAGTCTTCCCTCTTCAGCTGGTCGGAAGGGAAGCCGGAGTTGATTGGCGTACCGAACGGCGTGCCGTTTGTCGCCGCTTCCCGCGCGGCGTCGATCATGGCCTGCCAGCCTTCTTCGCTGGCCTTCTTCTCGGCCAGATGCTGCGCGACTACCGGGGGCTTTCCCGCCGCAAGCTCCTGATTGTAGTAGGCCTCGAAGCCCGTGCTTGTACCGTCGCCGTCATACTTGCTTCCATAAACGCTGCGCATGGCGCTTTCGACGCGCTCGCGGAGCTCCATCGCCCTTTCCCGGGCCGCGGCGTCCACCGCGTCGTGAATAACCAGAATCTGATCGGGGTTCAGCGCGACGCCGCCGCCAAGAGCGGCCCTGGCCTTGTTCGCCGCATCCGTAAAGAGCGCGTCATAGGCCTTTTCATACACGGCGTCGTAGGCCTGCGTCCCGATATGCGAAATGAAGGCGTCCGCTCCCTCCCTGTTGTGCGGCGGCATGATATCGTCGGGCGGCGTCGTCAGACTGCTGATATTCTGATCGTTGATCACCGTTTCGGAGCGGGCCAGAACTTCCCGGATTGCGGCCTCGGTCGCGGCCCTGCTTGCGTCGCGATCCGCCTCCTCATGCGACATTCCCCCGGTAATGGCCGCGGTATACGCTTCTTCATAGGCCGGCTGGAAGGCGTCCTCGTAAATCTTGTCCATGACCGCCCTGGCCATGTCCCTGTCCTGGGAAGCGTACTCGTCGGCGAGGCGCCGCGCTTCGGCCGCCGCCCGCTCGCTGGCTTCCTCGGCCGGGAGGCCTTCGCCTCCCGTCGCCGGCGTTCCGGCGACCAGCTTGTCGTAAATGGCCTTGTAAAAGCCGGGATACATTTCCGCATAGGTGCTTTGATACATCTTTTCGGCGCTGGCATCCCGCAATTCCTTGTAATACTCGGCCGTCAGTTCATCGACGCGCGGCCCGACAAGCTCAAACGCCGCGTTGCCGACGCCCATTGCCGCCGCGGTGCAGTCGCCGATTTCAATATAATAGTAGTCCTCGGCGGAATCGTTGCCAGTACCGAAGTGCACCTTCAGCGCGCCCTGCGAGACGACGCCGCTGCCGTCGTGCGATCCGCTCAGGGTTCCGTCCAGCAGCTTGATGCCGTTGAAGTCCGTAGCGTTGGCAATACGGGTGATTTCCGACGCCATGGCCTGATATTCCGAATCGATGAGCATGCGCTGGGTGGAAGTATACGTTCCCGTCGCCGCCTGTTCAGCCAGTTCCCGCATGCGGATCAGCTTTTCATCAATGACGCTGAGCGCGCCGTCGGCGACCTGTATCAGCGAAATGGCGTCGTTGGCGTTTCGCGCGCCCTGCATCAGCGCGGCGATATCCGAACGTTGCAGTTCGCGGATGGCCAGTCCCGCCGCGTCGTCCGCGGCGGAGTTGATGCGCATACCGGTGGAAAGTCGCTGCGTGCTCTGAGCCAGCTTGCCGTAATGGACATTCAGATTCCGCGCGACGTTGGCCGCCATCATGTTATGATTGATAACGAGAGACATGTTTTTCCCCTTCCCTTGAGATGAGTTAAGCTGCCTCTCCAAATGCTATAAGCATGCCAATATTTATAATATATTGAAATAGTTGATATATTTTTTATAAAAATATGCTATAGGAAATTTTTTCCTTTAAAAAAGTTGTTTTAATGACGGTTTTCATGACGCTCCCCGTCTGCTAGAAAACAGACGAGGAGCGTCCATGCCAAACGTATTTGAAAATCTGGCAACCCATTTGAAAACAAGAAGAAAACAGGCCGGGATATCGCAGGAGCAGCTTGCCCGTCAGACGGGAATTTCGCTGACGCTCATCCGCGACATAGAGCGAAAGGCGGCCAACCCCACGCTTTCCAGTCTTGCCAAAATTGCCGAAGCCTTTGACATAACCATCGTTGAACTGCTTGATTTCAATAAGGAACTTCAGGATCCTGCAAAAATTTCCTCCGCCATTGTCAAGGATCTCCGCCGCCTTCCCCCTGAAAAGCTGCGCCTCATGCTGGAGTTCATCCGCATAGCGTCCATGTAGCCTTCGCCAGCCGCGTCTTCCGGCCCGTCGCCGCGCGACTGAAACGGGGCCGCCGCGTCGTCCGCGCTTGCCGGGAATCGCCCGGCCCGCGGCGGCCGTCTCCGGACGGGCCGCCGGCGCCCCCGAAAAAACATTCCCCCGCTGAAAGCTATTGCCGTAACTCCGGGAGCAGGCTATTCTTTGGGATACACAGGCATTAAAGAAGATTTCCTTCTGATGCCCTCCGCCCCGCCGGAACGCGGCGGCGCGGAGGAAAAACGCCAAGGAAAAGGAGTCTCTCATGGCACGAAAGGGTTTTTCGTTGTTTTGCGCGGCCTGCATGCTTGCCGTCGCCGTTCCCGGCATGGCGGCGCCCCAGTACCACCCCGAAGTGGCGGCGCATCGCGGCGCCAGCGGCTACCTGCCCGAGCACACGCTTGAAACGAAGGCCTTGGCCTATGCCATGGGTGTGGACTACATCGAACAGGACGTCATCATGACCAAGGACAAGAAACTGATGGTCATGCACGACGTCTATATTGACACCACGACGGACGTGGCCAAGCGTTTCCCGGATCGGAAACGGAAAGACGGCCGCTATTATGCCTGCGACTTCACCGCGGATGAAATCCGCAGCCTGCGCGTCAGCGAGCGCTTCAATCCCAAGACCGGCGAAGCTGTCTTCCCCAAGCGCTTCCCCCTGAAGACCAGCATCGAATACCGCGTTCCCTTCCTTGAGGAAGAGTTCCAGCAGGTGCAGGGTCTCAACAAGTCGACCGGCAATTCCATCGGCGTCTATGTGGAAGTCAAGGAACCCGACTTCTTCGAGAAGCAGGGCCTGCCCATTCTCAAGGACACCATCGACATGCTGACCCGCTACGGCTACAACAGCCCCGATTCCAACGCCATTCTGCAAATCTTCGACTACGACGCCGTCAAGAAGGCGCGGGAACTGGGCTGGAAGGGCCCCCTCGCCATGCTGGTCGAGGCCGACGGACAGGGTCACAAGGACGACGCGGCCGTCCACGCCTGGCTGCAGACCGACGAAGGGCTCAAGGAACTGGCGAAGTACGCCACCATCTACGCCCCCGACTTTGAACTGCTCGCCGTGCCCTCGAAGGACGGCAAGAGCTACGTCAAGAGCGATCTGGGCGATCGCGCGCGCAAGGCCGGCATGAAGCTGCATACCTGGACCTTCCGCGTCGACTCCCTGCCCAAGGGCTTCAAGGACGTCGACGAGGTGATGGACTTCTGCTTCAAGGATCTGAAGCTGGACGGCATGTTCTCCGACTTCCCGGACGTTGTCGTCAACTATCTCAAGGAGAACAAGCTGCGCTAGAGCGTTTTGCCGTTGAAAAAGGCGAAACGCGAGCCGGCGCGCGCCGCTTCGCTCTTCTCCCGGCGGCCGCCGGCAGCGAACGCGGGCTGAAGAAGAGGAACGCGCGGAAAAAAACCGCGTCTCGGAAAAACGTCGTTTTTTCTGTTGACAGGGCGCCCGGTATTGCGTACATACATCCCTGCGTCGGGATGTAGCGCAGTCTGGGAGCGCACTTGAATGGGGTTCAAGGGGTCGAAGGTTCAAATCCTTTCATCCCGACCAGAAATCCAGAAGACTAAAGGGACTTACGGTTCAGGCCGCAAGTCCCTTTTTCTTTTTTCGCCGCCCGCGCGTCCCACCTCCTCCGCGGCGACTCCACGTCGTTCATTTTGTCCCCATCGCCTCATTGACGGGATTTTTCTAATGCGCTACCAGAAAGACAAAATCGAAAAAAGGCGCATCAATCGGGCATTTTCACCGAAAATGCGTCTGCGGAGGACGTTATGCCAAACTATATGTATTTCATTTTGGCGGTAGTCGCACTCATCGTCGGCTACGTCATTTACGGGGGCATCGTCGCCAAAATCTTTGGCGCGGACCCGAATCGCCCCACTCCCGCAAAGACCATGGCGGACGGCGTGGACTATGTGGAAATGCCCCTGTGGAAAGTCTGGCTTATCCAGCTTCTGAACATCGCCGGCGTCGGCCCCGTGTTCGGCCCCATCCTCGGCGCCCTGTACGGCCCGGTGTCCCTGCTCTGAATCGTCATCGGCACCATCTTTGCCGGCGCCGTGCACGACTACATGTCCGGCATGCTGAGCCTGCGCTATAACGGCTGCACCGTGCCCACCATCGTCGGCTACAACCTCGGCAACATCGCCAAGCAGGTCATGCGCGTGTTCGCCGTTGTCCTGCTGGTGCTGGTGGGCGTGGTCTTTGTGGCCGCTCCCGCGGGTCTGCTCGCCAAGCTGACCCCCGACTACATGAATACCACCTTCTGGATCGTCGTCATCTTCGCCTACTACTTCCTGGCGACCATCATGCCCATCGACAAGATCATCGGCCGCCTGTATCCCCTGTTCGGCGCCGTGCTGATCATCATGGCCGTGGGCATGACCATCACCATGTTCACCAGCAGCTGCGAATTCTACAACTGGGCGAAGTTCCCCAACACGCATCCCCAGCAGCTGCCCATCTTCCCGCTGGTCTTCATCACCATCGCCTGCGGCGCCCTCTCCGGCTTCCACGCCACCCAGTCGCCGCTCATGTCCCGCTGTCTCGGCAACGAGCGTCAGGGCAAGGCCGTCTTTTACGGCGGCATGGTGGCCGAAGGCTTCATCGGCCTTGTCTGGGCCACGGTCGGCATGACCTTCTACACCAACCCCGAAGCGCTTGCCGCCGCCGGCGGCCCCGCCAACGTCGTCAACGACACGGCCATCGCCCTCATGGGTTCCTTCGGCGGCGTGCTGGCCATTCTCGGCGTCGTCGCCCTGCCCGTCACCTCCGGCGATACGGCCTTCCGCGCCGCCCGCCTGACCATCGCCGAAGTATTCAACTTCAAGCAGACGGCCATCGCGTCCCGTCTGATGGTCGCCGTGCCGATCTTCGCCATCGGCATCGTGCTGGCCATGGTCGACTTCAACATCATCTGGCGCTACTTCGGCTGGGCGAATCAGACGCTGGCCATGATCATGCTGTGGGCCGGAGCCGCCTACCTGTACCGCAAGGGCCGTTTCCACTGGATCTGCACGGTTCCCGCGACCTTCATGACCGCCGTCGTCGTGACCTACATCTGCTTTGAAAAGAGCATGGGCTTCGGCATCGACATCAGCATTTCCAACTGGATCGGCATTGTCGCCGCCGCCGCCGCGCTCGCGGCCTTCCTGATCCAGGGCAAGAAGCCCATTCCCGGCGCGCCGCTTGACTGCTGAGTAACAAACGCTCCCGGAGCGAAGGTCCCGCCGGTTCGCCGGCGGGGCCGCGCTCCCTCGACGGGAAAATGACGCCGGAACATCGCCAAATTCAGGAGTCGTTATGGTTGCCGACAGGCGCGTTTCGCTTCGCGCTCTCGAAAGGGAAGACCTCGCCTTTGTGCATCAGCTCAACAATAACGCCACGGTCATGCGCTACTGGTTCGAAGAGCCCTACGAAACCTTCATGGAACTGAGCGCGCTGTATGACGAACACATCCATGATCAGACGGAACGCCGCTTCGTCGTGGAATGCGACGATGAAAAGGCCGGTCTTGTGGAACTGGTGGAAATCGATCTGATTCATCGACGGGCGGAATTTCAAATCATCATTTCGCCGGAATATCAGGGGCGGGGACTCGCCGCCCGCGCCATGCGCCCGGCGCTGGATTACGGTTTCGGCGTTCTCAATCTTCACAAGATTTACCTCATTGTGGACAACGACAATGCCAAGGCCATTTCCGTCTACAAGAAATTCGGCTTTCGCGTGGAGGGCGTGCTCATTCAGGAATTTTTCGTCAACGGACGTTACCGCGACGCGACGCGCATGTGCCTCTTCCAGAACGAGTATCTGGCGAACTGCGAACCGTCCTGATCCGCTTCCGCAACAGGGCGTCGGCCCTCCGCGGCGCGACGCGCCAGAAAAAAGCCGTCCGGGTTTCCCCGGACGGCTTTTTTACGTCCCTGAAACGGCTCCGCCTACTTCACGCCGACGACGGTAAAGCCGGCCTCGACAATGGCCGCCTTCATGGCTTCCACGTCGGCGTTGTCGTGCGTCACCACGGCGTTCTTGTTTTCAAGGCTCACGCTCACGTCGGTCACGCCCGCGACGGCGCGCAGCGCCTTTTCGGCGGAAGCCGTGCAGTGACCGCAATTCATGCCGTTGATGTCGATGACAGTCTTCATGGTTTCGCTCCTGTCTGGCTGAGGTTCGCAAGAAACAGCCGTCGCCGGGGCCGCCGTCAGGGCGGCGTCGCAACGGCGGGGATTGAAAAAGCGCAGCCGCAGGGCGTTGGTCACGACGCTCACGGAGCTGCAGCTCATGGCCGCGGCCGCTATCATGGGATTGAGCGTCAGCCCGCACACGCCGTACAGCGCGCCCGCGGCAATGGGAATTCCGACGACGTTGTAGAAGAAGGCCCAGAACAGATTCTGGCGAATGGTACGCATGACGGCGCGGCCAAGCCGCACGGCGGCGGCCGCATCCAGCAGATCGCTTCGCATCAGCACCACGTCGGCGGACTCTATGGCAATGTCCGTCCCGGCGCCGATGGCGACGCCCACGTCGGCCCGCGCAAGCGCGGGCGCGTCGTTGATGCCGTCGCCCACCATCGCCACCTTGCGGCCCTTTTCCTGAAGGGCCCGGATTTCCCGTTCCTTGTCCTGCGGCAGCAGCTGCGCCGCCGCATGACGGATGCCCGCCTGACGCTGCACGGCGGCGGCGGTGACGGGATTGTCGCCGGTGAGCATCGTCACCTCGATGCCGAGAGCTTCCAGTTCGGCCACGGCCCGGGCGCTGCCGGGCTTGACGGCGTCGGCCACGGCGACGACGCCGAGCGCCTTTCCGTCGCGGGCAAAAAAGAGCGGGGTCTTCCCCTCCTCCGCGAAGGCGACGGCCGCGCGCCGCAAGTCGTCCGGCAGGGCGACGCCGCGCGCGTCCATCATCCGCTCGTTTCCGGCAAGGCAGAGCCCGCCCTCCACGCGGCCGCAGATCCCCTGCCCCGGCGTCTGGGAGAATTCCGTTACCTCAAGCGGCGTCAGGGAGCGGCGTTCCGCCTCGCGCGCGACGGCCTTGCCGAGGGGATGCTCGGAAAGCCGCTCCAGCGATGCGGCGACGCGCAAAAGGGCGTTCTCGTCGCAGCCCGGAGCCGTCCGCATGCCGACCACTTCCGGCGATCCCACGGTCACGGTTCCGGTCTTGTCCAGCACGACGGCGTCAATACCCTGCATGGCTTCCAGCGCTTCCGCGGACTTGAAAAGGATGCCGTTCACGGCGCCCAGCCCGGCGCCGACCATGATGGCCGTGGGCGTGGCCAGCCCCAGAGCGCAGGGGCAGGAAATGACCAGCACGGCAATGGCGATGGAAAGCGCGAATTCCACGTCCTTGCCAAGCAGAAGCCAGACGCAGGCGGAAAGAACGGCTATGCCGATGACGACGGGCACAAAGACGCCGCTGACCCTGTCCGCCAGACGGGCGACAGGCGCCTTGGACGACGTGGCCTCGTCCACCAGCCGCACGATGCGGGCCAGGGTGGTGTCGTCGCCCACGCGAACGGCGCGGATGCGAAAATGACCGGACGTGGCGATGGTCGCGCTCGCGACGCGCGCTCCCGGCAGCCTTTCGACCGGAACGCTCTCTCCGGTAACGGCGGATTCATCCACGAAACCGCCCCCTTCCAGCACAAGCCCATCCACGGGGAAGCGCTCTCCCGAACGCACCACGACAGTGTCTCCCACGCGAACCTCTTCCGCGGGGATGGAAACCTCATTGCCGTCGCGCAGGACGACGGCCGTTTCCGGCGCCAGCCGCATCAGTCCCGCAATGGCCTCGGAGGTCTTGCCCTTGGCGCGCGCCTCAAAGAACTTGCCGAGCGTGATCAGGGCGAGAATCATGGCGGCGGATTCAAAATAAAGATGCCTTCCCAGCGCTCCGGCCGCGACGGCGTCTCCCCGTTCCAGCGCCGCGCCGACGGCGAAGAGGGTCCAGACGCCGGAAAGGGCCGCGGCCCCGGAGCCGATCGCGATCAGGGAATCCATGTTCGGCGAGCCGGAAAACAGCGTTTTAAAGCCGACGCGGTAATAATTGCCGTTGACGATCATCACCGGCAGGGTCAGCAGCAGCTGCACAAGAGCCGAGGTCAGCGGATGATTGGAAGCCCGCAGGACTTCGGGAAGCGGTAGGCCGATCATATGCCCCATGGAAACGTACATCAGCGGCGCGAGAAAGCAGAAGGAGACAGCGAGGCGGCGCCGCATGTCGCGAAGACCATCCTCCGCCGCCGCGTCCGCGGTCTTCTTCCCGCGTTCGCCGCCGGCGGCGCGCGGGCGCGCCCCGTACCCGGCCCGGCGCACGGCCTCCGCAATCCCGTCCGGCGAAACGCCGTTTTCGTCAAAGGCCACGCTCATGCTGTTCTTCAGCAGATTGACGCTGACCTCCGCCACGCCTTCCACCTGCCGCACGGCCTTTTCCACACGCGCCGAGCAGGCCGAGCAGGTCATGCCGGTGATATCGAAAACTTCCTTTTGCATGCGATCCTCCCCGCCGGCTCCGCCAAAATGGAGCCGTGTTGCCTTTATGTCGCATTGTAGGCATACTCGTCTTATTGGCAAGAACGCACCGTCTGAATACTAAGTACCCTCAAGGAAAGCGCGAGGTTTTCATGACATGCTGCAACCGCTGCGCGCCCGACAACCCGGAGCCGCAGCAGCGCTGCCCGGTCGAGGCGACCCTGCGGCTCATCGGCGGGAAATACAAGGCGCTGATACTATGGCAGCTGACGCCCGGAATTCTGCGTTTCTCGCAATTGCAAAAACTGGTTCCCAGCGCCACGCCCAAGATGCTGACGCAGCAGCTGCGCGAGCTGGAAGAAAACGGCCTCGTCCGACGCGAAGTCTTTCCCGTGGCGCCGCCGAAGGTGGAATATTCCCTGACGCCGCTGGGGCTCTCCCTGCGTCCCCTGCTGGAAGCCATGTACGTCTGGGGCAGCGACTACCTGCGGGAACGCGGCCTCGTCCCGCACTGCGGCATGACGCCGCCGTCCGAAAGCGCGCGGATGAAACAACCTACGGCATGAATGTTGCAGGATTTCTCGAACATATCGACGACGCCCTTATGCCGTCGGCTCCATGACGTCCTGCTGTAAAATTCATTCCTTCCCGCACGATGCGACAAAGAGAGGTTTTCATGTCCATCAAAGTCAAATTCATGCTCGGCTTTCTTCTTTGCATCGTCATTTCCGTCGGAACTGTCTCGGGCATTTCCTTCTGGGAAATGAACGACACGAACCTCGCCCTTTACAACCAGAACGCCCACAACCAGTTGCGGGTTGCCGACATTCATTTGCGCGACTTCTTCAATTCGCGCATCGAAAAATTGCGCTACCTCGCGACCATGCCAGCCATTCAGGAAAGCGCCGGACAATTCCCGGACTTCAGCTCCACCACGAGCGAAGCGACTTACGACGCGTCGACGCTCTCGCCCAAGGCGCGCGAAGCCTTTCTGCTGTTGCAGGACATGCAGAAGACCTCTTCCGATCTTGCGGAGATCTACATCGGCTTTCCTGACGGCCGCTATGCCTCAAGCCTGACAAGCAACCGCCTTCCCGCCGGTTTCAATACCTCCCAGCGCGCCTGGTACAGGCAGAACATGGCTTCGTCAAACGGCGTCTCCATCGGCCCCGCCTACAAGTCCGTCAGCGGCGAAACCGTCGTGCCCATCAGCCTGCGGCTGAACGATTCGCAGGGGAAGATGCTTGGCGTCATCGGCGCGGATATCAACCTTTCCAGCGTCGAAGCCATGCTCAAGGACATGAACTTCGGCAAGACCGGTTATTTCTCCATTGTGGACGACAACCGGCGCGTCCTCTGCTCGCCGCGCAATCCCGCCGCCCAGATGCGGCAGGTCGACAGCCTTGCCCCCGAACTCCTGCCCATGCTCAACAAGGATGGCGCGGTAGCCACCATTTCTTATGACGGCGTTAGCCGCCTGACGGGCGTGCTCCCCACCATCGCCGGCTGGCATCTCATTTCGCTTGTCGACGACGAGGAAGTCACCGGCGCGGCCTACAGCGCCATCAAGATACTCCTGCTTTTCAGCGTCGCCGTCATCATCGTCCTGCAGATACTGGCCTGGCTGCTGGCGCGCTCCATCTGCAACCCGATCTCCCTCATCATGAGCGCGACGGCCCATGTGGCGCGCGGCGATCTTTCGCGCATTCCTCCGGACAGCGCCTTTTCCGGCGAACTGCTGGCCCTGCACCACAACCTGCGCAACATGGTGGCCGAACTCATGAAGGCCCAGGAACAGGCCGCCGCCGAAAGCGCCGAGGCCAGGAAGCAGGCGGAAGCCGCGCGGAAGGCCACAGAAGAGGCCGACAAGGCCCGTCAGCTGGCCGAAGACGCCAAGCGGCAGGGCATGCTCTACGCCGCGCAGCAGCTTGAGCAGGCCGTCTCCATCATTTCCTCTTCCGCCGACGAGCTCTCCGGCACCGTGGAAGAATCCACCAAGAGCGCCTGAACCTCCGCGGACAGGCTGGAAGAAGCGGCCACGGCCATGAACCAGATGAACGCCACCGTGCAGGAAGTCGCCAGAAGCGCGGGCGAGGCTTCCACCATGTCGTCGACGACAAAGGCGCAGGCCCTCGAAGGCGCCAATATCGTCAATCAGGCGCTCGAAAGCATCCGCCACGTCCACGAGGGGTCGCTGACCCTGAAGCAGCACATGACGCTGCTGGATCAGCATACGCACAACATCAACCAGATCATGGGCGTTATTTCAGATATCGCGGATCAGACCAACCTGCTCGCCCTCAACGCGGCCATTGAAGCCGCGCGCGCCGGGGAAGCGGGACGCGGCTTCGCCGTCGTCGCCGACGAGGTCCGCAAGCTGGCCGAAAAGACCATGACCTCCACGGCCGACGTCGCCAACGCCATTCGCGCCATTCAGGACAGCGCCCGCAAGAGCATCGCCGCCGTGGAAGACACCGTGACCCAGATCGAGCAGGCCACGAGCTTTGCCAATCAGTCCGGCGCCGCCCTGCAACGCATTGTCAGCGATACGGACGGCGCGGCCGTTCAGGTCAGCGCCATCGCGGCCGCGGCCGAAGAACAGTCCGCCGCCAGCGAACAGATCAACCGCTCCATCGATCAGATCAACGCCATGTCCAGCCAGACGGCCAACGCCATGCATCAGGCCGTGCAGGCTATCGGCACGCTGACGACGCAGACCTCCGCCCTCAGCGAGCTGATTACAAAAATGAAGCAGGGATAGCGGAAAAAACCGGAAGGGATTCCGTCGCGGGGGAAGGCGTTCGCAGCGAGCGTCCTTCCCCCGCTTTTCTTTTCCGCACCGACCGGGGCAGCAAGGGGAATCCGAAACGCCGCGCCCCGCTCCCCTCGCGGCGGCATCCAAGGTCCACGCGCCGCGCGAGCGCCCCGGACGTCGCGCGCCGGCGTTCCGCACGGATCTTCCCCGACGCTTTCAGGGCGAGGCGGACGCCGCGAAACGGCAGACCGTATGGTTTGAAACGCAACGCGTTTCAAACGTACCATGCTCAAAGCGCGCCAGAGTCTGAAAAAGGGATTTTCCCCTTTCCCGAACGCCGCCGCGCCGGAGCGCGGACGCAAAAAAGCCCGGCATCGCGAGGATGCCGGGCCGGAGAATCAGAACGGGACAGGACTAGCGCGCCACGGGCGCGCCCTGAACGGGCTTGCCTTCATGTTCGCCCGTCAGCGAACGCAGGAAGGCGACGATCAGAGCGCGATCGCTCGCGGGCACGTCCAGACCGGAGCAGTAGGTGCCCATGATGCGGACGGCGTCGTCCAGGTTGGTGACGGTGCCGTCATGCAGGTAGGGATGCGTCAGCTCCACGTTCCGCAGGTTCGGAACCTTGAAGCGGTGCATGTCGTCCGGCTGCTTGGTGGCGTTGAATCGGCCCTTGTCGGAGCCCAGCGCTTCGCCGCCGCGATCCGCGAAGTAGTCCTTCTTGAGGTCCATGCATTCGTAGGACTGGCCGCCCACGCTCTTGCCCACATGGCAGGAAGAGCAGCGATAAGCCTTGAAGCGCTCGTAACCCTTCACTTCATTGCTGCTCAGCGCGGCCTTGTCGCCGCGCAGCCACTTGTCGAAACGGCTGTTGGGCGAAATGAGCGTCTTTTCATATTCGGCGATGGCGTCCGTGATATTGTCGCCGGTCCAGCCGTCGGCGTACACCTTCTTGAACTCCGCCGTCAGGGCTTCGTCCTGAGAGAGGCGGCCGATGATTTCTTCCCAGTTCTTGCTGCCCATTTCAATGGGGTTCATCGGCGGGCCGCCGGCCTGCTCCTGCAGGTCGGCCGCGCGGCCGTCCCAGAACTGGACGAAGTTGAAGGCCGCGTTGAAGACGGTCGGCGCGTTCACGTCGCCGAACTGCTTGCGAATGCCTTCGGAGAAGCGGGAATTATCCGTGCCGCCCTTGTCCAGGGCATGGCAGCCGGCGCACGACAGGCTGCTGTCGGCGGACAGGCGCTTGTCGTTGAACAGCGCCTTGCCGAGCTTCACCTTTTCCGCATTGACCTTCAGCTGGCGGGGAAGGGGCTGCAGGGGTTCGTTGGCGTGCGCGGGCGCGGCGTCGGTGGCGTAATGCGCCTTGCGCGTGGCGGCCACCCAGTCGAGGATCTGCTGCTTTTCCTTGTCGGAAAGGCGGCTGCCCCAGTGCACGACGGCGAATTTGGCGGGCGGCATGGTGTCGTTAAGGATGACCCACTCCATCTTGGCCAGCACGGTTTCGCCCACGGGCTTGTCCTTGCTCTGCACCAGCTCAAGGTTCAGGTTCATGGCGCGCAGACCGTCGTTGTAATCCTTTTCGATGATGCTGCGGATGCCGGGAACCTTGGCGTAGAACGGCAAATCATAGCCCTTGGTGTGACAGGCCATGCATTTGTCCTGCACGATGCCGGAAACGCTGGCGAACTTGCTTTTCACATCGCCAAGCCCCTGAGCCATGGCAGGCACGCAGGCGAGAAGGAATCCCACCCCCGTCACGGCTGCAACAACTTTCCTCATACCATTCTCCTCGTCGGAAGATTAAAAAACGTTCCCCCAATGGGAACGATTGTTTTCAACGATGCCGGGCCGGCGGATGCGGCGGGCAATAAAATTTTTTTCACAAAGATTGCCCTTTGTCAATAATAATTATTATTATAATTTTATTAAAAAATACATATCTATTTTCAAAAACACCTTGACGCCGGACCGTTCGGGAAGGATTTTTTCGTGATATACCAAACCGTCTGAAATTACTAGTTATATTTTTCTAGAAAAAATATATTTTTTCTATATTCTTTCTAGAGCAGCCGACGCCCCGCGACGACGCGCCGTTCCGGCCGCGCGTCAGTCGAGGCGAAGGCGCCGTCATGCTCTCCTCGCCTGTCCGTTCCGACATTTTTTCACGCCGGCGGCAGCCCGGCGGTGAGTTTTCCCCTTTCGGGAAATCGGAGTCCCCTCCGATGAAAAAGGGGTTCTCGGAACCAAAGGAGGTGTTATGAGCGCATACGGCACGCCCGGCACGCCGGCGACCGGCTACGGCAGCATCCTGACACGACAGGAAATCGCCTTCATCCTCGGCATGTACGCCAAGGATGCGCAGGAACGGGAAAGGAAGCAAAGCCTTTCGTCGTCCTCTTCTGTCGCGGTCAAGGACGCCCGGAGACGCAAACCGGAGTAGGCAGTCGCAACGGTTGCGGCTGCCCCGGCAGGAACGGGAGCAGACGCCCCGCGTCCCGACACGGCGCAAGGCAGCCGGTTCGGGCGCGACAATGGCGGTCGTTTCGGATGACCCTTTCCAGGAACATTGCCGGAGACGCACGGACGTTCCCGACGTCCGCGCTTCCCCCTTCCGGCTCTGAAGCCCCTGCTTTTGTCATCCACGGCGCCGGGTTCAACTGCGGCGGGGATTTCTCCCATCCCCGCCGCACAAAATAACGCCGGGAGCGAAAGATTCCCCGTCTTTCGCTCCCGGCGTTTCGTCAGAAAAATCGCGACGCCGCGTCCGGCCGGGCGGCCTTCGCGCGCCGCCCGCCCGCGCCGTCATGCTTCCCGCCCTTCCATGCGGGCAAGCTCGGCGCGCCGCCCTTCCTCATCCAGCGCCGCGCACAGGGTATAGGTCTGCCCCTGGCGCACCACCTTGCATACGTGAAAATGCTTCCGCCCCCGGGCGGCAAGCTGCGGCCAGTGCGTGATCAGCAGCGTCTGCCGGGTCCGGGAAAAATCGTCCAGCTTGGCGGCCAGCCTGTTGAGCGTCAGGCCGCCCACGCCCGCGTCGACTTCGTCAAAGATGCAGGTCGCGCTTTCGGCGTGCGGCTGCACGGCAATCAGAGCCAGCAGAAAACGGGAAAGCTCCCCCCCGGACGCGATGCGATCCAGCGGATGCGGCGGCTGCCCCGGGTTGGGCGCCCACAACAGGCGCGCCCGCTCGTCGTTCACGCCGGGCCAGAGTTCCTGCGGCACAAAGTCGGGAATCACGCGCACCGCTTCCGAAAAGCCCAGCTCGCGCAGCTCCTTTTCCAGCCGTCCCGTAAACTCCAGGGCGGCCTTGCGCCTCTGGGGGACAATGCGCGCCGTTACGTCCTTCAGCTCTTCCGCCAGTGCGGCAATCCGCTTGTTTGCGGCCGAAATATCCAGCGCGCAGGCGTCCAGAAAGGAAAGGTTTTCGGCAATCTCCTCGCGCATGGCCAGAATTTCCGGCATGCTGCGGCGCAGCTTGCGCTTGAGCTGCGCCAGCTCGTAAAGACGTTCTTCCAGCGCGTCCACGTCCGTGTCGTCGTCCTGCGCCGGCGGACGCCGCAACCGCGAGCGCAGGCGCGACAGCCGCTGCCGCGTCTCCGCCACGGCGTCGGCCTCCTCGCCCATCTCTTCCTCCACGGCGGCGATGCGGCGCAGCAGCGTCTCGAACTGGCCCAGGGCGTCGATCAGGCCCATTTCTTCCGAACCGTACAAAAAGGCCTGCGCCTTTTCATAAAGGTCGCGCAGGCCGGCCGTTTCCCGCAGGCGCGCCCGCTGCTCCTCCAGCCGTTCCTCCTCCCCTTCCTCGGGGGCGACGCGATCGATCTCCTGCTGCCGCATTTCCAGCAGATCGCGCTTGTCGGCCAGTTCCGCCCGCTTTTCCTTGAGGTCGTTCAGCGCGTCCGCCTCGGCCCGCAGGCGCCGGACAAGATCGTCCCGCTTTTCCAGCAGATCGCGGCAGGGAACCACGCTTTCCATGAACCGGGCCTGAAAGGCCGGCTGCAGGAGCTGCTGCTGCCCGTGCTGGCTGGTATGGATGAGCAGCTGCGACCGCAACTCGCGCACGGCGTCCTGCGACCGCAGACTGTCGTTGAGATAAAGACGGCTGCGCCCGCTTTCGGCCAGCAGCTCGCGCCGGATGACAAGTTCCTCGCCGTCCAGGGAAAACAGCGCCTCTACGCGGGCCTTGTCGGCGCCGGCGCGCACCATGTCCGCGGAGAGCCGATCGCCAAGCACGAAGCCCAGCGCCTTGAGTATGAAGCTCTTGCCCGCGCCGGTTTCGCCGGTCAGCACGTTCATGCCGGGAGCGAATTCCAGTTCCATGTCCTCGATAAGGGCAAGGTTGCGAATATGCAGATATTCCAGCATGGCGTTCACCGCTTCAGACGGGGATCGGAGAGATCGCGCAGGCTTTCGCCCAGCAGATTGTAGCCAAGAACCGTCAGCAGAATGGCCGCGCCCGGATAGATGGAAAGCCACGGCGCCGTCTCCAGCGAGGCCTTGCCGTCCTGCAGCATGTTCCCCCAGCTTGCGTCGGGCGGCTGCACGCCAAGGCCCAGAAAGCTCAGGCTGGATTCCACCAGAATGGCCCCGGCCACGCCCAGCGTGGCGGAAATGAGCACCGGCGCCAGCGCGTTTGGCAGGATATGCCGCCAAAGAATGCGCGCCGTGGAGCAGCCCGCCAGCCGGGCGGCGGCCACAAACGCCCGCTCGCGCAGGCTCAGGGTCTCGGCGCGCACCAGACGCGCCACCCCCATCCACGAGGTCAGGCCGATGACAATCATGATATTGACGAGATCCGGCTCCAGAAAGGCAATGACGGAAAGAATGAGAAAGAAGGAGGGGAAACAGAGCATCACGTCCACGACGCGCATGACGACCTCGTCCACCCAGCCGCGAAAGTAGCCGCTCACAAGGCCCAGCGTCACGCCCACGATCGTGGAAATGCCCACGGCCACAAAGCCTACCCAGAGAGAGACCCGCCCGCCGTACAGCAGACGCGACAGCACGTCGCGCCCGAGACGGTCCGTCCCGAGCAGGAACTCGGAAGACGGCGGCGCCAGAATGGCGTCCAGATGCAGGGCGTCGGGATCATACGGCGCAAGCAGCGGCGCGGCCACGGCGGCCAGCGACATGATCAGCACCAGCCCCAGGCCAAGGACGAGCATGGATTGGCGGCAAAGAAACCGCCGCAATCGACGCGGCATCATGTCAGCGCTCCTCCCCGGCGGCCCTGATGCGCGGATCGGCAAGCCCGTAGCACACGTCGGCCAGAATGTTGCCCGCCAGCGTCAGAATCGCGCCAAGCACGAGGTTGCCCATGATCATGGTATAGTCCCGCGCCATGACGGCGGCATAGAACAGCTGTCCCAGACCGGGCAGGGCAAAGATGGATTCAAGGATCACGCTGCCGCCAATCAGCCCCGGAACGGACAAGCCCAGCAGCGTGATGACGGGCAGCAGGGCGTTGCGAAGGGCATGGCGCCAGACGACGACCGCCGCCGACAGCCCCTTGGCCCGGGCCGTCAGGATGTAGTCCTGACGCAGGACCTCCAGCATGCAGGCGCGCATGTAGCGCGACATGCCCGCCAGACCGCCCACGGTATAGACAAGAATGGGCAGGGCCAGATGCGAGGCAAGATCCGCCGCCTTGCCCCAGAAATCCCGCTGATCAAAGTCCAGCGAGGTCAGGCCCGACAGCGGCAGCCATTGCAGTTCGATGCCGAAAAAGAGCATGAGCAGCAGCGCCAGCCAGAAAGACGGCATGGCGAAGCCCAGAAACACGAGAACGGTCACGGACTTGTCGAGCAGGGAATTGCGGCGGCAGGCCGAAAGGACGCCCACGGGAATGGCAATCAGCAGCGTGAGCAGCAGCGACGCCACGTTCATGCCCACCGTCAGGGGAAGCCGCTCCAGAATCTTGTCCAGCACCGGGCGGGAGTCCGCCGACATGGAGCGGCCGAAATCCAGCTGGACGACGCGCGTCAGCCAGTCCCAGTACTGCGCGTAGAGCGGCTTGTCGAGACCGTACAGGCTTTCCAGCTGCCTGCGCGCCGCCTCGCCCGCCAGCGGATTGAGCGTCGTTTCCATGTCCGTGGGCGATCCCGGCGCAAGATGGATGACGCCGAAACTGACGACGGTAATGCCGAGCAGCACCAGCGCCGTCCAGAGAATCTTTCGGAGAATGCGCCGCGCGCGGCGGCCGCGGCCGCCGCGCGCGGCGGAAAGGAACGGACTGAACAACGGCATGGCTATTCCGTCCGGGTCATCCACTGGCGCATGGCGGCCACTTCCTCTTCCCAGCGCGGCGAAAGACGCAGGCCGAGAAAGCGGGCGTACAGACCGTCAAGCAGCCCCACGCAGGTTTCCATCAGATAGAACTTTTCCAGCAGCAGGGCGTCGGGGTCGGCGTCGTCGTCGGCCTTGTCCAGCTTGGGCGTCTTCAGGCTGCCCATGCTGAAATCCTCCGCCTTGAGCGTGAGCTGAAAGGCCAGCTCCTCCTTTTCAAGGCGGATAAGGGCCCGCGTCACCTTCTTGCCGGTGCCCAGGCCGAAACGCGCCTCGCGCAGGGGCGACAGCGAACCGGAAACCGACGCCGTTTCCCGGGCGTCGCCCTCGCCGCCCTGAACGACGATGCGCTGCTCCATGGAGACGCTGAAGGGTTGTCCCTGCCCGTCCGTAAAGGCGCCGGGCGCCACGTCGCTCTGGTACCAGAGCCACGTCAGAAATTCCTGACCAAGAATATTATCCAGCGAATCCAGCGAGGATGTCTGACTCATGAAATGTTCCTTCAAAAAAGCCGCGTTGCTCTCGGGCGCGCAGCACGCTTTTTCTTGAGGGGGAAGAAACCCCTTTTGCTTGCGGCAAAAAGGGGTT
>CALUWU010000128.1 GCA_944324555.1 uncultured Desulfovibrio sp.
GCGCGCCCCCCGCGCCCGCGACCGTTGTTCTCTACTGTCTCCGCGGCCCCCGAGCTCTACCCTCTTTCCCGGCGCGCCGCGCTTCCGACCTCCTTGATCTTGGCGGCGCGGCCCCCGCGCCCGCGACCGATGATCTCGACGATCTGCTGAGCGCCGACGCGCCCGCCGAAAAGGCGGATGCGCTGCTGTCCGACGAACAGCTCCTTGCTGAAGCCGCGGGAACGCCGGCGGACGACAACATGTTCGACGACATGGAAGAAAACGCTCTGGCGGATCTGGACGACGCCCTTGCCGGAGGCGATGCGGCGCCTGCGGACGACGCATTCGACATGGCCGCTCCGCAAAAGAAGGCCGTCGTTGACGACGAGGACGCGCCCCAGGAAACGTTCTCGATCCGGACCCGCTCCATGGCTGAAGTGCTGGCGGAGCAGGGCGACATTCAGGGCGCTCTTGAAATTTATCAGGAGCTGGCGCAGGCGGCCGAAGGAGCGGAAAAGGACGAACTGTCGCAACGCATCCTCACCCTGCAGGCCCGCCTTGGCGGTGCCGTGCCGACGCCCGCCGTGGAAGAAAGCCCCGCAAAGGCGCCGATTACCGGAAAGGAACAGGTTCTCAGCGTCCTGACGAGTCTTGCAAAGGGGCTGGAAAACCGCGCCCACTAGAGCGTTTTGCCCTTGAAAAAGGCAAAACGCGAGGCGATCCCGCCGCCCGGCCGGAAGCAAGCGGAAAAACAGCGTTTTTTCCGCGAAACGACAGATCGTAGGGTTTGAAACGCAACGCGTTTCAAACTGAAAAGGCTCCAAGAGAGACGCCCGACGTCAGTAAACCGATTCGCTCGGGGAGAAGGGCTCCCTTCTCCCCGAACTTCTTTCCCCGACACGGGGAAATCCGGCATCGCATTCCCGAACGCACCTTCTTTTTTCGACGCGAACGCCATCCCGACGTTCATTCCAGAGAACGCCGGTCGGACGATAACGCAAAAAGAACGTCCAGACCCCGCGCCCGCGCGCATCTCCAGACCCCGGAGCGCCAGACAAGGCGCGCTGGGGAGAGGGCGGGGCGGGGGAGGGGGGAAACCCTCTCGGCGATCAGAGGGGTTCCCCCTCCCCGATCCGCAGCAAGAACGCCGAGAGACTCCGGGGACAGGAGACAAGAGTGTCAAAACTGCCGTACCGTTTTATTGCGCTGCTGGCCGCGGCATCGCTGGCCGCCGGTTGCAGCAGCTACCAGCCGACCAAAAATGTCTGGAAGACGACAAAAAATTTCTGGTATACTTATGTCAGCCCGCCGGCCGAAGTCGATTACGGCGAAAAGGGCAATCTCTCTCCGCGAGCGCTGGCGCTGACGACCTGCATGATGGGCATCGACGTCGAGCTGGGCAAGCTGGAACGCCTGATGCTCAACGCCGACAAGCCGCCGACGCGGGAATGGCTGGACAGCGTTTTCAACGAATATCCGTGGATCAACGGCGTGGCAGGCATCAAGTATGACGGGACCGTCATCGGTCAGGAACCCGCCGCCTCCCTCAAGCAGATAGACTATATTCCCCTGCTGTACGAAGACAAGAAGCAGAGCAGCCGCGCCCTGCGCGCCGACGTGCAGGCCAGCCCGCTGGGGCCGGAAGTCGTTCTGGCGTCGCCTCTGTACGACGGCATCACCTTCCTTGGACTGGTCGCCGTTCACTTCGACATGCGGAACCTCATGCGCTACGCCGCCAGCCCGGAAGATATCGTCATTCTTTCGCCGCTGGGCCTGCTCTGGGCCGGACGTTTCGACTACGCCTCCACGCCGCTGGCCGGAGTGCGCTGGGATGAAGCCGTGCAGCGGAGTTCCTCCGGCACATGCTCCAATCAGGCCGGCTCCTTCTACTACATGGTGCGCTATTTCGGAAATCTGCCGCTCGTCTTCGCCGTGGTCGAATCCGGCAACTTCCCGGCGGGCAGCGAGGAAAAGAATCAGGCCTACTATCCGAGAGAGCGCGACAAGCTGCCCCCGCCGCCCGCGCCCGAGCGCAAGGCCGACGAATTTTCGCAGCCGTTCGGCGCGCCGGAAGGCGGCATCCCCGTCCCCGCCGCCCCGGATGCGCCGGCCGCCTCCGACGCCGGCGTCGCCCTGCCCGGCGCGCCCCTGCTTCAGGAACCCGAAGAACCCCGGCAGCCGCGCCGCCAGGTGCGCGAGCGCCGTCTTGAAGGCGAGAACGTCACCGTGGATCGTCCGCTGCGCGAGCGTCGCGTGCGCCGTCTGCAAATAGACCCCCGCGCGCTTGAAGTCGCCCCGATTCCCGAACCCGGCGAAGCCTTTGACGCGCCCGAACAAAATATGGCGCGGCCGAGTCCTTTCGGGCCGCGCACGGCGCCGTCGGACACCGCGACGGAAACGACCGCCCCGGCAACCGGGGAACAGACGGCGCCCGAAGCCCCGACCGAAGAAAAGGCCGCCGCTCCGGCGGAACAGCCGGCGGCGCCGGCCAACGCGACCGCATCCGAAAAGAAGGAAACAAAGGACGCGGCGACAGGAGCGCCGGAAACGGCTCCCGACGAAGCGCGGCAAGCCGAACCCCGAAAAACGGAAGGCGGCCTGCGCCTGCTTCCGGGCGGACGCCCCAGCCCCTTCGGACCGCATTAGGGCCTGTTACGCCATTCGTATTCCTGGGGGGGAAGGGAAACCCCTCGGCGCGCTGCCGGCGCGCGAGGCGTTTCCCTTCCCCCGGCCCCACTCCCTTCCCCGGCGCGCTTTTTCAAAGCGCTCTTCCTCCCCGTTCTCTTTCGCGCCCGCCCGTTCCGCGGGGCTCTCCTCCGCGCAAGAAAAGGTTCTGGCGCACAGGGAAAGAGTATGCTATAGAAGAGGCGAAAGAAACGCGCGTCTCCTTTCCGTATTTCTCCCTTACCCCCGCCCCCGGCGGCCCTATCCGTACCGCTCCCCCGCAAGGAAAAGCGGCGTCCCGCCTTCACGGTAATTTTGCAACTCGCCTATCCCGGAGTGCTTCATGGCAGACATTACGGTTACCGAGCATCTGCTGCTGCATCAGAAAATGACCCCGCAGGCTACCGGCATGTTCACCGGCCTGCTGTACGACCTGATTCTGTCGGGAAAGACCATCTCCCGGCGCATCAATCAGGCCGGTCTGCTGGATATTCTCGGCGGCACCGGAGAAGTCAACGTGCAGGGTGAAAACGTCCAGAAGATGGACGCGATTGCCAACCGCATTCTCCTGTACCGCATGGAGCGGAGCGGCGCCGTCTGCGCCATGGGCTCCGAAGAGGAACCCGAACTCGTCCGCGTCAGACCGGAATTCCCGCGCGGCGATTATATCCTGATTTTCGACCCGCTTGACGGCTCTTCCAATATCGACGTCAACATTGACGTGGGCACCATATTCTCCCTGCATCGTCGCGCTCCCGGCGCCACGGGTGAAGTATCGCTTGAAGAAGTTCTGCGCCCCGGCACGGAACAGGTGGCCGCCGGCTATATCCTTTACGGCCCTTCCACCATGCTGGTGCTTTCGACGGGGCAGGGCGTGCACGGCTTCACGCTTGACCCCGGCGTCGGCGAATTCCTGCTCTCGCATCCCGATATCCGCATTCCCGAACAGGGCTATATCTATTCGGTCAACGAAGGCTATCGCGAACAGTGGGACGCGCCGGCCCGCGAGGCCGTGGAATGGTTCCATACGGCCAAGAGCTCCAGGGGCGGCGCCTATTCCTCGCGCTACGTCGGCTCCCTCGTGGCCGATTTCCACCGCACGCTCCTGTACGGCGGCATCTACCTCTATCCGCCCTACGTCAGCAAACCGGAAGGAAAGCTCCGGCTCATGTGCGAAGCCGCGCCGCTGGCCTTTCTGGCGGAACAGGCGGGCGGCAGGGCCAGCGACGGACGCGGACGCATCCTTGAACGCGTGCCGGAAACCCTGCATGCGCGGACGCCCCTCTACATCGGTTCCCGCCTCGACGTGGAAGCCGTGGAAACCATTTACGCCCGCCACGCCCGCTGATTCTCATGCGTTGTCTCGGCATTGAAAGTTCCTGCGACGAAACCGCGCTTGCGCTGGTGGAGGACGGCCGGCTGATCGACGCCGTCCTCGCCACGCAGGCCGACATGCACGCGCTGTTTGGCGGCGTCGTGCCGGAGCTGGCATCGCGGGAGCATTACCGTTTTTGCGGCGCGCTGTTTGACGAGCTCATGCGGCGCGCCGGCCTTGACGCGAGCGCCGTCGACGTGGTCGCCGTATCCCGCGGCCCCGGCCTGCTGGGCAGCCTGCTGGTAGGCGTGGCCTTCGCCAAGGGGCTGGCCCTTGGCTGCGGGGCGCGCTTTCTGGGCGTCAACCATCTGCACGCGCACCTTCTGGCCGCCGGGCTGGAAGGGGCGACGCTCTTTCCCTCGCTGGGCCTTCTGGCGTCGGGAGGGCACACGCACCTGTACCGTCTGGACAGTCCCTCGCGCATCGTCCAGCTGGGGCGCACCCTGGACGACGCCGCCGGCGAGGCCTTCGACAAGGTGGGCAAGCTGATGGGGCTGGCCTACCCCGGCGGCAGGCTGCTGGACATGCTGGCGCGGCAGGGCAGGGCGGACGATCGCCTCTTCCCCCGCCCCTATCTGGACAACGACAATCTGGATTTCAGTTTCAGCGGTCTGAAGACGGCCGCCGCCGCATGGCTGTCGCCTCTGGCGAAAACCGTCGACTGGCCCCGCCCCCTGAACGACCCCGCCGACGCTCCCCAGGAACTGAAGGACGGCTGCGCCTCCTTTAACAAGGCCGTCGTGGACACGCTCATGGAAAAGACGCGCCGCGCCCTGGATCGCAATCCCGATCTGCGCCGGCTGGTGGTGGCCGGAGGCGTCGCCGCAAACAGCCTGCTGCGCGAAGAGGCGACGGCCCTCATGACGGCCAGAGGGGGCGAGGTCGTCTTTCCCTCGCCGCGCCTCTGCACGGACAACGCGGCGATGGTGGCCTATGCCGGCTGGCTGCTGGCCTGCGAAGGCTGGGAGCATCCACTTTCCATGGAAACCATCCCGCGCGGTCGCGCCATTCCCGAAGACATGCGCCGCGCGGCCAAACCTTGACAGGCGGTGTCAAGGCAACTACTTTTGGAAAACCCGCCCGCATGGGCCGTTTTCCCGCATGGGACGCAGTCCCGAACGAAAGGAGTTTTTCATGGCGACGCAAATTTCCGACGCTACCTTCGATAGCCTTGTTCTCAAGTCCGAGCTGCCTGTACTGCTGGATTTCTGGGCTCCGTGGTGCGGCCCCTGCCGCGCCGTCGGCCCCATCATCGACGAGCTCGCCGAAGAATATGAAGGCCGCGTCATCATCGCCAAGATGAACGTGGACGAAAATCCCACCACGCCCACCAAATTTGGCATCCGCGCCATCCCCACCATGATCCTGTTCAAGGGAGGCGAAGCCGTGGAGCAGGTGACCGGAGCCGTGACCAAGGCTTCCATCAAGGAAATGCTGGATACCAAGGCGCTGGCATGAGTACCTTTGACGCCGCCATCATCGGCAGCGGCCCCGCCGGCATCACGGCGGCCCTGTATCTTGTCCGCTCCGGCTGCTCGGTTATTCTGTTTGAAAACCTCGCGGCCGGAGGGCAGATACTGCAAACCGAAGTTCTGGAGAACTATCCCGGTTTCCCCAAGGGCATCAAGGGCTACGAGCTCGCCGATTTCTTTGTCGCTCATCTTGAGGGCCTGAAGCTGACGCGCTCCCGCGACGCCGTGGAAAGCGTGCGCGGTCAGATCGGCGCCTTCACCGTCAAGGCCGGGGACGCGGAATACTCCTGCCGCACGGTCGTCGTCTGCACCGGCGCCAAGCATCGCACGCTGGGCGTCGAGGGCGAAGATCGTCTTCAGGGGCGGGGCGTCTCCTACTGCGCTCTCTGCGACGGCAACTTCTACCGCGATCAGCCCGTGGCCGTCGTTGGCGGGGGCAATTCCGCGCTTGAAGAAAGCCTTTACCTCGCCAAGATCGCCCGGAAGGTCTATCTGATTCACCGGCGCGACAGCTTCCGCGGGGCGCAGGTCTATCAGGAAAAGCTCGCGGCCCTGTCCGGCAAGGTGGAGCTGGTGCTCGACAGCGTCGTCGATCAGCTGCAGGCGGATCTTATCGCCGGACTGACGGGCGTTGTCGTACGCAACGTCAAGACCGGCGAAAAGCGCGAACTCAAGGTCAACGGCCTCTTCGTCTATGTGGGCATGGAACCGCGCGTCGATTTCCTGCCGCCGGAAGTGGAGCGCGACCCGCGCGGCTTCCTGATTACCGATACGGAAATGCGTACTTCCGTTCCCGGCATCTTCGCTGCCGGAGACGTGCGCTCGAAACTCTGCCGACAGGCCGTCACCGCTGCGGGAGACGGCGCAACCGCTGCTCAGGCAGCCTTTGTTCTGATGGAACAGCTCCATGCTTAAATCCGCACTTCGCCCTGTGGCGCTCGCGCTCGCCGTTTTCGCCTTTTCCGGCTGCGGCATTATCGATATGGTCTATCTGCCGCCCGCCGAAGATACGGCGCAGGAAATCTTCGAAGCCGGCAATGACGCCATGCGGGAGAAGGACTATGTAGGCGCCGTCGCGTACTACAACAAGCTGCGGGACGCCTATCCCTTCAGCCCCTATACCATAGAGGCTGAACTGGCGCTTGCCGACGCCTACTACCTCGACGGCGAATATGAACTGGCCGTCGAAGCCTACAAGGACTTTGAATCGCTCCATCCGCGTCACGAAGCCGTGCCCTATGTGCTTTTCCAGACGGGCAACGCGCTCATGAACCAGTTCCGTTCGGTGGACAGGGCGACGACAATCCTTGCGGAAGCATGCGAATACTTCGAGCGCCTTGTCCAGAGCTATCCGGGCTCGCCCTACGCGGCTCAGGCGCGGGAAAACATCGCCCTGTGCCGCAAGCGCATGGCCGAGCACGAACTCTATATCGCCGACGTCTTCTGGCACATGAACAACTACGGGCCGGCATGGCGACGCTACGAATTCATTGCCAAGGAATTCGCGGACGTGCCCGAAACGGCGGATCATGCGCGGGAAAAGGCCGTCGCGGCCTACCATCATTACAGGGAGCAGCAGACGGAAGCCACGCGCGAACGTCGGGAAGGCTCCTGGAAACAATGGTTCACCTGGCTCTAGGCAACTCCTGGAAAACACGAAAAGCCCCTCCAAAGGGGCTTTTTTTATCTCCCGCCGAAAAAGAAGAACCTTCTTCAACAAGGAGCGAATCATGGACCTGAGCGAAGCCGACAGGGAAAAACACCGCGCGGCATGGCTTTCCGTTCTGGCCGCGCTGCTGCTGACGGTCGTGAAACTTGTCGTGGGCGCGTCCACCAACAGCCTGGGGATATTGTCCGAGGCGCTGCACAGCGGTCTGGATCTGCTCGCCGCCATCATGACGCTCATGGCGGTACGCATTTCCTCCCGCCCCGCCGACGCCTCGCATCCCTTCGGGCACGGCAAGATTGAAAATCTCTCGGCCCTTGCGGAAACCCTGCTGCTGTTCGCCACATGCTTCTGGGTCGTCTACGAAGGCGTCCGCCGCCTCGTCGAGGGCGGCAGCCCCGTGGAACCCTCCATCTGGGGCATGCTGGTCATGGCCTTTTCCGTCGCGCTGGACGTGAACCGGGTGCGCGTTCTGCGCAAGGCGGCCGACAAGTACAAAAGTCAGGCGCTGGAAGCGGACGCCCTGCACTTTGCCACGGATATCCTTTCCTCGCTGGTGGTTCTCGTCGGCGTCAGCGCCGTCTGGCTGGCGGACAAGCTGAACGTCGGCGGCCCGGCGGCGCGCATCCTGGAACAGGCGGACACCGTGGCCGCGCTCATCGTGGCCGTCCTTATCTTTCAGGCCAGCATCCGCATGGCCCGCTCCGCCATCAATACGCTCATGGATTCCGGCTCGGCCGAAGAGCAGGACGCCATCCGCGAACGGGTGGAGCAGGTTCCCGGCATTCTCGCCGTCCAGCGCGTTCGCCAGCGCGCCAGCGGACCCAATACCTTTGTGGATCTTGTGGTCTGCGTCGATCCGCAAATCCGCGTCGCTTCCGGGCACAAGCTGGCCCACGACGCGGCGCTGGCCGTGGAAGCCGTCGTTCCCGGCGCCGACGTTACCGTGCATATCGAACCCATGCGCGCCTGCCCGCGCGACGCCGATCCCGTGTCCGTCATCACTCAGCTGGCGTCGCAGCACGGCATCGCCGTGCACGACGTGCATATCATGGACAACCCCCGGCGCAAATCCATCGAACTGCATGTGGAAGTTCCGGCGGACGAGGATTTCCGCACGGCCCACGATCGGGTGCACAAGTTTGAAACCCATGTGGCCGCCCGCCTGAAACCGGCCGCCGTCGTGACGCTCATCGAGCCGGAAGGCAGCCTTGCCGAGGCCTATCTGCCCGAGGACGAAAACGATCCGCTCCGCAGGACCATCGAGGAAACCGTCGCGCGCCTGGTCGAGGAAGAACCCCTGACGAGCCATCCGCACAAACTTTCCATCTACACCCTGCCGCTCTACGGCCCATGCCTCTCCTTCCATTGCGAAATCGCTTCGGGCCTTTCCGTGCGTGAAGCGCATACCGTCACCCTGCGGCTGGAACGCGCCCTGCGCGGCCTGCTGCCCGTTCTCGGACGCATTACCATCCACATGGACCCCAAGGGGGAACAGGATTCAGAGTAAGCGCGACCGGCGTCCGCCCAAAGAAAGACCCCTCTCCTGTTCGCGAACAGGAGAGGGGTCTTTGGCTTTCTCATGCCCGCGCCACCCCGGCCGGGGAGAAGCCCACGCTGTACGACAGGATTTTCGCCGAATGCAGGCCGCCGAGACGCGCCGCCGGCGTCTCGTTGACAAGGCGGTAGCAAAGGAAGATGAAACGCTCTAGCCGATGGTCTTCATGAGCTAGGCTCCTTCGGCGGCGTCCGTCTCCGCGTCCGCCGCTTCCGTCGCGCCGGCGGCCCGTGCCAGCGCCTCCCAGAGCGCGGCCACGCCGAGCTTTTTCTCCGCCGACGTCACAATGGGCATGACGCCCACAATATCCCTCCATTCGGCGGCGCGCATGGCCCGCTCGCGCTGCTTGCACTTGTCCGCCTTGGTCAGCACGGGCAGGATGGGCAGCCCGCACCGGCGCGCGAACGAGGCCAGATCGAGATCGAGCCGTTGCGGCGGCAGCCGGCTGTCGAGCAGCAGAACGAGGGCCTTCAGACGCTCGTTATCCGCCAGATATTTTTGCAGAAGCGTTCCCCAGGCGCGCCTTTCCTCATGGCTGGCCCGCGCATAGCCGTAGCCGGGCAGATCCACAAGATAAAAGCCGAAGGGCTCGGCCCGGTAAAAATTGATGGATCGCGTCTTGCCGGGCACGGAACTGACCTTGGCCAGCTTGCGCCGTCCGGCCAGCGCGTTGACAAGCGAGGACTTGCCCACGTTGGAGCGTCCGGCCAGCGCAATCTGCGCCGCGTCTGTATCGGGAATCTGCGCCAGCGTGTAGGCGGTGGTTTCCAGCGTAAGGGTAGGATTCATAAAAACCTCAAGTAAAACTTGAATTTCAGGCTTGACAAGCCTCGCATTTTTTCCATAATGCAAAATTCTTAATCTGACAATTGCGCCCGCCGCGCCCTGTCGCGCCCCCGTCGGCGCGGGAAGCCGCGGACAGGGAACGCGCCCGAAGACGCTCCGTCCCGTTGAGCGCGCCGGCGCGTCCCATCGGGAAACGCTCCCAGGAGGAACCATGTATTCGACGACCGACTTTCGCAAAGGCCTCAAAATCGAAGTTGACGGCATTCCCTACGAAATTGTCGACTTTCAGCACTTCAAGCCCGGCAAGGGCGGCGCCATGGTGCGCACCAAGCTGCGGAACATCCTTACCGGCCGCATGCAGGACATCACCTTCCGCTCCGGCGAAAAGGTGGGCAAGCCCGACATGGAAAGCCGCGACATGCAGTATCTTTACCGTCAGGACGACGAGCTGATCTTCATGGACATGACGACCTACGAACAGCTCCAGATTTCCGTGGAAACCACCGCCGGCAAGGAAGGCTTCCTCAAGGACGGCCAGCAGTGCCGCGTCCTGCTCTACAAGGGTAATCCGCTGGATATCGACATTCCCCTGAGCCTCGTCCTTGAAGTGACGGATACC
>CALUWU010000129.1 GCA_944324555.1 uncultured Desulfovibrio sp.
GGGAAACCCCTCTGCTAGCGCGAGAGGGGTTTCCCTTCCCCCCAAGCCCCCCATCCCTTCCCCAGCGCGCTTTTTCAGTTTAAGCATTTTTCAGTTTGAAACACTTTGCGTTTCAAACCATACGGCCTGTCGTGTCGCTGAAAAAGTTCATTTTTTCCGCTCTCTTTTGGCGGGCGACACTGTACTACGCGCCTTGCGTTTCGCCTTTTTCAAAGACAACACGCTCCCATATTCCCTACTTCTTTAGTAAGTTGTAACATCTCCATAAACACGCCCCCCGGAAATCTATCACCCCCGCCCGGCCTTGCCGGGGGACGGCGACGCGAGAGACGGCGGACGCGCATCCGCGCTGTACGACGACCTGAATAAAGCGCGTTTGGGAGGGGTTGGGGAACTGAGGGAAAGGAGAACGCTTTGCGCGCAAGCGAGAGGGTTCCCCCCCCCAAAAATCTATCAAGCCCCGTCCCGGCCTTGCCGGGGGACGGCGACGCGGGAGACGAACGGACGCGCATCCGCGCTGTACGACGACCTGAATAAAGCGCGTTTGGGAGGGGTTGGGGGGTCTGGGGGGAAGGGGAACCCTTTGCGCGCTAGCGAAAGGGTTCCCCTTCCCCCCGGAAATCTCTCACCCCCCCCCGACCTGCCGGGGATGGCGGCCGGTTACTGACGTTCCTTGAGGGTGCGGGTGAAGATGTTTCCGTCGCGTTCGAGGCCCTGGGCGGCGGCCTTGGCGTACCACTTTTCCGCGGTTTCAAGGTTTTCCGTCACGCCCACGCCGAACTCGTAGCAGGCGGCCACATAGCGCTGGGCTTGCGGGTTGCCCTGCTTTGCGGCCTTGAGGGCCCACTGGAAGCTGAGCTTGTGATCCTTGGGCAGGACGTCGCCCTTGATATAGCGCTGGGAAAGAGCGAATTCGGCTTCGGCGCTGCCGTTATTGGCGGCGAGTTCTATCCAGCGCACGGCGGCCTGGGGGTCCTTGGGCACGCCGACGCCGGCCTCGCAGGCGTAGGCAATGAGCATTTGCGCCTCGGCGTTGCCGTTTTCGGCGGCCAGCTGATACCATTTGGCGGCGGTTTCAAAGTTCTGGGGCACGCCGAGACCGTTTTCATAGCAGCGCCCGATCAGAACCTGCGCCTGCGTATCGCCGTTCTGGGCCAGCGGGTGCGCCAGTTCCAGCGTTCTCTTGTACTTGCCGATGTTGTAAGCCGTCACGGCTTCGCGCAGCTGCGCCGCCGGGTCCGCGGCCTGAGCGGACAGGGGCGCGCCCGCAAGCAGCGCGACCAGCGCGGCGCCCGCCGCCAGACGGGCGGTCATGGTCATCTTTTTCATGAAGCAACTCCTTGCGGGCTCCGGCCCGCCCTGCGGTTGTACCGCGCCCCCGGGCCGGATGCAAGAAGCGCGGGGGCGGGCCATTGTTTTTCCCGCGCCCTGACGTTATGGTAAAAGACCAAGCCATCTTTCGCAGCAAGGAGACGCCATGTCTGATCAGCATTCGCATCTCCCGTCCAGAGACGAAGGGAAGGACGGAGAAAAGGTTTATGAAGCCGAGGTCATCCATGAGGAATATCGGAGCGGTTCCTCTTCCGGCGAACGGCGGGAGGGGGCGACGTTCCGATCGACCGCGTGGAACTGGACTTCCATGCGCGGCGGCATGGGGGGAATGGGGGGCTTTGACGTCGCGTCGCGGTACGCGCCGGCGGTGACCCTTTTTCTGCTTTTTGTCGTTCTTTTCCGTTTCGGCTTTCTTGCCGGTCTGGGATTTCTCTTTTTTTACGCCGTGGGCGCGGCGTTCAGCACCGTGCAGCTTGTTCGCCGCATGGCCGAGGGCAAATCCGTGAACCCCTGGCCGTGGCGCGTCGGCAACTGGGCGTTGTCCTTCCTGCTTGCGGGCTGGCTCTCCGGCGGTTTCCGCTGACGCGCCCTGTTCGCGGGGAGGCGGCGCGCCGCCCCGGGGAACCCTTGTTCATGTCCTTTTACTTTGTGTACATAGTCCGCTGCGCGGACGACAGCCTTTACTGCGGCGTCACGACCCTGCCGGCGCGCCGCGTCCGGCAGCACAACGGAGAGCTGTCCGGCGGCGGACGCTACACGCGCGGCCGCCGTCCCGTGCGTCTGGTGGGCTGCCGCGCCTGCGGCGACAAGGGAACTGCCCTTTCGCTGGAGGCGAAAATCAAGAAATTGCCGCGCGACAGAAAAGTAGCGGCCCTGTACGCCATGCCCGGCCCCGATGAGCCGGGCCTTTCCCGCTCCCGAGATTGATACGCAGGTTTTTGCAGCATGGTACCTTTTGACGTGGCGCTGGCCTTTTTCGGCTCGGCGGTGATTCTGGCTCTGGCTCCCGGTCCCGACATTCTCTTTGTTCTTTCCCAGTCGGCGCTGTACGGCGCGCGGGCGGGCGTCTGCACCACGCTGGGGCTGGCGTCGGGGCTTGTCGCGCACACGACGGCCGTAGCGCTGGGGGTCGCCGTACTCTTTCAGACGTCCGCCGCGGCCTTTACGGCGCTGAAAGTGGCGGGCGCGGCCTATCTGCTTTATCTGGCCTGGCTGTCGTTCCGGGCGGGAGCGGTGCTTTCCGGCACGGGAAAGACGGATTTCATCGGCTACGGGGCGTTGTACCGGCGCGGGGTGATCATGAATGTGACCAATCCCAAGGTAACGCTGTTCTTTCTGGCGTTCCTGCCCCAGTTCTGCGATCCCGCACGCGGAAGCGTCGCCGCGCAGGCGGGGATTTTCGGCGGTATCTTCATGCTGGCGACCCTGCTGGTCTTTTCTGGCGTCGCGCTGGCGGGCGGCGCCATTGCGGCCCGCTTCAACAAGTCGCAACAGGCTCAGATACTTCTGCATCGCTGCGCCGGGGTCATCTTTGTGGGCATGGCCCTGCTGCTGCTTTTCGCGCATCGCTGAGGCGACTTGACAGCATCCGTCCCCCAACGTAAAGCCGAAAGGAGACGCGCTGCCGGAAAACGTCCCGACGGGACTTCCCGGCGGCAAACCATTCCCGGAGATGCTCTCTCCGCAGCATGAGGTTGATTCATGTCCGACACCCGCATTCCTCTCGGCGCGCTTCCCCCGGAAGGAATAACCCTGCACCTTGACGATCAGACGCTCTGGACCGGCCCTCTGGCGGAATTCGGCATGGACTGCCGCATTACCAGCCCCCTTGTCGCCGACGTGCAGGTCATGCCGCTGGAAGACGGATACCTTGTGCGCGGGACGCTTTCGGGCGACGCGACGGTGCCGTGCAACCGCTGCGCCGAACCCATGACCGTGCATCTTGAAGAAAAATTTGAAGATTTTGAAGAAGCCCCTTCCGGCGACGCCGAAGCCGACGGCGAAAGCCGCATTGTCGAGGAAAAGGGCGCTCTTTATCTTGACGTCGCGGCCATTGCCTGGGAACAATTCGTGCTGGCCCTGCCGCCCAACCCGCTTTGCCGCCCCGACTGCAAGGGCCTGTGCCCCGAATGCGGCGCCAACCTGAACGAGGGCATGTGCGCCTGCGCCCGCGACGAGGGCGATCCGCGCCTGGCCGTGCTGCGCGGCCTGAAGCTCAACCGCCAGTAGGCGCAGGGAAAAATGCCCGAAGACAGACCCTAGACATTTGCTGTAAAATCTGCTACGCATCTTCGTCTCACGCAGCCCCGCCGGGGGCTTCCAACGATTACAGCTTCCGCATTCGGAAAAGGAGAATATGCAATGGCCGTTCAGCAGAATAAAAAGTCCCGTTCCCGCAAGGGTATGCGCCGCTCCCATGACCGCGTGGCCGTGCCCGCCGTCATCTACTGCTCCTGCGGCGAACCCACCGTGCCCCACAGCGTGTGCCCCAGCTGCGGCAGCTACAAGGGTCGTCAGGTGGTGACCAAAACCGACGCCGAGTAATGAGTACGCGCCCCATCATCGCCGTGGACGCCATGGGCGGGGACTTCGGCCCCGCCGTGGTGGTGCCGGGAGCCATCGAGGCTGCCCGGCTCCACGATCTGCACGTCCGGCTTGTGGGCAATACCCCCAAGCTGGAGGCCGAACTGGCCAGACTCAATCTGGCCGGCGTTCATTTCGACATTGTCCACGCCGACGATGTGGTGCACATGAATGAAAAACCGTCCGATATTCTGCGCCGCAAGAAAAACGCCTCGATCCAGGTGGCCTGCCGCCTGGTAAAGGACGGCGAGGCCGACGGCGTGGTCAGCGCCGGGCATTCCGGCGCGACGGTGGCTTGCGGCATGTTCATCATGGGGCGCCTGCCCGGCGTGGAGCGCCCCGCCCTTGCCGCGCTGCTGCCGACGGAAAAGGACCCCGTCGTCGTGCTTGACGCGGGCGCCAACGTCGATTGCCGCCCGTACCACCTCTTTCAGTTCGGCCTCATGGGCGACGCCTTCGCCCGCGATCTGCTGGGGTACGCCTCGCCGCGCGTCAGCCTGCTGAGCATCGGCGAGGAGGAAGGCAAGGGCAACAGTCAGGTCAAGGAAGCCTATGAGCTGCTGAAGATGGCGCAGAACCTCAACTTCATCGGCAATGCCGAAGGCCGGGACATCTTCACCGGCGATGTGGATGTGGTGGTCTGCGACGGCTTTGTGGGCAATATCGTCGTCAAGATGAGCGAAGGGCTTGCCTCATCGCTCATTCACATGCTCAAGCGGGTCTTCACGTCGGGCCTTTTGCCGAGCCTGGGCGGCCTGCTGGCCAAGGGAGCCTTCAAAAAGTTCGCCAAGACCATCGACTACGCCGAGATAGGCGGAGCGCCGCTGCTGGGCCTGCAAAGTCTGGCCATCGTCTGTCACGGCCGCTCCAATGCCCGCGCCATGACCAACGCCATCAAGATGGGCGGCACCTTCGTGCGCAAGGGCACCAACAATCGTCTTGCCGAAACCATTCTGGCCAACGAGGAGCTGACGCGCTTCTCCCGCGCCATCTAGAGCGTTTTCCCCCTGAAAAGGGAATGACGCAAGGCGGCGGCACGGCGCCGCCCGGCCGGAAGCGGGCGGAAAAAACGGCGTTTTTTTCCGCGAAACGACAGGCCGTATGGTTTGCGACGCCCAGCGTTGCAAACTGAAATTGCTCTAACCGACGGAAGCCTCATGAAGATCAATTGCTATATCCATGCCCTGTGCGGTTATGTTCCCGACGCCGTGCTGACCAACGACGATCTGACCGCCATGGTCGATACCGACGACGAATGGATCACCACCCGCACCGGAATCAAGCGCCGGCACAAACTGAGCGCGGAGCAGAACGCTTCCGATCTGGCCCTTGAGGCCGCGCGCAAGACGCTTGCCCGGAGCGGCATGGAAGCGGAACGGCTCACGCACATCATCGCCGCCACCTGCAC
>CALUWU010000130.1 GCA_944324555.1 uncultured Desulfovibrio sp.
TGGTGTTGCTTGTGGCGGATTGCATGGGTAGGGCGCGGAAATCTTGTGGGAAAGACGCTTTTATTGCCGGTGCACGGCGCATGGATAGAAAGCGCTTGCGGCTCCGGGCGGCTTGTTCACCTGAAGAAAAGTTTTCGGGAGAGGGATGGGGGGCTTGGGGGGAAGGGAGACCCCCTTTTTCAAAAGGGGATCTCCCTTCCCCCCGGAAATTTTTTGGGAAAGACGCTTGTATTGCCGGGGGACGGCGGATGGATGGAAAGCGCTTGCGGCTCCGGGCGGCTTGTTGACCTGAAGAAAAGTTTTCGGGAGAGGGATGGGGGGCTTGGGGGGGAGGGGGAACCCCTTTTCCAAAAGGGGTTCCCCCTTCCCCCCGGTAAATTCTTACTGAAGTTGCGGGGGCGTATCGTCGTCGGGGAAGACGGGGATGGCGAGGGGATGGGGGCGGAGGAGCATTTCCTCCAGACGGCGGAGCAGGGCGTCGAGGCCGTCGCCGGAAAGGGCGGAGATGCCGAGGGCGTTGGGGAAGGCGTCGTGGAGTTCCGCGCGCGCGGGGGCGGGGAGCTTGTCCCATTTGTTGAGCACGAGCAGACGGGGGCGCTGGTGGAGCTCCAGCTCTTCGAGGATGGTTTCGACGGATTCCATCTGGAGGAGCAGGTCGGGGTGCGAGGCGTCGGCCACATGGACGAGCACGTCGGCGGCGTCGAGTTCTTCGAGGGTCGCGCGGAAGGCGTCCATGAGCTCGCGGGGCAGATTGCGGATGAAGCCCACGGTATCGGCGAGGATGATTTCGCGCTCCGCGGGAAAGCGGAGACGGCGGGTCGTGGGATCGAGGGTGGCAAAGAGCTTGTTTTCCGCCGTCACGTCCGAGCGGGTAAGGTTGTTGAGCAGGGTGGACTTGCCGGCGTTGGTATAGCCGACGAGGGCGGCGAGGGGGATGCCCTGACGGGTGCGACGGCCGCGGGTGAAGGCGCGCTGCCTGCGGAGACGGTCCAGCTCCTTGCGGAGGCGGGCCATGCGTTCGCGAATGCGGCGGCGGTCGGTTTCGAGTTTTGTTTCGCCGGGGCCGCGACCGCCGATGCCGCCCATGAGCCTGTCCATGGCGCGGTTCTTTCCGGTGAGCCGGGGCTGGGTATAGCGCAGCTGCGCCAGTTCGACCTGTAGTTTCCCCGCGCTGGTGACGGCGTGCTGGGCGAAGATATCGAGAATGAGCTGGGTGCGGTCGAGCACCTTGCGTTCGGTTATGTCGGCAAGATTATGGAGCTGGGCCGGGGCCAGTTCGCCGTCGAAGACGAGGATTCCCGCGCGGTGTTGCAGGGCCAGCACTTCGAGCTCGGCCATCTTGCCCTTGCCCATGATGAATTTGGGGTTGACCTGGGCGACGCGCTGCACCATGCGTCCGGCGACGTCGAGTCCCGCCGTCCGGGCGAGTTCGGCGAGTTCGTCGAGGTGGCGTTCCTGCTGGACGCGGGGCAGGTTCGAGACGGAAACGAGCAGGGCGCGGGGCGCGTCGGAGGCGTCGCGGGCGTCGCTGCCCGCGCGGGCAAGCTCTTCCTCAAGGGCTTCCGCCGTGGCGGTAAGGTGGGCGGTTGTACGCTCCCAGGGCTGCGGCGGATCGACGCGGTAGGGCGCGCCGCCGGAGCCGGGCAGCAGGTGGGCGGCCTGCCACTGGACGGGATCGCCGAAGGGGTTGACGGTGAGCGCGATCACGGCGTCGAGACGCAGGAAGAGCATGTCCATCAGGTCTTCCTGACTGAGGAGATCGGGCGTCAGGTGCGTGTGCAGCAGGCGCAGGCCGCGCAGACGTTCGGCGCCCACGCGGCTGCGCGGCAGTTCTGGAATGAGCAGGCCGCCGGGTTCGCCCACGACGACCATTTCCACGCGGCCGCGCCGGTTGATGAGCAGGCCGATTTGCCGGCCCACGGCGCGCGACAGAAGAGCAAGCTCGCGCGCCTGCTCAAGCGTATAGACGTCCCCTTCCGGGAAGCGACGATTGAGCAGGCGCTGCAAGCCCTTTGTCTGACTGGGCTTCAGGCCCTGAAGATTTCCTTCGAGGCGGGAAATACTAGTCTCCTGGGCGGATGTAGGAGCAGATCAGGGCGTCGTAGCGCGAAGTGGCCTCAAAGGCCCGCGACGCCATGAGCTGACGGAAGGGCAGGCCGACGCGCATGTCGTGGGCGAGCATTTCCTGTCTGGCGGCTTCGTACCACTGGACGGAGGGCAGCACCAGCACGCTGTGGAAGTTTTTGGCGGCGGCGCGAATCATGCAGGGGCCGCCGATATCGATTTCCTCCACGGCCTGTTCCAGCGAGAGCTTGCGTTCCACGGCCCCGGCGAAGTCGTACAGGTTGACGCAGACAAGATCGAAGGGAAGAATGCCCTTGTCGGCGATGGTCTGCAGGTGTTCGGGATTATCCTTGTTGCAGAGAATGCCCGCGTGAATCTTGGGATGCAGCGTCTTGACGCGGCCGCCCAGGATTTCGGGGAATCCCGTGACGGTGCTGACGGCCGTTACAGGCAGGCCCGCCTTTTCAAGCGCCTTCTGCGTGCCGCCGGTGGAAACGAGTTCCACCTTGCGTTCCACAAGAAAGGAGGCGAAGTCCACAAGACCCGTCTTGTCGGTCACGCTCAGAATGGCGCGACGGATAGGCAAAAAGTCCATGCGCTGAACTCCTGTAAAAAATTGTGTTCCTACGCGCCATGCAGCGTAGCAGAAAAGACGCCGTACCGCAACGGAACGCCTTGCTCTCCCCTGCGGCCTCGGCTATGTTCTGTGCGGAACTCTGAGAGGAATGGTTATGCGTCACACTCTTGTTTCCTGGAATGTAAACGGATTGCGCGCCGTCTCCGCCAAGGAGGACTGGCGCTGGTTTCAAGAATCCGGCGCGGACGTCTTTGCCTTGCAGGAAACCAAGGCGACGCCGGAGCAGCTTGATCCCGGGCTGGCGCGGCCGGAGGGCTGGCACAGCGAGTGGGCTTCGAGCGTCGTCAGGAAGGGGTATTCCGGCGTGGCCGTGTTCAGCCGCCGGAAGCCGCTTTTCGTGCGGCGCGAGCTGCCGGAAACCGAATGGCAGGGCGAGGGGCGTCTGCTGCATCTTGAATTTGAGGAATATCATTTCTTCAACGGGTATTTTCCTAACGGCGGGGCGGAAGAACTGGACGAGAACGGAAAGCCCACGGGCCGGTTCAAGCGCGTGCCGTACAAGATGGGGTATTTTGAAGCCTTCGTACGGTATGCGGAGGAATGCCGCAGGAGCAAGCCCGTGGTGGTCTGCGGCGACTTCAACATCGCCCACCGGGAGATAGACCTCGCCAGACCAAGGCAGAATACGGCCAATACCGGTTTCCTGCCCGAGGAGCGCGCCTTTCTGGATCGCTTTACGGCGCTTGGCTATATCGACACGTTCCGCCTGCGCCACGGCGACGAGCCGGGGTGTTATTCGTGGTGGTCGTACAAGACGCGGGCGCGTGAAAGGAACATCGGCTGGCGCATCGATTACTTTTTTGTTTCCGAGGAACTGCGGTCCAACGTGGCGGACGCCTGGATCGCATCGGACGTTTACGGTTCGGATCATTGCCCCGTGGGGCTTTGTCTGGAATTTTAGAGCGTTTTGCCTTTGAAAAAGGCGGGACGCCGTTGCCGCGCGGCGTCCCGCGCGCGAAAGGGGCGTCTTTCGATTGCTCCCGCGCGCCTTTTCTGAAAGACTGAAAGAAATCCTTTTTCCGCGCGCAAGAGATATTCTTTTCTTTTGCCTCCGGCTCTTTTCCCCGCCCCGCGGGCGGGAAGCACTCCTTCGTTTTCCGGGCGCGAGCCTTTTTCGGGCGGGCGCCTTTTCCCGGTCCCGGATGACGAAAGCTCCTTCGGCGATGGAGGAGCCGGACCTTGACCTGCTCCCGGGCGCGCCGTCCGGGCGTTTACCATGCTGAACCGCCTTCCATGAACATATCGCGCATCTTTATTCTCCGTCCCATTGCGACGTCCCTTCTCATGGCGGCGCTGCTGCTGTCGGGACTGCTGGCCTACCGGTATCTTCCCATTGCCGCCCTGCCCCAGATTGACTATCCCACCATGCAGGTGCAGACCTTCTACCCCGGCGCGTCGCCCGACGTCATGGCCGCCGTCGTGACGGCGCCGCTTGAACGGCAGTTCGGCTCCATGTCCGGCCTTGTGCAGATGTCGTCGTTGTCGTCGGCGGGGGCGTCCGTCGTTACGCTGCAATTTGACTTGTCCGTGCCGCTGGACGTGGCGGAGCAGGAAGTGCAGGCCGCCATCAACGCGGCGGACAGCCTGCTGCCGCGGGATTTGCCGAATCCGCCGGTCTACAGCAAGGTCAATCCCGCGGACCCGCCCATCATGACGCTGGCGGTCGTCAGCGACGCCATGCCCCTGACGCGCCTCGAGGACCTTGTGGACACGCGGCTGGCGCAGAAGATATCGCAGCTGCCGGGCGTGGGGCTGGTAACGCTGTCGGGCGGGCAGCGTCCCGCCGTGCGAATCCGGGTCAACCCCCGGGCGCTGGCCTCCGCCGGGCTGACGCTGGCGGACGTGCGCTCCGCCGTGGATTCCGCCAACGTCAACGACGCCAAGGGCAGCTTTGACGGCAAGGAGCGCGCCAGCACCATTGACGCCAACGATCAGCTGGCCTCCGCCGAGGAATACGCCCGTACCGTCATCGGCTACAGGAACGGGGCGCCCCTGCGTCTTCAGGATGTGGCCGAGGTGGTGGAAGGCGCGGAAAACGCGCGTCTTGCCGCTTATGTGGCGGGGGGCGGGCAGGCCTTTCGCCCGGCCATCGTGCTTTCGGTGCAACGGCAGCCGGGGGCGAACGTCATCGAGGTGGCGGACAGCGTCAACGAGCTTGTGCCGCGCATCCGCCAGACCCTGCCCGGCAATGTGGAAATCATTACCGTGACGGATCGCACCGTGACCATTCGCGCCACGGTGCACGATGTGCAGCTGGAGCTGGCGCTGGCCATCGCGCTGGTCATCGCGGTCATCTGGCTCTTTCTGCGGAACGCGCAGGCCACGGTCATTCCCGCGCTGGCCGTGCCCCTGTCGCTGGTGGGATCGCTGGGCGTCATGTACCTTGCGGGCTATTCGCTCAACAATCTCACCCTCATGGCGCTGGTCATCGCTTCCGGTTTCGTGGTGGACGACGCCATCGTGGTGATCGAGAATATTTCCCGCTACCTTGAGGAGGGCATGAAGCCCCTTCAGGCCGCCCTTCAGGGGGCGGGGCAGATTGGTTTCACCATCATTTCCCTCACGCTGTCCCTTGTGGCCGTGCTGATTCCCCTGCTGTTCATGGGCGACGTGGCCGGGCGGCTCTTTCGGGAATTCGCCGTGACGCTGGCCGTCACCATCCTTATTTCGGCGGCGATTTCCCTGAGCCTGACGCCCATGCTCTGCGCCGTCATGCTGCGGCGGGAACACGGAAGGTCCGGGGGGCACGGCGCGTTTTTCGAGCGTCTGCTGCGCTGGTATGAACGGGCGCTGGACGCGGTGCTGGCCCGACAGGGGCTTGTGCTGGCGGCGGCGGGCGGAACCCTGCTGCTGACGATCGGCCTGTATATCGTCACGCCCAAGGGCTTTTTCCCTACGCAGGACACGGGCGTGCTTCAGGGTATTGCCGAAGCGCCGCAGGACAGCTCCTTCGCCGCCATGACGCGACGCCAGCGGGAGCTGGCCGACGTCATCATGGCGGACCCGGCCGTGGAAAGCGTGGCCTTCTTCGTGGGCGTGGACGGCATAAATCCCAGTCTGGGCACCTCGCGGCTGACCGTCAATCTGAAAGACCTTTCGGAGCGCGACGCCAGAGCGCCGGAAATTGCCCGGCGCATCATGGCGCGGGCCGACGAGATTCCCGGGCAGCGGCTTTACATGCAGCCTGTGCAGGATCTCACCATCGAGGATCGCGTTTCCCGCACCCAGTACCAGTTCACGCTGGAGGCGCTGAGCCGCGAACAGCTGGAAGAATGGGAACCGCGCCTTCTTCAGGCCCTGCGCGCCCGGCCCGAACTGGAACATGCGGCTTCCGACATGCAGGCCAGGGGGCGGGCCGTCTGGATCGACATCGATCGCGACGCGGCCTCGCGCTACGGGATCAGCATGAGCGATATCGACAACGCCCTGTACGACGCCCTCGGGCAGCGGCTGATTTCCACCATCTTTACCCAGACGAACCAGTACAAGGTCGTTCTGGAAAGCGCGCCGGTATTCCGCAACGGGCCGGACGCGCTGGAAAATATCCATGTCCGGGGCACGGGGGATCAGCCCGTGCCGCTGACGGCCGTGGCCCGCGCCTCGGAACGGGCCACGCATCTTTCCGTGGCGCGGCAGGGGCAGTTCCCCGTGGCCACGCTGTCGTTCAACGTGGCCGGGGATTCCTCGCTGGGCGCGGCCGTCGACGCCGTGCTGGAAGCCGAGGCGGAGGCGGGGCTCCCCGCGTCCCTGCGCACCCAGTTTCAGGGCGCGGCCCGCGCCTTCATGTCGTCCACCGACAATCAGGTCTGGCTGATCCTTGCGGCCGTCGTCACCATGTACATCGTGCTCGGCGTGCTTTATGAAAGCTACGTCCATCCCGTGACCATTCTTTCCACGCTGCCGTCGGCGGGCGTCGGCGCGCTGCTGGCCCTGATCGCCTGCGACATGGAACTGGGCGTGGTGGGCATTATCGGCATCATCCTGCTGATCGGCATTGTCAAGAAGAACGCCATCATGATGATCGACTTCGCGCTGGAGGCCGAGCGGGCGGAAGGCAAGAGCCCGGAAGAGGCCATACGGCAGGCCTGCCTGCTGCGCCTGCGTCCCATTCTCATGACCACCATGGCGGCCCTGCTGGGGGCGCTGCCGCTGATGATCGGCTGGGGCATGGGCGCCGAGCTGCGTCGTCCCCTTGGCGTGACCATGGCGGGCGGGCTGATTTTCAGTCAGGCGCTGACCCTCTTTACCACGCCCGTCGTCTATCTCTGGTTTGAGCGGCTGGCGCGGCGCTTCCGCCGGCGCGCCGACGGCGAGGAGGTTCGCGCATGAGCGGGCGAACCGGGGAACGGCGCAGGCGCTTCGGGCCGGAGTTCCTGCCGCTGAACCTGTCCGCGCCCTTTATCCGGCGCCCCGTGGCCACAACCCTGCTGACGCTGGCCGTCACGCTGTCCGGGCTGGTCGCCTTCGCGCTGCTGCCCGTGGCGCCCCTGCCGCAGGTGGACATGCCGGTGGTCGTGGTGCGCGCCTCCATGCCGGGGGCCGGGCCGGAAACCATGGCCGCCACCGTGGCCACGCCTCTGGAGCGCGCGCTCGGGCGCATCGCGGGCATTACGGAAATGACGTCGCGCAGCAGTCTGGGATCGACCAACGTAACCTTGCAGTTCGATCTTGACCGCGATATCAACGGCGCGGCCCGCGACGTGCAGGGCGCCATCAACGCGGCGCGTTCCACCCTGCCGTCCATGCCTTCCAACCCCAGTTACCGCAAGGTGAATCCGGCGGGCGCTCCCATCATGATTCTTTCGGTCACGTCCGACACGCTGACGCGAACCCAGCTCTACGACGCGGCGTCCACGGTGCTTGCCCAGAAGATTGCCCAGATTGAGGGCGTGGGCGAGGTGACGGTCGGCGGCGGCGCGCTGCCCGCCGTGCGGGTGGACGTCATCCCGGACGCCCTCAACCGTCTGGGGCTTGACATGGAGGACGTGCGTTCGGCCATTTCCGGGGCCAACGCCTATCTTCCCAAGGGCGTGCTGGACAACGGCGAATATTCCTGGCTGGTCGACGCCGGGGATCAGCTGACAACGGCGGAGGAATACAAGAGGCTGATTGTCGCCTGGCAGGGAGAAGGCGCCGTGCGCCTTGGCGATATCGCCGTCGTGCGCGACGGCCCGCAGGACGAGCGCAACATGGCCGTAGCCAACGGCAAGCCGGCAATCCTGCTCATCATCTTTCGTTCTCCCGGGGCCAATATCATTGAAACCGTGGATCGCATCAAGGGCATGCTGCCGCAGCTGCGCTCCTGGCTGCCGGAAAGCGCCGACCTCTCCCTGCGGATGGATCGTTCGCAGACCATCCGCGCCTCGCTGCACGAGGTGGAAAAGAGCCTGATGATTTCCGTGGGGCTGGTGGTTCTGGTCGTCTTTCTCTTCCTGCGGAACGGACGCGCGACCGCCATTCCCGCCGTGGCCGCGCCGGTCTCGCTGATCGGCACCTTCGGCGTCATGTATCTTTGCGGCTATTCGCTGGATAATCTTTCGCTCATGGCCCTGACCATCGCCACGGGCTTTGTGGTGGACGACGCCATTGTGGTGCTGGAAAATATCGTGCGGCGCATGGAGCTGGGAGAAACGCCCCTGCGGGCGGCCCTGCGCGGCGCGCGCGAAGTGGGCTTTACGGTCGTTTCCATTTCCATTTCGCTGGTGGCCGTGTTCGCGCCCATTCTTTTCATGGGCGGCATTGTCGGCCGTCTGTTCCGGGAATTCGCGGTGGTGCTGACGACCGCCGTCCTTGTTTCCATGCTTGTTTCGCTGACGACGACGCCCATGATGTGCGCCCGCATGCTCCGGCATGAGGACCTGAAGGAGGCGCCCTCCGGCGACGGATGGTTTGCCCGGGCGCGGCGCCGGCTGGGAGATCTCTGGGGGCGCCTGCTGCTGGGAATGCAGCGCGGCTACGAGCGCAGCCTTGACGTCGTGCTGCGCCATCGGGCCCTGGCGCTGTTCTCCCTTTTTCTGGTGCTGGCGGCGAATATCTGGCTCTATATCATCGTCCCGAAGGGCTTTTTCCCGCAGCAGGATACCGGCGTCATCATGGGCGGCATGCGCGCCGATCAGAGCGCCTCGTACCAGAACATTGTAAAGAAGCTGCCGCGCCTCATGGAGATCATCCGTTCCGATCCGGCGGTGGAGCAGGTTTCCGGGCATATTTCCGGCGCGCGCGGGGGCGGGGGCATCTTCATCGCGCTGAAGCCGCTGGAGGAACGCGGGGTTTCGGCGGACGCGGTCATCGCCCGTCTGCGCGGGCGCCTTTCCTCCGAACCGGGATTGCAGATATTCCTGCAGGCGGCGCAGGACATCATGATGGGCGGCCGCAGCGCGCGTTCCCAGTATCAGTATACCTTGCAGTCGGACGACCTCGACGCCCTGCGCCTCTGGGGCAGAAAGTTGCAGCAGGCCCTGATGAGCGCGCCCCTTCTCAAGGACGTGGACAGCGACATAGAGGAACGCGGCCTCCAGACGGTGCTGACCGTGGATCGCGACGCGCTGGCGCGGCTCGGGCTTGTCATGCAGGATGTGGACGACGCGCTCAACAACGCTTTCGGGCAGCGGCAGGTTTCCACCATGTATCGCGACAAGAATCAGTATCGGGTCGTGCTGGAATTCCTTCCTTCCTGGCTGGAAGGGGAAGACGCTCTGGGCAAGGTCTATCTGCGCGGGAAGGACGGGCTTGTGCCGCTGCTGAGCGTGGCCAGCGTCGGGTCGGGCTTCGCGCCGCTGTCGGTATCGCATCAGGGGCAGTTCGCCGCCGTGACTCTGGCGTTCAATCTTGCCCCCGGCGCCGCCCTGTCGCAGGCGCAGGCCGTTATCGACGAGGCGCGGGTCCGCATCGGCATGCCCTCTTCCGTTGTCGGCAGCTTTCAGGGCACGGCGAAGATGTTCAGCGAAACGCTTCAGAATCAGGTCATTCTGATTCTGGCGGCGCTGGCGGCGCTCTATATCGTTCTGGGCATCCTGTACGAAAGTCTGGCGCACCCCCTGACCATTCTTTCCACGCTGCCCAGCGCCGGCGGCGGCGCGCTGCTGGCGCTCTTGCTGTGCGGCATGGAATTCAGCGTCATCGCCCTGATCGGGGTGCTGCTGCTGTGCGGCATCGTCAAGAAGAACGCCATCATGATGATCGACTTTGCCCTCGACGCCATGCGGACGCGCGGACAGCGGCCGGAAGAAGCCATTGTCACGGCCTGCCGCCTGCGTTTCCGCCCCATCATGATGACGACGGCGGCGGCTCTTTTCGGCGCGATTCCGCTGGCTCTGGGACAGGGGGACGGCGCCGAGATCCGTCAGCCCCTGGGCGTGACCATTGTCGGCGGCCTTTTCCTGAGCCAGCTGCTGACCCTCTATACCACGCCCGTGGTCTTTCTTTACATGGACGCCGCCCGGCGCGGGACGCGCCGCCTGCTCTGGCGGGCGCGCTACGGCGGGGCGCGCGCCAGGCGGCTGGAAAGCCTGACGCGCAGGACGTAGGCGCGGAATGCTTCTTCCCGCGTCCGGGCGTGTTGCTCCTGCAAGCGGCTCAGGCAATTCCATGATGTTGGCCGGCATGCCCGGCGTCTCCCTGAAAAAGCGCGCCGGGAAGGGATTGGGGTTCCCTTCCCCCCGGAATACGCTGCAAGGAGACGCATGGCGATTGCCCGCGACAGGAGATTTTGCGCCCGCCTGCCCGGCAGGGAGCGGGGGTGTCGTTATCTGAATTCGTAAAGGAGCCTGCGGAATGATCGTACGCCTGTTGTCCGGAGGAATAGAGGGGGTGGACGCCTATCCGGTGGAGCTGGAGGTGGACTATACGCGGCAGGGCTTGCCCGCGTTCAGCATGGTCGGCCTTGCGGAAACGGCGGTGCGCGAGGCCAGGGAACGGGTGTTTTCCGCCCTGCGATCCGCGGCCTTTCGTCTGCCTCCGGCCCGCGTGACGGTCAATCTGGCGCCCGCCGGACGCCGCAAGAACGGCACCGCCTACGACCTGCCGCTGGCGGCCGGGCTTCTGACGGCGGCGGGGCTGCTGCCGCCGGAATCGACGGACGGCTATTTCATGGCCGGCGAAGTGTCGCTGTCCGGGGAACTCAAGCCGGTTCCGGGGATTCTGCCGCTGGCCATTCTGGCGCGGGATCAGGGCGCGCGCGGCATTATCGTGCCGCCGGGCAACGCCGCGGAGGCCGCCGCGGTGCGCGGCCTGTCCGTCTTCGCGCCCGCCGGGCTGGCGCAGTGCGCCGCCTTTCTGGCCGGAGAACTCGCGCTGGAGCCGACGCCGCCGACCCTGCCCCGGGAAGAAGCGGCGGACGCGACGCTGGACTATGCGGAAGTAAAGGGCCAGCAGGCCGCCAAGCGGGCGCTGGAAATCGCGGCGGCGGGCGGACACAACATCCTGCTGATCGGCCCGCCCGGCAGCGGCAAGAGCATGCTGGCCCAGCGCCTGCCGACCATCCTGCCGCCGCTGGACTTCGAGGAGGCGCTCGAAGTGACCAAGATTTACAGCGTGGCGGGGCTGCTGCGGCCCGGGCAGGGGCTGGCGACGCGGCGTCCCTTCCGCTCCCCGCATCATACCGTCTCGGATGCGGCGCTGGCGGGCGGCGGATCGTGGCCGCGTCCCGGCGAGGTGACGCTGGCGCACAGGGGCGTGCTTTTTCTGGACGAGCTGCCGGAATACCGCAAGAGCGCGCTGGAGTCGTTGCGTCAGCCGCTGGAGGACGGAAAGGTCTGCATTTCCCGGGCAAATCAGAGCGTCGTCTACCCGTCGGACTGCATGCTGGCGGCGGCCATGAATCCCTGTCCGTGCGGCTATCTGGGCGATCCGGCGCATGCCTGCACCTGCCGCCCGGATCAGCGGGAGCGCTATCGCGCGAAGCTTTCCGGCCCGCTGCTGGATCGCATCGACGTGCATGTGGAGGTGCCCGCCGTGCCGTACGAGGCGCTGCGCGCCGAGGGCGAGGGCGAATCCTCGGCGAGCATCCGCGAGCGCGTGACCGCGGCGCGCAACCTCCAGCGGGAGCGCTATGCCGGAACGCCCGCCCGCTGCAACGCCGACCTGTCCGGCGCGCTGCTCGAACGTTACTGCGCGCTCGACGCCGACGGCCATGCGCTCATGGAAGGCGCCGTGCGGCGTCTGGGGCTTTCGGCGCGCGCCTATACGCGCGTGCTGCGGCTGGCGCGCACCATCGCGGACGTGGAGACGGCGCGCGCGGGCGGCGGTGAAACCGCTCCCATCGCCCTGCCGCATCTGGCCGAAGCGGTGGCCCTGCGGGTACTGGACCGTCAGTGACGTTCCGTCGTTGCATTGCCCCGATCTCTGTCGTACAAGGATCGCGCCGTTTTGCCGGTCCGGCGCGCGAGCTTTCCCCGGGTTCCGGGCGGCTCCCGTTCCTCGGGGGCGGCCGCGCCGGCACGAGAGCAATTTCAGTTTGAAACGCGTTGCGTTTCAAACATTCGGTCTGTCGCTTCGCGGAAAAATCGCTGTTTTTCCGCTCGCTTTGGGCCGGGCGGCGCGGCGCCGCCGCCTCGCGTTTCGCCCTTTTCAAAGGTGAAACGCTCGATTCATTCAAACTTTCCGCAGGCGGAGGAATCATGGCAGTAGTCTTGGGCACGGCCGGACATATCGATCACGGCAAGACGTCCCTGGTGCGGGCGCTGACGGGCATCGACTGCGATCGCCTTGAAGAGGAAAAGCGACGCGGCATTACCATCGAGCTGGGGTTCGCCTGGGTGGACATGCCGGACGGCGAGCGGCTCGGCATCGTGGACGTTCCCGGACATGAACGCTTCGTCAAGAACATGGTTGCCGGCGCGTCCGGCGTGGATTTCGTGATGCTGGTCATCGCCGCGGACGAAGGCGTCATGCCGCAGACGCGCGAGCATCTGGAAATCTGCTCGCTGCTCGGCATCCGGCGCGGTTTCGTGGCGCTGACCAAGATCGATATGGTCGATGAAGACTGGCTTGCGCTGGTAACGGAGGACGTGCGGCAGTTCACGGCCGGCACCTTTCTGGAGGGCGCGCCCATCTTCCCCGTCTCGGCCGCGACGGGGCAGGGCGTGGACGCGCTGAAAAAATATCTCGTTGACAGCGTCCGCAAGATGCCCGCGCGCGAGGGGTCGGATATTTTCCGCCTGCCCGTGGATCGCGTGTTCACGCTCAAGGGGCACGGCACGGTGGTGACCGGCACCGTGGCTTCCGGCGCGGTGGAGGCCGGCGAGGAGGTCTGCATCCTGCCGCAGGGCGCGCTCAGCCGGGCGCGCAGCCTGCAATGCCACGGCGCGCCCGCCGAAGTGGTGCGCGCGGGGCGGCGCTGCGCCATGAACGTGCAGGGCGTGGAAGTGGACGACATTCGCCGCGGCGACGTCGTGTGCCGTCCGGGCACGCTCTTTCCTTCCCGCCGCTGGATGATCCGTCTCTCCTGCCTCGCCTCGGCGCCCCGCCCGCTGCGGCAGCGGACGGAAGTGCATTTTCACCACGGCACGCGCGAATGCGCGGCGCGGGTGCGCTTTTTCGACCGGGATCGTCTTGCCCCCGGCGAAAGCTGCCTTGCCGAAGCGCGCTTTTCCGAGGACATGGTCGGCGTGTTCGGCGATCATTGCGTGCTGCGCGCCTATTCGCCCCTGCGTACCGTCGCGGGCGGTACCGTCGTCAGCCCCCTGCCGCCGGAGCTGCGAACCCGCGATCCGCGCCGGGCCGAAAAGCTGGCCCTGCTTGAGCGCCTGCCGGAACTGGCGGCGCCCGATTATCTGACGGAGCGCACGGCGGGGGATCTGATTGCGGCGGCCCTTGCGCTGGCGGGGGACGCGGGAGCGGACGAACCGCGCCTGCAGGCCCTGACGGGGCTTGCGGCGACGCCGCTGCACAAGCGCCTGCTGGACATGGCTTCGCGCGGCGACGCGCTGTGCTGGGACAAGGAAAGCCGGGCCTGGATAACGGCCGAAGGCATGCAGCGGCTGATCGACGCCTGCGTGGCCAGAACCGGTCAGTGCCACGCCAGGGAGCCGCTCAAGCCCGCCGTCAGCCAGGGGGCCGTCTGCGCGGGCTGGAGCGCCGGTTTGCCGCCGCGGCTGACGCAGAAGGCGCTGGAGCTGGCGCAGAAAAAGGGGCTTCTTGTCAAAGAGGGCGACGGCCTGCGCCTTCCGTCGCACAGCGTCAGCCTCGGCGGCGACGCCGGACGCCTGCGCGCCGCCCTGCTGGAGGTTCACGACAAGGCCGGACTGACGCCGCCCAACCTCAAGGACGCGCTGGAGCAGGCCGGCGCGACGGAAAAGCAGGCCGCGCCCGTGCTGCGCCTGCTGTGCGAGGAAAAGCGGCTCGTGCGTCTCAAGGACGGCCTGTACTGTTCGCGCGCGGCGGTGGACGAGGCGCTGGAAAAGGTGCGCGCCTGGTTTGCGGATCACGACGATCTGGACGTGGGCGGGCTCAAGAGCCTGCTGGGCCTGTCGCGCAAGTACTTGATTGCCCTGCTTGAATACATGGATCGTGAAAGAATTACCGTTCGCGTCGGCGACAAGCGGCAGTATCGCGGCCGCTGACGGGCGCAACATTGCGGAAGGGAGCCTTTTGGCTCCCTTTCTTGTTCGTACAAAAATTCTTTTTCGCAGAAGGTTGCCGTAGACCCTTTTCTGGGCGTATGAGGGAAGGAAGTTTTCGGAAGGCCGCGCCCTCGGGCGCGATCCTTGAAACGGCGAAACCCCTCGCCCTTTCTTTGCAGCAACATCCAAGGAGCAGTCGTTATGTCGAAGAAAATTCTGGTTGTCGGCGGCGTCGCCCTCGGCCCCAAGGCGGCCTGCCGCTGCAAGCGGCTCATGCCCGACGCTGAAATTACGCTTGTGGATGAAAATGAATTCATTTCCTACGGCGGTTGCGGCATCCCGTACTTTGTTTCCGGAGAAATCAACAATATCGACGATCTGCGTTCCACTCCCTATCATACGATACGGGACCCGGAATTCTTCCGCGCCATGAAGGGCCTGACCGTCCGCACCCGGACGCGGGCGCTGGCCGTCGATCGGGCCGCAAAGACCCTGCTGGTCAAGGATCTGCGTACCGGCAAGGAAGAAAAGCTGCCTTACGACAAGCTCGTGCTGGCGACGGGCGCGACGCCGCGCATGCCTCCCGTTCCCGGGCACGATCTGGCCAACGTGCTTTCCCTGACCCGTCTTGAGGCCGCCGACGCCATCCGCTCCGCCTGCCAGGCGGGCAAGGTGACGGACGCCGTCATCGTGGGCGGCGGCTTCATCGGCCTTGAGGCCGCCGTGGCGCTGGCCGACATGTGGGGCGTCAAGGTGCGCGTGGTGGAAATGATGGATCAGATTCTGCCCGGCGTGCTTTCGCACGGCATGGCGCAGATGGCCGCCCAGGACTGCCGCGCCCACGGCGTCGAGGTCCTTGTTTCCGAAAAGGTCGAGCGTCTGGAAGGCGAGGGCGGCGCCGTGGCGAAGGTCGTGACGGACAAGCGCGAAATTCCGGCGCAGCTCGTGATCTTCGCCGCCGGCTTCATTCCCAACGGGCAGCTGGCAAAGGACGCCGGTCTTGCCGTGGCGCCTTTCGGGGCGATCATGGTGGACGAACACATGCGCACTTCCGACCCGGACATTTACGCGGGCGGCGACTGCGTGGCCATCAAGAATCTGGTTACCGGCAAGCCCGGCTACCTGCCCCTGGGCAGCATGGCCAACCGTCAGGGCCGCATCATCGGCAGCAATCTGGCGGGCGGCGACGAGACCTTCCCCGGCTTCGTGGGCAGCTGGGCGGTGAAGCTCTTCGACATGTCCTTCTGCGGCGCGGGCCTGACCGTGGAGCGGGCGCGCAAGGAAGGGTTCGACGCCATTGCCGTCAGCGTGGAGCAGCTGGACAAGGCGCATTTCTATCCCGAAAAGAAAATGATGTCGCTTGAACTTGTGGTGGAAAAGGGCAGCCGTCGGGTCCTGGGCATTCAGGGCGGCTGCGAAAACGGCGACTCCCTCAAGGCGCGCACCGACATGGTGGCCGCCCTGCTGCAGCACGGCAAGCCCACCGTGGCCGATATCTGCACGCTTGAAGCCGCCTACGCGCCGCCGTTCGCCTCCGCCATGGACGTGATCAACGTGGTCGGCAACGTGGCGGAAAACGTGCTGGAAGGCCGTTTCACGCCGGTCACGGCCGAAGAATTCATGGACCTGTGGCGTCATCGCGAAGAGAACCACATCTTCTTCATCGACGCCCGTCCCGCCAAGGCCGGGGAAGCCGTGCAGGCCGTCCACCCCGAATGGCACTCCATTCCGCTGGAAGACGTGGAGGCCCGCATCGGCGAGATCCCGCGCGATCGCAAGATCGCCGTCATCTGCAATACGGGGCTGCGCGCCTATGACACGGTGCTGGGTCTTGCCCGTCACGGCATCACCAACGTGGTCAATTCCCAGGGCGGCATGCAGGCCGTGAGCAAGATGGGAATGAAGCCGTAGCTTCCTCCCGCGTTTCGCAAGGGGGAAAGCCCCTTCTCCGCCGTCGATACCCGCAAGGCGCGAGCGACGCCTTGCGGGACGCAGGTTTCCCGAGGGGGAGGAAAAGCCTTTTGCTTGCGGCAAAAAGCTTTTCCTCCCCCTCAAACGCTTTCTTCCCCGGAATCCGCCTCCTGCCCGCTGGCGGGCGAGAGCGGAATCCCCCCGGAGCCCGTCGCGCCCGGAGCGCCGGCGCACGGCGGGCGGCTTCCGTCATACGCCTGGCATGTGAAAAATGTTTTATACGACGGCCCAAAGTAGTTGCCATTTTCTGCGCTTCTTGGTAGGGGGCCGATCAGCGGGCGGAAAATTTTTCCGGCAGAATGGCTCCCTTCTGACTGTTCAAACAATCAGTTTTATGCTAAGAACTCCCCATCGCCGCAGGGAAGGGCGCAACAGGCCGTCGCGCGGGGCAAGCCCCGCCGCCGGATTCGCCTTCCCCAACCGTTCATGCCGTCCGTGACGCGCGTCGGAGCGCGCATTTGCCGCTCTGCGGCGTGGACTCTTGCAGCAAAACAAGCGCGCATGGCGCGCAAGGAGGATCCAATGGCGAATATGAAAACCATGGACGGCAATAACGCCGCCGCGCATATTGCCTACGCCCTGTCCGATACCGCCGCCATTTATCCCATCACGCCTTCGTCCGTCATGGGCGAAGTGATGGACGAAATGGCCGCCAAGGGCGTGAAGAACCTGATGGGCCAGGCTGTCAACGTCCGTGAAATGCAGTCCGAGGCCGGCGCCGCGGGCGCCGTGCACGGCATGCTTTCCGGCGGCGCCCTGACCAGCACCTTCACGGCCTCTCAGGGCCTGCTGCTGATGATCCCGAACATGTACAAGATCGCCGGCGAACTGCTTCCCGGCGTTTTCCATGTGTCCGCCCGCGCTCTGGCGTCGCATGCCCTGTCCATCTTCGGCGACCATCAGGACGTCATGGCCTGCCGTCAGACGGGCTTCGCCTTCCTCTGCGCCAGCTCCGTGCAGGAAGCCATGGACATGGCCCTTGTGGCGCACCTCTCCGCCATTGATTCCAGCGTGCCTTTCTGCCACTTCTTCGACGGCTTCCGTACCTCCCACGAAGTGCAGAAAATCGAAGTCATCGACTACGAAGACATCCGCGGCCTGGTGAACTGGGAAAAGGTGGCCGAATTCCGCTCCATGGCCATGAACCCCGAGCATCCGCATATCCGCGGCACCGCCCAGAACCCCGACATCTATTTCCAGAACCGCGAAGCCTGCAACCTGTACTATGACGCCATTCCGGCCATCGTGCTGGAAAACATGAAGAAGGTGGCGTCCATCACCGGCCGCAAGCATCGCCTGTTCGACTATGTGGGCCACCCCGAAGCCGACCGCGTGATCGTGAGCATGGGTTCTTCCTGCGAAGTCATCGAAGAAACCGTGGATTACCTGAACAAGCAGGGCCAGCGCACCGGTCTGGTGAAAGTGCATCTGTTCCGTCCCTTCTCGGCCGAACACCTGCTGCAGGCCATCCCCGCCACGGCCAACACCATCACCGTTCTGGACCGCACCAAGGAAGCCGGCTCGCTCGGCGAACCCCTGTATCAGGACGTGTGCACGGCCTTCATGGAAAAGGGCGAAGCCCCGACCATCGTGGGCGGCCGCTACGGCCTCGGTTCCAAGGACTTCACGCCCGGCATGGCCAAGGCCATTTACGACAACATGCTCGGCCTGCAGCCCAAGAACCACTTCACCGTGGGCATCAACGACGACGTGACCAACCTCTCCCTTGACGTGGAAGAGGAAATCGACACCGTGCCCGCTGGCACCGTGCAGTGCAAGTTCTTCGGCCTTGGCGCCGACGGCACCGTGGGCGCCAACAAGCAGGCCGTGAAGATCATCGGCGACAACACCGACATGTACGCCCAGGCCTACTTCGCCTACGACTCCAAGAAGTCCGGCGGCTTCACCGTGTCGCACCTGCGCTTTGGCAAGCAGCCGATCAAGTCTTCCTACCTGATCTCCCACGCCGACTACATCGCCTGCCACAAGGCCGCCTATGTGACCCAGTACGACGTGCTCGACGGCATCAAGGACGGCGGCACCTTCGTGCTGAACTCCAACTGGACGCTGGCCGACATGGAAAAGCACCTGCCTGCTTCCATGAAGCGCAGCATCGCCCGCAAGCACCTGAAGTTCTACAATGTGGACGCCGTGAAGGTGGCTCAGGAAGTGGGTCTTGGCGGCCGCATCAACATGATCATGCAGACCGCCTTCTTCAAGCTCGCCAACGTCATCGACTTCCAGAAGGCCGTCGAGCTGCTCAAGGAATCCATCAAGAAGACCTACGGCATGAAGGGCGACAAGGTCGTCAACATGAACATCGCCGCGGTTGACAAGGGCATGGACGCCCTGACGGAAATCAAGTACCCCGAATCCTGGGCCGACGCCACCGAAGGCGCCGTCGTCTGCCATTGCGACGACGACAGCTACATTTCCGACTACGTGCGTCCCATCCTCGCCCAGCGCGGCGACAAGCTGCCCGTGTCCGCCATGGAGCCCGCCGGCTTCATGCCCCTCGGCACGGCCGCCTGTGAAAAGCGCGGCGTGGCCATCAACGTGCCCGAATGGAACGCTGAAAACTGCATCCAGTGCTGCCAGTGCTCCTTCGTGTGCCCCCACGCCACCATCCGTCCCGTGGTCGCCACCGCCGAAGAGCTGGAAGGCGCTCCGGCCAGCTTCGTGACCGCCGACGCCAAGGGCAAGGAACTCAAGGACCTGAAGTTCCGCATGCAGGTCTACGCCGAAGACTGCCTCGGCTGCGGCTCCTGTGCGGAAGTCTGCCCCACCAAGCCCGAAAAGCGCGCTCTGGTGATGAAGCCCCTGGAAACCCAGATCGACGAGCAGAAAGCCAATCTGGCCTTCGCCGAAGCCAACATCAGCCAGAAGGACGATCTGATGGCGCGCGACACCCTCAAGGGTTCGCAGCTCCAGCAGCCTCTGCACGAGTTCTCCGGCGCCTGCGCCGGCTGCGGCGAAACCCCCTACGTGAAGGTGCTGACCCAGATGTTCGGCGAGCGCATGATCATCGCCAACGCCACGGGCTGCTCCTCCATCTGGGGCGCTTCCTCGCCCACCACGCCGTACACCACCAACAAGGACGGCTTCGGCCCGGCCTGGGGCAACAGCCTGTTTGAAGACGCCGCCGAATACGGCTGCGGTCTCGGCCTCGCCTACAAGCAGCGCCGCGCCGGTCTGGCTCTTGCCGTGGAAAAGGCCCTCGCTCTGGAAGGCCTCTCCGAAGAACTGAAGACCGCTCTTCAGGGCTGGCTGGACAACAAGGAAGACGCCGAAGGCTCCCGCCGCTTCGGTGAAGACGTTCTGGGCCTGCTCGACGAAGTGCACGCCCTTGACTGCGGCCTCGCGCACGAACTGGCTGAAATGGCCGACCTCTTCACCAAGAAGAGCGTGTGGATCTTCGGCGGCGACGGCTGGGCCTATGACATCGGTTACGGCGGTCTGGATCACGTGCTGGCTTCCGGCGACGACATCAACGTGCTCGTGCTCGATACCGAAGTGTACTCGAACACCGGCGGTCAGGCCTCCAAGGCCACTCCGCTGGGCGCCATCGCCCAGTTCGCCGCCGCGGGCAAGCGCATCGGCAAGAAGGACCTCGGCCGCATGGCCATGAGCTACGGCTATGTGTACGTGGCTTCCATCTCCATGGGCGCCGACAAGCAGCAGGTGCTCAAGGCCTTCCGCGAAGCCGAAGCCTACAAGGGTCCCTCGCTGATCATCGCCTACGCGCCGTGCATCAACCAGGGCATCCGCAAGGGCATGGGCAAGAGCATGGAAGAAGGCAAGCTGGCCGTGGAAACCGGCTACTGGCCCCTGTACCGCTTCAATCCCGATCTGTCTCTGGAAGGCAAGAATCCCTTCCAGCTCGACAGCAAGGAACCCAAGGAAGGCATTCAGGAATTCATGGCCGGCGAAACCCGTTTCGCCGCCCTGGACAAGAAGGCCCCCGAAATCTCCAAGAAGCTCAAGGACGAACTGGCCAAGTCCTACAGCGAGCGTTACAAGCTGTACAAGCAGCTGGCCGATCTGCCGCATCCCGGCAGCAACTAGGCTGATCGTTCCGTCGCCTGACGCGACGGGGCGTGTACGCTGACACGCCTGCGGGGCGCGGCCGACAACGCCGCGCCCCGTTTTGCTCCAGAGGCCGTCCGTCTTCGGACGCGGCCGAACGAAAACTCTTGCCGCCGCCGGCAAGTTCAGGAGGCAATCATGACGAGGTCCCTCTATATCACCGCCACCGGCCCGCGCACCGGCAAACGCGCCGTGGCTCTGGGCGCCATGCAGCTGCTGTCCAGCAGAATGCAGAATATCGCCATTTTCCGGCCCATCATCAATCAGCCGCTGCTTGACGACCGTGCCCCGGACATCGACCTCCTGCTGAAGCACTTCCAGCTCAAGCAGGACTACCGCGACACCTTCGCCTATACCTACGATGAAGTGCGTACCACCATCAACGAAGGCGATCGCAATCTCGTCATTGAAAACATCATCCGCAAGTTCAAGGAACTGGAAGCCCGGTACGATTTCGTGCTCTGCGTGGGCACCGACTTTCTGGGCAAGGACCCGGTTTTCGAGTTTGAACTGAACGCCGAAATCGCCTCCAACCTCGGCTGCCCCGTCATGCTGATCCAGAGCGGCGTGGAAAAGAGCACCGAGGAAATCCGCGATTCCCTCCAGCTGACCATGGATTCCCTTGAACCCCACAAGCTGGACGTGGTGGCCACCATCATCAACCGCGCCGGTCTTTCCCAGACCGATCTGGACGAGCTGCGCCAGCGCTTCTCCAGGGACGGCCAGCCCGCGCTGATCTACGCCATTCCCGAAGAACCCCTGCTGGGCCGCGCCACCATGCGCGACGTGATGAAGGGGCTCGACGCCGAAGTCCTGTTCGGCGAGCGCAATCTTGACGCGCTGGTGGGCGAATACCTCATCGCCGCCATGCACGTGGACAACTTCCTGCCCTACCTCGCCAAGGATCAGCTCATCGTGTCGCCCGGCGACCGCACCGACATCCTGCTGGCCTCCATGACGGCGCGTCTGTCCAGCAGCGAGCCCGACATCGCCGGCGTGCTGCTGACCGGCGGCCTGCGCCCGCCGCAGGACGTCTGCCGCATGATTGAGGGCGTGGCCGGCGCGGCGCTGCCCGTGCTGCTGACCAAGGAGCATACCTACAAGACCATCAAGGCCCTGCAGGAAGTCTACGGCCTCATCGAGCCCACCGACACCCGCAAGATCAATACTGCCCTCGGCCTGTTCGAACACTATGTCAACGGCAAGGAAGTGACCAAGCGCCTTGACGTTTCCCGCGCCGATCGCATGACGCCGATGATGTTCGAGCTGAACCTCATCGAGCGCGCCAAGCGCGCCAACATGCGTATCGTGCTGGCCGAAGGCGAGGAACCCCGCATCCTGCAGGCCGCGGACATCCTGCTGCGGCGCGAAGTGGCCCGGATCATCCTGCTCGGCAACGAGGAAAAGATTCGCAAGACCGCTTCCGATCTCCATCTTGACGTGAGCAAGGCGACCATCATCGATCCCGCCTCCTCGCCCAAGTTCGAGGAATACGCCGAAACCTACGCCGAACTTCGCAAGGCCAAGGGCGTGACCATCGAGCGCGCCCGCGACGTCATGAGCGACGCCACCTACTTTGCCACCATGATGGTCAAGAAGGACGACGCCGACGGCATGGTTTCCGGCGCCGTCAACACCACGGCCCACACCATCCGGCCGGCCTTTGAATTCATCAAGACCAAGCCCGGTTTCTCCGTGGTGTCGTCCGTGTTCCTGATGTGCCTCAAGGATCGCGTGCTGGCCTTCGGCGACTGCGCGGTGAACCCCAACCCCACCTCGCAGCAGCTGGCGGAAATCGCCCTGGCCTCGGCCCATACGGCCAAGGTCTTCGGCATTGATCCCCGCGTGGCCATGCTGTCCTACTCCACCGGCACGTCCGGCAAGGGCGCCGACGTGGACGTCGTGGTGGAAGCCACCAAGATCGCGCAGGAAAAGGCGCCCGAGCTGGCGCTGGAAGGCCCGTTGCAGTACGACGCGGCCATCGATCCCACCGTGGCCAAGACCAAGCTGCCCGACAGCAAGGTGGCCGGTCAGGCGACCGTCTTCATTTTCCCGGACCTCAATACCGGCAACAACACCTACAAGGCCGTGCAGCGCGCCGCCAACGCCGTTGCCATCGGCCCCGTGCTGCAGGGCCTGAACAAGCCGGTGAACGACCTGTCGCGCGGCTGCACCGTGCCGGATATCGTGAACACCGTCGCCATTACGGCCATTCAGGCCGCGGCCGAAAAGAACTAGTTTCCGCGTCGTGCGCGCGGGGGAACCCCTCTTCCGCCAGCGGTAAAAGGGCGTTTCTTCCCCGCGTCCCCCTTCCTCGAATCCCGCGCGCCGGGCCTTCGCGGGAAGGGGGCGCACGGCCGGGGATATTTGCCTTGCGGGCAAATTCGGTGCATGATGCAACGTCGCGCGCGGCCCCTCGCCGCGCGCTCCATATTTCATTCAGCCGTGCCGCCGGGCGGCTTCCGGGACGCGGAATGCGCGGGCGCAGGCAAACCAACCTGTCTACGAGGTTTTCGCATGAAAGTTTTGGTCATCAATGCCGGTTCTTCCTCCTGCAAATACCAGCTGCTGGAAATGGACAATGAAAGCGTGCTGGCTTCCGGCCTTGCCGAGCGCATCGGCCAGGGCATGGGCTGCCTGACGCACAAGATCGCCCCCGACAGCGACAAGGCCGAAAAGATCGTCAAGGAAGCGGCTTTCCCCACCCATGTGGAAGCCATGGAACTGGTGATTTCCCTGCTGACCGACCCCGAAAAGGGCGTCATCAAGGACAAGAGCGAAATCTTTGCCATCGGTCATCGCGTGCTCCACGGCGGCGAGGACATTACCCGCACCGTCAAGGTTGACGACAACGTCAAGAAGATCATCCGCGACAACTTCCTGCTCGGCCCCCTGCACAATCCCGCCAACCTGATGGGCATCGAAGTGGCGGAAAAGCTGTTCCCCGGCGTGCCCAACGTGGCCGTGTTCGATACGGAATTCGGCATGGGCATGCCCCGGGAAGCCTACATGTACGGCCTGCCCTACGAACTGTATGAAGAGCTGAAGATCCGCCGCTACGGTTTCCACGGCACTTCCCACAAGTATATCGCCAAGAAGACGGCCGAATATCTGGGCAAGCCCCAGTCCGAACTGCGCTCCATCACCATGCACCTCGGCAACGGCTCTTCCATGAGCTGTGTGAAGAACGGCGTGTGCTTCGATACCAGCATGGGCCTGACGCCTCTGGAAGGTCTGATCATGGGCACGCGCTGCGGCTCCATCGACCCGGCCATCGTGCCCTTTGTCATGGAAAAGAAGGGTCTTTCCCCCGCCGAAGCCGACACGCTCATGAACAAGAAGTCCGGCCTGCTCGGTCTGTGCGGCTTCACCGACATGCGCGACGTGCATGCCGAAGTTGAGAAGGGCAACGAGCGCGCGGCGCTGGCCCTGAAGATGCTGGTGCGCTCCATCAAGAAGACGCTCGGCGCCTATTACTTCCTGCTTGACGGTCAGGTGGACGCCATGGTCTTCACCGCCGGCATCGGCGAAAACGACGATATCGTGCGCGAGCAGGTCTGCGCCGGCCTCGAACATCTGGGCATCTTCATCGACAAGGAAGAAAACGGCACGCGCAAGCCCGGCGCCCGCACCATCTCCACGCCCGACAGCAAGGTGAAGGTGCTCATCATCCCCACCAACGAAGAACTGCAAATCGCTCAGGCGACGCTGGAAGTGCTGGGCAAGTAAGTTTTTCCCCGCTCCTGCCGGACGCCGCGCGCGGCAGCGCGCGACGCCCGGCGTCAGAGGCACGGACGCGCAATCATGCGCCCCGTGCCTTTTTTTGTCTTCAGACCCCGGGCTTGCGGGCCGGGCCGGTGCTGGTTCTGACGATCAGTTCCGGCATGATCTCCACGCGCGTGATGCTGCATCCCGGCCCGTTGCTGATGCGATTATGAAGTATTTCCAGCGCATTGCGGCCTTTTTCCGCGATGTGATGCTCCACGGTTGTCAGGCCGACGCGGGCCAGACGGGCCGGAAGGATATTATCAAAGCCGCACAGGCTGTAATCTTCCGGCACGCGCGCGCCGCTTTCAAGAACGGCGTCCAGCACGCCGCAGGCCACCATGTCGTTGACCGCCACAAGGGCCGTAATATCCTTTTCCGCCAGACACTTGCGCGCCAGATTATGTCCGGCGGCGTATTCGATGTTCGGATCGCCCCGTTCCTGCGCCGGCGTTATGGCGCAGGTACGCACCAGAAAGCGCCCGTCGGGGCAGGCTTCGCGAAAGGCGTCCCGCAGACCGTCCAGCCGTCGCAGGCGGGCGGAATTGTCCTTGTTCAGGGGCGTGGAGACGCAGGCGACGGAGCGGTGCCCCAGACTGATCAGGTAGCGGGCGACCAGCATGCCCGCGTTGTAGTTGTTCAGCTCCACCGTATCCAGATTGAGGTTGGCGTCCCTGTCGCCGATGACGACCACGGGCGTGTCGCGGTTGATGCGCTCCGCCTGCGCGGGGCAGAGGGGAAGGGTGCAGAAGATGACGCCGCCCACGCCCGCCGAGGCCAGCGTATGCAGCAGACGGGCCTCGCGGGCGGCGTCGCGATAGGTGGTAAAGACGACGGTATCGTGATCATGGCGGGCGGCCGCGTCCTGAATGGATTGCACCAGTGTGGAGTAATACTGATTGACGACATTGGGGCAGATGACGGCCACGGTCTGTTCCGCGAGGATACGGGTAGGGCGGCGACGCCGCACGCCCCTGTACCCGAGGGCTTCGGCGGCTTCGCGCACCTTGCGGACGGTCTCCGGGGCAAAGGAGACGTCGGGGCGTTCCGCGAGAATCATGGACGCCGTGGCGGCGGAAACGCCGCTGCGGGCGGCGACGTCCGCCAGCGTGACGCGCCGGGAGGTTTTGGGTGTCATGTCGGCCTCCGGGGGAAGAGCGATGTGACTTTTTATTTAATATTTAATTAAATATTAGTCAACAAAACGCGCAAAAATTGCAAAGTACGCCGCAATTCATCCCAAATTTTCATGATTCCAGATCTTTTTATGGCGTGAAATATCTTGTTTTATCGGAAGTTGTATGGCAAAGCCTCTTTTGAACAGCTTTTTATGGTTGTTTTCATGAATGAAAAATTTATTAAATTTTAAACAGCATGCTTTCTGCAAGGAGCCGCCATGCACACACCTTCCAAGAAACAGATTCGGACCGTGGCGCTGGCCAGTCTGCTGGGCGCGACCATCGAATGGTACGACTTTTTCCTCTACGGCGTCGTCGCGGGCATTGTCTTCAACAAGCTCTACTTCCCCACAACCGACCCCTTCATCGGCACCCTGCTGGCCTACAGCACCTTCGCCATCGGCTACCTTGCCCGTCCTTTCGGCGCCTTCGTCTTCGGCCATTTCGGCGACAAGATCGGACGCAAGAGCATGCTTGTGCTGACCATGCTCATCATGGGCGTCGCCACCATCGGCATCGGCCTCGTCCCCACCTACGCGCAAATCGGCCTCGCGGCCCCGATTATCCTCCAGACCTTCCGCCTGTTCAGGGCCTCGGGCTGGGCGGCGAATGGGGCGGTTCCGTCCTCATGACCTATGAGTATGCCGGAAAGCGCGAACGCGCCTTTTACGCCAGCATCCCCCAGATGGGTCTGGCGACGGGCCTCTGCCTCTCGTCCGGCGTCGTGGCCCTGCTTTCCGCCTGCCTCAGCGATCAGCAGTTTCTGGACTGGGGCTGGCGTATCGCCTTTCTTGTCAGCGTCGTGCTTGTGGGCATAGCCCTCTACATCCGCCTGCATATTCTGGAAACGCCCGATTTTCAGAAGGCCAGAGACGAAGGAAAAACCGCCGACAAGACCCTGCCCATCGTCAAGGTCTGCCGCAATCATCCCGGAAATATCGCGCTCGGCGTGGGCGCGCGCTGGATCGACGGCGTCTTTTTCAACGTGCTGGCCGTCTTCGTCATCAGCTATCTGGTGCAGTTCATCAGCATGGAACGCACGCAGGCCCTGACTATCGTCATGCTTGCCGCCCTGCTCATGTGTCCCTTCATCCTGATCGCCGGGCGCCTCGCCGACCGCTACGGACGCGGCATGGTTTACGGCGTTTCAAGCCTGCTGTGCGGCCTGTCCATCTTCCCCTCCTTCTGGATCATGGAGGCCAGCGGCGGCAGCCTGTTCCTTGTGGCCCTCGCCATCATCATTCCCCTGAGCGTCTTCTATGCGGGCGTGTTCGGCCCCGAAGCGGCCCTGTTTTCCGACCTCTTTCCGCCGGATGTGCGCTACACCGGCATTTCCATCGTCTACCAGTTCCCCGGCTTTCTGGTGGCGGGCATCGTCCCCGGCCTGTGTACCTTCCTTCTGAACTGGAATGAGGGCGATCCGCTCTATGTCTGCCTCTTTACCCTGCTGGCGGGCGCGACAAGCGCCGTCTCGGCCTTCTGCATCCAGCGCAAGAGCAACATCGCCCGGCGCGCGCACGGCGACGACGCCGAGCATATTTAGAAGCAACTTCCTCCATCATCCTTCAAGGAAAAGCATATGCAAATCTTGCAAATTTCGGATCTGCACCTGCGCGGCGACGGTCGCCTCTCCTTTCGCAAGGTGGACACGCCCGCCTGCCTGCGGGTCATGGCGGACTATCTGCACGCCCTGTCCCCCAGCCCGGACGCCGTCGTGATTACCGGCGATCTGGCGGACAGCGGCGACGAGCGCGCCTACCATATACTGTACGAGGCGCTGTCGGATCTGCCCGCGCCCATTTATGCCGTGCCCGGCAATCACGACAGGCGCGATCGTATGCGCGCCATCCTCCGGGGATGGGTTCCCGAGGAAAGCCCCGTGCCGCCGCGCGTCTGCCATTGCGTGGACATGGGCGAAGTCCGGCTTGTGCTGCTGGACACCATGGAACCCGGTTCCCACAGCGGCCACTGCCCCGAAAGCATGGCGCGCTGGCTTGATACCTGCTTGCAGGAGGATGCGGGCCGGCCGGCGCTGGTCTTTATGCATCATCCCCCCTTTCTTACCGGCATGGGCGTCATGGACGAACCCTTTGAAGGCGCGGAGCCGCTGCGCGAGGCGCTGGCGCGCGCGCCGCTGGCGCGGTTGTGCTGCGGGCACATGCACCGCCCCATCTTTACCCTGTGGGGGGATCGTCCGGCCCTGACCTCGCCGTCCGTCTCCATGCAGATAGACCTTGATCTCCGCCCCGAAGGCGGCGACGCCTTCCGCATGGAAACGCCCGGCTACCTGCTGCACCACTGGGACGGCGCGCGACTCAATACCCACGTATGCCAGATTCCCGCCGCGGCGGACTTCTCCGGCCCCCATCCCTTTGCGGATTCGGTCAATCCTCTGGAGGATTAGAGCGTTTCATCTTTGAAAAAGGTGAAACGCGAGGCGACGGCGCCGCCCCGCTCGGCTCAAAGCGAGCGGAAAAACAGCGCTTTTTCCGCGAAGCGACAGGCCGTATGGTTTGCAACGCAACGCGTTTCAAACTGAAAATGTTCTATTGTTCTTTCAGCAGAGGGGCAGGGTGTTGCGGAGGCAAGGGGCGGCGCGGCCGCGTCCGGGAAAAGGGAGAAATGGCAAAAGATATTGTTTTTGCAACAGATGTAAAATAAAAAACGGGTTACGCAGCGGCGTAACCCGTTTGAGTATGGCGTTCCCAGGGGGATAAAAATTAGAGTGTTTCACCTTTGAAAAAGGTGAAACACGAGGCGGCAGCACAGCGCCGTCCGGCCCAGAGTGCGCGGAAAAAAACGCGTTTTTTCCGCGAAACGACAGGCCGTATGGTTGGAAACGCGCAGCGTTTCAAACTGAAATTGCTCTAAATGGTATGTCGGTCATCTTGTCCGTGCCTGCTCCGGCCGGCTTTGCTATACGCTGCATTCGTAAATAAACATTTCGCATTCGTCGTTATTTGCCAGTTCTTTCTGGTAATTTGAATATGTCACTATACTTTTGAAGCCACATTTTTTTAAATATTCTTCCATTTTACCATAGTGATACAGATGTGTTTGGAAATCCATATTTTCGCTTTGAAACAATTCGGCGCCGTTGTAGAGTTCGTAAACAGATGGCGAAAACTGTGTCTGACTATTTTCATCATAGTGATTTTTCATTTTTAAAATCAACTCATATCCTTCTTTTGTTTTTACAGAGGCGCATACTTTGTACGTATTGTCCTCATCATGCCTTCCAAAAACAGTATCAACAGCAAATACGAATTTTCCGCCAGCAGCCAATAATTTTTTCATCTTTTTCAGGATGCTTTTGCATATACGCATATCTGTAAACAAGGAAATGGACCCTGAAGGAATAAAAATATAATCAAAACTTTCCTGTACAGTATAGTCAGCAATATCTGCCTGTATCACCTGTGCGTTCGGTGCTTTCTGCCTTAGTTTGTCCAGCATTTCTTTTGATGAATCTATTCCGTAGATATCAAAGCCACGCTCCAAAAATGGAATCAAAAATCTTCCGCTGCCGCACAAGGGTTCTAAAATTTTTTTTCCTTTTTCTGCATAGGAGAGATAGAAATCAAGCTCGTCCTGCGGAGCCTGTTCATGTAAGATTTCATACATGTCGGTACACAAGCTTCCGTAATAATTTTGCTTTACATCATCCATTTCAATCTCCTGGAATTAGAGTATGTTGACTTTGAAAAAGGGAAACGCGAGGCGCCGTCGCGCCGCCCCGGCCCAGAGTGCGCGGAAAAGCTGCGCTTTTTCCGCGAAGCGACAGGCCGTATGATCCGGAACGCGCAGCGTTTCAAGCTAAAATTATTCTATAAGTTGAATTTTATAAAATGCGCAACTGAATTGTCCCAATACTTTTTTATAAACTCTGCGCTTGTTCCCATCAGAATTAAATTGGTAAGCTCGAAATATAACTAAAATGTTTTTTGGCTGCCATCGTTCATCATAGGAAATTAGTACGTTATACCCGCATTTCGCATGACAGCACCGCTTCGAGGATTATTTCTGTTCATGTGCTGCTGTCATAAGGCAGACCATCTTTCTTCTCTTGCTCTATGACTGCCTTTCCTGCTTCCGTGGTACTTCCTTTATGGAAAAAGTCTTTCCGAAAATCGTAACAAAAATCATGATGTGCTTCAATTAGCTCAATACCCTTTTCGTACAGACGCTCGACAATCTTCGTGTGTCGAGACCGCGCTTCTTCATCCGCTCCTGCTTCGGGGGAAGGGCGAAAACAGCCGCTTTCACACATGGAGCGTTTTACCTTTGAAAAAGGCGAAACGCGAGGCGCCGTCGCGCCGCCCGACCAGAAGCGATCGGAAAAACTGCGTCCTGTACTTGCGCGAGCGGAAGACCCGCCGCAGACGCTCATGTTTTTATGACCCGTTATGTCGGCTTTGTCCTGTTTCACTGATTATTATATATAAAAGGTGCTGCTTATATATTTGGAATGCGGGAGCGATAATAACGCTTCCGCTTTTTGTTATGCAGTTCTTCGAGAATTATTTTTGATTTTGTCTATAGTATTTATAACATGTCGATATATATGTATTATTGTGGTATTGAAATGCGGCGGCCATGACTCTTGTCAAAAGCCGGTTTTGGCGATACGGTACTTCCGCTTTCATGTCTGTCTGCAATACGCCGGACTGGTGAAAAAATGCTTGACATTATAGCAGGATAGTCTGCATGGAACATGCGCGCGTTCGATGAATTTCCGTTTCTCGCGCATGCGTATGCGGACGTTTTGCGGCGCGCGCGGGAGCTTTCCTGACGACGGAAGAGCATGCGCGCCGTTGCATATGATTTTTTCTGAACTGTCTGCCGGACAGAAAAAGACGTTAAGACAAGCGATCCTTGCGGAGGCAAATATGCAGTTTGACAAGTCAAAGATAGAAGCTCTTTTTCACAAGGATTGGAGCCTTATCGGCATTGTCTTTTACGGACGGGGCGGTTCTTTTTTCCTGCAGTCGATTCTTGACGGCCATCCCCAGATTCTGGCCCTGCCTCCGTATATAAATAATATGTATAATGTTGTTTATGATAAGAAGTCGAATACGTTCCGGGAGGAATTCCCGGCTTCGGACCTCGCCGGGATCTTTGAACCCGTGATGCAGAAATGCGTCTGGAATGTGGTCGAAAATCCGGTGACGTCCGGCCCCGCGAAGTTTTTCGGAGAAAACAAGGATATCTTTTTTGAATATGATTACGACACGTTCCTGAATATATTCAAAGACGTCATCGCCGTTGCGACCCTTGGGGATACGGTCAGAAGGAAGGACGTCTATCTAGGTCTGTTCTTCGCCTATAACATCATGGCGGGGAAAAGTCTGGACGACCTGCTTCAGGCCCGCTATCTGATGTGCCAGCTCCATACGCCGATGGTGGGCGAACTGAAAACCGTCAAGAAGGATTTTGACAATCTCATTTATCTTGTTTCCGGGCGCGAGCCTGTCAGCGGGCTTATTTCGCATATTCAGGCATACAACGATATGCTGAAATTTAATTATTTCAACGAAGGCGCCTATAACTGGTGCGTTCCGATTGCCCTTGACGAAGTGCTCAACGGCGCGGTTGTCCATGATTTTCTTGATAAGAAGCAGTGCAGGGTCGTCAAGAACGAGTATCTTCACAGGTATCAGGACAAATATGCAAAGTCCTTGCTCGATTATCTTGGGCTTCCCTGGGCGGATATCTGCGCAAAATCCACCTTCGACAGCCAGATTTTCTGGTGGAAGTTCGGGGAAGAAGCCAGAACCGGTTATAACGGCAACTATAAATGGAAAATCTGCGACAAGGCCAACGCGTCGTGCAGGGACAAGAGATTCTTCTCCGCCCTTCTCAAGGACAGATACGAAGCCTGGAACTATGCGGGATGCCCGAACGCCGAACTTGATATGGACTGGTTCAGGAAAGAGGGTTTTGACTTCTTTGAAACGCTGCATCTTTCCGAGCATATAAGGAACTCTTTTACAAAGAGTATTCTTGACTACTACAACAATTCCTACGGCCGCGCGAAGGAATACATTCCCGCTCTTGAATGTTCCGAATATGAACAGGAGCAGGTTCTGGACTGCACCTTTTCGCGCTGACGTCGCATGAAACAGAGCTTGAACGGCGTGATTGCGCTTCGGTAACGGTAGCGGCGCCGGAAAAGCCCTGTTTCAATCCCGGCGGCGGCGCGGCGTCCGTAACTGTCTGCCGGACAGAAAATACGTTAAGACAAGTGATCCTTGCGGAGGCAAGTATGCAATTTGACAAATCAAAGTTAGAAGCTCTTTTTCACAAGGATTGGAGCCTCATCGGCATTGTCTTTTACGGAAGGAGCGGTTCCTTTTTCCTGCAGTCGGTTCTTGACGGGCATCCCCAGATTCTGGCCCTGCCTCCGTATATAAATAATATGTATAATGTTGTTTATGATAGGGAAGCGAACACGTTCCGAGATGAATTCTCGTCCGCGGATATTGTCGGGATTTTTGAACCTGTGATTCGGCAATGCGGGATTCGGCAATGCGCCCGGACGGATGGGGTTGAAAAGCCTGCGGTAACGTCCGGCCCTTCGAGATTCCTTGGGGAAAAGCAGGAGATCGCTTTTGAGTATGCCTATGATACGTTTTTGAATATATTTAAAGATGTGATGACAGCTGCGACCCGAGGGGATACGGTCAGAAGAAAGGACGTCTATCTTGGACTGTTCTTTACCTATAATATCATGGCGGGGAAAAGCCTGGACGATCTGCTTCAGACCCGCTACCTGATGTGTCAGCTCCATACGCCGATGGTGGATGAGCTGAGAATCGTCAAGAAGGATTTTGACAATCTGATCTATCTTGTCTCCGGGCGCGAGCCTGTCAGCGGACTTATTTCGCATATTCAGGCATACAACGATATGTTGAAAGTAAACTATTTCAATGAAGGCGCCTATAACTGGTGCGTTCCGATTGCCCTTGACGAAGTGCTCAACGGCGCGATTGTCCATGATTTCCTTGACAAGAGACAATGCAGGGTCGTCAAGAACGAGTATCTTCACAGATATCAGGACAGATATGTAAAATCCTTACTCGATTATCTTGGGCTTCCCTGGGCGGATATCTGCGCCAAATCCACCATCGACAGCCAGATTTTCTGGTGGAAGTTCGGGGAAGAAGCCCGAACCGGTTATAACGGCAACTACAAATGGAAAATCTGCGATAAGGCCAACGCGTCGTGCAGGGACAAGAGATTCTTCTCCGCCCTTCTCAAGGACAGATACGAAGCCTGGAACTATGCGGGATGCCCGAACGCCGAACTTGATATGGACTGGTTCAGGAAAGAGGGCTTTGACTTTTTTGAAACGCTGCATCTTTCCGAGCGTATAAGGAACTCTTTTACAAAGAGTATCCTTGACTACTACAACAACTCCTACGGCCGCGCGAAGGAATACATTCCCGTTCTTGAATGTTCCGAATATGAACAGGAACAGGTTCTGGACTGCACCTTTTCGCGCTAACGTAGCATGAAACAGGGCGTGAACGGCGTGATTGGGCTTCGCTAACGGTAGCGGCGCCGGAAAAGCCCTGTTTCAATCCTGCCGGCGGCGGGCCGTCCGCTAACGTCGCCGGCAGATTTCTCTCGGCCTTCGGGCGGGGAGCGCGCGGCGGGCGCGGGCGGACCGCGTCAGTCGGTAATCCCCGGAGGCATCCGGCGCGCTAAAAATTTATCCCGTGGGTGGAGAGGGCGTCCTTCCCGGAAGGCTCTCCTTTCGCGACATCCCGTCGGGACGGCTGTTTAACCGGTTGTAAGCATCATGGCTGACGTCTTTCCTTCCGCAATAAATTTTTCCTCCAAGGCAGATGTCCTGAAGGCGCTTTCCCGTCATGACGATCTGCACATCCCTCCTGTTCTCGTACTGACGGCGGAGCGCTGGCGGGCCGACTCTCGGACCGCGATCCGGGAGATTCAGGCGCGATTTGCTTCGGACGCTCTGCTGGCGGTGCGTTCTTCCTGCCGCCGGGAAGATTCGGAAACGACCTCGGCCGCCGGCGCCTATCTGTCCATACTGAATGTGGACGCCGCAAGCGCGCCGGCAATCCATGACGCGGTGGAGCGCGTTCTTGCCTCCTACGGTCATGCGGAACCAGACGATCAGGTGCTGGTGCAGCCCATGATCCGCAACGCCGCCGTTACCGGCGTGTTGATGACGCGCGTCCTTACGGACGGGACGCCCTACTATGTCATCAACTACGACGATGAATCCGGCAGGACGGATACCATCACCGGGGGCCGCAACGCCAACAAGACCGTCTATGTATACAGGGAGGTGCGCGACCGGGACTTTGATTCCCCGCGTCTGCGGAGTTTTGTCGATCTGGCGCGTCGGCTGGAAGAGCTGTGCGGCAGCGATGCCCTTGATATAGAATTTTGTCTGGATGCGGACGACGTGCTGCACCTGCTTCAGGTGCGCCCTATCTGCACGCAGCGGCACTGGCCGAAGCAGAACAATACCATCCGGGACTTTATCGGGCACGCCGCGAACTTCATTGAAGCCAGAACCGGCCCCTATCCCGGCCTTTTCGGGCAGCGGGCCGTGCTGGGCGTGATGCCTGACTGGAATCCGGCGGAAATGATCGGCATTCTGCCGCGCCCGCTGGCAAGTTCGCTGTACCGTAACCTGATTACCGAACGAATTTGGAGCGAGGCGCGGGAGCGAATGGGGTATCGCGCCCTGCCCGCCACGGAGCTGATGGTTCTGCTGCTGGGCCGCCCCTATATCGACGCCCGCGCAAGTTTTAATTCCTTCCTGCCGGAAGGGCTTGATCCCGTCACCTGCGAAGTGCTGGTGTCCGCCTGGCTGGAGCGGTTGGAGGCGCGCCCCCAGCTGCACGACAAGATTGAATTCGAGATCGCCCAGACGGTTCTGGACTTCTGTTTTGACGAGAATCTGGACGAGCGTTATCCGGGGTTGCTGAGCGCCCGGCGGCGCGAGACGTTCCGTTCCAGCCTGCGCCGCCTTACCGCCCGCTGTCTGGACGATTCCCCCTCCGGTTCGATGAGTCTGGCCTGCGACGCGGTGACTGAACTGCGCAACCGTCAGGCGGGCCGTCCTCTTGTCGGCGCCGCCCGTCCCCTGCCGCTTTCTTCGATCAACGCTCTTCTTGGCGAATGCCGCGCCTACGGGACCCTGCCCTTTTCCATTCTGGCCCGCCATGCCTTCATGGCGGAGAGCCTGCTGCGTACCGCGGTAAGACGGGGGGCGCTGTCCCCCGAACGGGCGCGGGAGTTCAAGCGCTCCTTCAGGACGATTTCCGGGGAAATGTCCGCGGAATTTCTTGAGGTATGCAAGGGGCAGAGGGACGCTATCGGCTTTATGCGCAAGTACGGGCACTTGCGGCCCGGCAGTTACGATATTCTTTCGCCCCGTTACGCGGATCGGGAAAATCTCTTTGGCGACGCCCAGGGGTTTGCCGTCGCGGAACAGCCCGATCTCTTTTTTGAACCGCGCCCGGAAGAACGGCGTGATCTTCAGCTCCTGCTGACGGAAAGCGGTCTGTCCATTACGCCGGACGACCTGTTCCTCTATGCAAAACGGGCCATTGCCGGAAGAGAACTGGCCAAGTTCGTTTTCAGCAGAAACCTGTCGGACGTGCTGGAGATCGCGGCCCTGTGGGGGGCGGAAATGGGCTTCAGCCGGGACGACGTATCCTTTATTGATATTCAGGCGCTTCTGGACTGGTGCACGCGCGCCCTTCCCGAAAGCCCGCGGGAGCATTTTTCCCGGCATATCGCGGCCAACAGGGAAGTCTTCAACAAGAGCGAAAATATCAAGCTCGGCTATCTGATCCGCTCCGTCAGGGACGTGTACGTGGTGCCGCAGCACCGGGCGGCGCCGAACTACATCGGCGCGAATCCGGCGGAAGGGCCGATTGTCCGGCTGTTTGCCGACAGCCCGTGCAGCATGGATCTTGCGGGCAGGATCGTCTGCATTGAAAACGCCGATCCCGGTTTTGACTGGATATTTACGCGACAGATTGCGGGGCTTGTCACCAAATTTGGCGGGGCAAACTCCCATATGGCCATTCGCTGCGCCGAATACGGCCTGCCCGCGGCCATCGGCGTGGGAGAACAGCTCTTTCTGGCCGTATCCCGGGCGGAAAGGGCAAGGCTTGATCCCCGCGCGGCCATACTGAGAGCGGTTTCAGTTTGAGACGCTCCGCGCAACGACAGGCCGGGCGGCGCGGCGCCGCTTCTTTGCCTTGTTCAAAGGCAAAACGCTCTGGAACCAGCTGAGGCGAGAGACGATGATTGCAATTTCCATGCGCGCGGTGCGGCACATCTATCCCGGCGGCGGGGAGGAAATGCGCGACGCCCTTGCCCGGAACTGGTGGCGTTTTCTGGAACAGGCCCTGCCGGGCGTTCCCGTGGCGCCGCTCCCCAATATCGGCGGTCTGGCCGCGGACATGCTGCAATGTCTGCCCGTCACCGGCCTGATTCTGAGCGGCGGAGACGACTGGGGCGTCTTTCCCGAACGGGACGCCGCGGAACGGGAACTGTTCCTTCTGGCGCGGCGCGCCTCCTTGCCCGTTCTCGGGGTATGCCGCGGGGCGCAGGTCGTCAACAGGCTCATGGGAGGCAATACGGGAACCGGCTTCGGGCAGAAACACGCCGGAACCCGTCACATCGTCCGCATAAGTCCCGGCGGCGGCTGGCTCCCGGAGTCCGCGCGTTCGCTGGAGGTCAATTCGTATCACAATTGCGGCATAGAACGGCAGGATCTGGCGCCCGGCCTGACGCCTTGGGCGTTTGCCGACGACGGGAGCGTGGAAGCCTTTGGCGACGCCGACGGCCGGCTTGCGGGCATCATGTGGCACCCGGAGCGGGAAGCGGAGGCGCGGGCGCATGACATTCATCTTTTTCAGTTTTTGAAAGGGGGGCGCGTATGAAAGCTGCGGGCGTTATTCTGGCTGCGGGGCGCGGATCGCGCATGAAGGCGCTGACCGAGGCCCATCCCAAGTGTCTGGTGGAGCTTGCGGGCAAGCCGCTGCTGCGCTGGCAGCTGGCGGCCCTGCGCGAGGCCGGGCTGGAGCGTATTCTTGTCGTGCGCGGCTATGCCGCGCATTGTCTTCAGGGAGATTTTGAAACGGTGGAAAATCCGCATTGGGCAAGTTCCAATATGGTTTCCTCGCTTCTCTGCGCCGACGCCTTTGCCCGCGACGCCTTTTCCCGGGGAGCGGATCGCCTCGTCGTTTCCTACTCGGATATTGTCTATCACCCGGATCATGTCCGCGCCCTGCTCGCCTGCAAGATGGATATTGCCATTACCTTTGATACGTTGTGGGAATCGCTGTGGCGGCTGCGGTTCGAGGACCCGTTGCTGGACGCCGAAACCTTCCGTCAGGAAAACGGCTTTCTGATGGAAATCGGCGGCAAGCCGCGTTCCCTCGAAGAGATTCAGGGGCAATATATGGGGCTGCTGAGCTTTACCCTGAAGGGCTGGGAAACGCTGTCCGGCATCTGCGCGGAATCCGGCGACGCCGTGAGCAGGATGGACATGACTGGTCTTCTGCGTCTGTTGCTGTGCCGTTCCATCCCTGTGGGCGTGGCGCCCGTGGCCGGGAAATGGTGCGAAGCCGACAGCGCCGCCGACTTGCGGGCGTATGAAAACGCTCTGGCCGGGGGCCGCTGGTCCCATGACTGGAGACAATAAGGAGGTCCCTTGTGAAACACGGAGATTTTACGGCGCTGGCGGAGAACTACGCCCGCTATCGGCCCGGGTACGCCCCCTTTGTTCTGGAGGCCTTTCTGGCCCTGGGGGGAAAGGGCGGAGAAGGCGCGCTGTGCGCCGACGTAGGCGCCGGTACGGGCATATGGTCGCGGCAGCTAGCGGCCGCGGGCGTGCGGGTTATCGCTGTGGAGCCCAACGACGCCATGCGCGAAGCCGGGGAAAAGCAGAGCGCCGGTTCCGGCATTGACTGGCGCAAGGGCGAGGCCGAGCGCACGGGGCTGCCCGACGCCTCCTGCGACATGGTCTGCATGGCCTCTTCCTTTCACTGGCCGGATTTTGACGCGGCGGTGAAGGAATTTCGGCGCGTCCTCAAGCCCGGCGGTCTGTTCATGGCTCTCTGGAATACCAGAAGGTTCGAGGCCAGTCCGTTGCTGTCGGATATTGAAGACTACCTGCACAAGCTTGTTCCCGAGTTGAAACGGGTCTCGTCCGGCCGGTCGGAATTCTGCAACACGCTGACGGATCGTCTGCGCGCCCGTGAAGAATTTACGGATGTTCTTTATCTGGAAGGCCGGCACGTCGAACGCCAGAGCCAGGAGCGCTATATTGGCCTCTGGAAGTCTGTCAACGATGTCCGGGTGCAGGCCGGGGAAGAACGCTTTGCACGTTTTATTGAATATATTGAAAGGGTTACAAATGGTATTCCCGCCATTGAGGCCGAATATCTTACCCGCGCCTGGATTGCGCGTGTGAAATCCTAGAGCGCCCGGCGCGCGCTATTCTGCGCGTAAGGTGTTTGCCGGGGGGAAGGGAAACCCCTCTGCTGGCGCAAGAGGTGTTTCCCTTCCCCCCGGACCCCCCATCCCTTCCCCAGCGCGCTTTATTCAGAACAATGGAAGGGAGAGGGAGCGCCGTCGCCTTTCTTGCAACGGCCGTCCCCCGAAAGGGGGGGCGGTTGCTCGTAATCGGCCGTGGAGCCTATTCTTTTCTCTTGAAATGCTTTGTGTTTCAAACCATACGGCCTGTCGTTTCGCGGAAAAACGCGGTTTTTCCGTTTTATTTTTGCCGGACTCGCGTTTCGCCTTTTTCAAAGGCAAAACGCTCTGGGTTCAGGACTCATCAGGGCCTGTTAACACTAATTTTTATATTTATATCAAATAAATACAAAGTATACTATACACTATTTCTGAAAATCTCCTGCCGTATGGCCTGTGTTCCCTTAGAAAAAAGCGCGTTTGAGGAAGGATGGGGGAGAAGAAACTCCCCTTGCGCGCCAGCCGCGACCGAATGGCGGCCGCAGGCCGTGCCCGTTGCGTCGAAGGAAGCTACGGGCATCGACAGCAGAGATAATGGGGCCTTCCCCTTTTACTTGGCATACGGCAGCGCGCGGGTTTTGGGGAGGATGGGGGAGTTTGAGGGGGAAGGAACACCTTTTTGCCGCAAGCAAAAGGGGTTCCTTCCCCCTCAAGACAAACTGAAAATACTCTAAATGAACGCAGCCGGTTTTTCCGGCGCGGGGTAGTGCCATGTCGCAACATCGGGAAGGCGCAGCGCAAGAGGGCGCCATATCTTTTTCTGAGCGAAGGCCCGGGGGCCGGGTCGTCTGGATTACCGGTCTGTCCGGCGCGGGCAAGACGACGCTTGCCCGGGCGCTGCTGGAACGGCTGCCGGGGGCAGTTCTGCTGGACGGCGACGAGCTGCGGGAAGCGCTGGGGACGGCGAATGCCGGTTTCGACGCCGACAGCCGCAAGAAGCTGGCCCTGACCTACGCGCGTCTGGCCGGGCTTCTGGCCCGGCAGGGCATGACCGTGGTTGTGGCGACCATTTCATGCTTTTACGAGGTGCATGCCTGGAATCGCGAGAACCTGCCGGGCTATCTTGAAGTTTTTTTGGATGTGCCTGAAGAGCTGCGCCGCCGGCGCGATCCCAAGGGGCTTTACGCCGCCGAGAAGGCGGGGGGGACGGCGGGCATGGCCGGCTCGCGGCTGCCCGTTGAGGTTCCCAGAAATCCCCATATCCGGCTGGATGAAACGGTTTCCATTCCGGCGGCCGTGCGGAGAATACTGGCGGCGCTTTCCCCGTCTTCCTGAAAGCCGGGCCGGAGCGGAAGGCGGCGGGGGCGCGATCTTTTTTCGGAGCGTCCGTCGCCGGCCTTGCCCTTGATGCCGGCGAAGCCCTCGCTCGACGGCGCGAGAGCGATGCTTTCCTCGCCCTTCTTGACCAGTTTGTAATAGGCAAGGTTGATTGGCCCATCGAGGTTGAACAGGCCGTCGCCTTCCGGCGGCAGGCTTGAAAGCGGCTTCCTGGCGAAGGAGCAAGGCTTGCGCCCCCACAGGGCTTTTTTTTCAGCGCGCAGAGCCGTTTCTGTGCCGGCAAGCGCATGTTTCAGCTTGAGGGCGGCTCGGTCTGCCTGCGGCAAAGGAAGTTCGTCCGCAAGCGCGGCAACGTTGCGTTTGCCCGTGCGTTCGTGCTCCTTGTCTTCCTCCTTCAGATGCAGGAATCTTTGCATTGCCTCCCGCAGGGGAGCGCATGCCGGCCTCATTGCAAAATCGCTCCGTAAAAATTTCTTGCGCCTTGCCGGGGCGCTTTTGTGCGTTTCCCACGTCGGCGGCTGACTACGCGCCAACGTTCCGGGCGGCGCTCCCGCGCGATCAAACTGCCCGCTGCGTAGCCGTCATGCGCGCATAGCCGCGCGCAAATATCTTCCTCGAAATTTCGTATGGCGTGTATGGTAAAAAGTTTTTGTATGCATTTTTAGCATGGCGGCAGGCTTGTATAAGGTTGGGTGTGTTTTTTCTACCAATAAGGCAATTTCTTTAACAGAATTCTCCAGAGCATTTTCAGTTTGAAATGCGTTACGTTTAAAACCATACGCCCGTCGTTTCGTGGAGAAAAACGTGGTTTTTCTGTTTATTTTTGGCCGGGCGGCGTTGCGCCGCCGCCTCGCGTTTCACCTTTTTCAAAGGTAAGACGTTCTAATCTGTCTGGGGCCAGGGGTTGCGGAGGCAAGGGGCGGCGCGGCTGTCGGGGGAGAACGGGAGCGGAAAAAAGGGCGGAAAATGTTGTTTTCGCAACAGATGTAAAATAAAAAACGGGTTACGCAGCGGCGTAACCCGTTTAAATATGGCGTCCCCAAGGGGATTTGAACCCCTGTCGACGGCGTGAAAGGATGCCGTCATGCGCCTGCCCGTCTTAGATTTCAGCAAGTTACAACTGCATATGAGGGCATATAAATGCACCCGGAAGCATATGCGATTGTAACCCTTTTTTGTAACCCTTCCTTCAGGCTCGTTTCCGG
>CALUWU010000131.1 GCA_944324555.1 uncultured Desulfovibrio sp.
CTCTGGCTCCGGGCTTCCTTTTTAGAGCATTTTCAGCCTGAAAAAGCGCGCTGGGGAAGGGATGGGGGGCTTGGGGGGAAGGGAAACCCCTCTCGCGCTAGCAGAGGGGTTTCCCTTCCCCCCAAGAATACGAATAGCGTTAACAGGGCCTAACGAGGACGAAACATTCGCAGGGCGGGCGTTCCGACTCCAAGCGACGTCGCGGCTTCGCGCACGGCGTCGGCCTCGGGGCGGGCGTAATCGCGACCTTCAAGCCGATAGAACTTGGCGGGCAGCAGCAGGCCGTCCTGTCCCAGCGCCTGCCCGACGGCGCAGCATCCCGCGCTGCGCGGCAGCACCGTCCGCTGCAACACGCAATGCCGCACGCCCAGGCTGTGGGTATGACGCAGCACGGCCTCGGCGACGAGCTTCCGATGACGCGGCGCGCAAAGCAGCCGCAGCAGCCCCGACGGACGGGACTTCTTGCCGATGCCCGGCAGCCAGAGAACATCCAGCACTTCGGGCATGGCGGCAAGCGCCTCCAGCGCGGCCCCGAGCTCTTCGCCGGTAAGGTGATCAAGATGCGTCTCCAGCTGGGCCACGCTTTCCGCGCCTCCTCTGCGCTGGGCGTCGTTCGGCGCGGCTTCTTCCTCCTCGTCCAGCAGCAGCCCGCGCAACCAGACCTCGCCGGCGCCCTTCCTGTAGCCCACGCCCACGTCGCGCACGCGGCCTTCCGGCTGTTCAAAGGCGTCGGGCAGCACCCGCGCCAGCGCCGCGCCGTCAACGGGCAGCAGATCGACCCGGCAGTCCGCCGGTTCGTCGCCGGGGGCGCGCACGGGCAGCCCGCGCAGCAGCAGGGCCGTCGCCGGCGAAGGCAGCGGACGGTATCCTTTCGGGCCCCGGATCGCGCCGGAATACCAGGGAAGCGGAGAAAACGTCACCCTGTCGATTCCCAGCGCTTTCCGGGCGGTTTCCAGCCCCCAGCAGGCCGCCGCCAGCGATTGCAGCAGGGCGAGCCCCTCGCGGGCGGCAAAGACCAGCGCCTCGGGACGCGCGGCGTGCGCCTGCGCCTCGGCGTCCACAATCAGGCGCAGGGCGGCGAACGCCTGTTCCCGTGCCCTGTCGGACAGGGGCAGATCGCCCAGCGCTTCCTTCAGGCCGCTTTCCGGCCACACGCCGTCGGAGGGGAGGTCGTCCGTCGAGGGAATCAGCAGACAGCCCGGCCCGCCGGCGCCCTGCGCCGACCCCTGAAGACGGCAGGGCAGCTGCAAGCCTTGGAGGGCGTCGACAAGGGGGCGGAAGTCCACGCCAAGATGCGCCAGAACTCCGGCCAGCAGCAGCCCGTCAAAGCCGCGCGTCGTATCCAGATGCAAATGCATGATCCATCAATCTCCTGTTGCCGCCGTAGCCGCAGGCCACGACGGACTCTTGTGCTTACCGCGATGCTTGGTTATGGTAGGAAAAGCGCGCGCGTTCCTGTCGGCACGTCCAGAAAGTATCGGACAGGAGTACGGAAGTCTGTCGCGCAGGAGGAAGCATGCTCGTAGTAGATTGGATGACCCCGAACGTCGTAGCCGTCAAGCCCGAGACATCGTTGCTTAAGTGTCGGAATTTGTTGAAGGAAAAGAATATCCGCCGCCTTCCTGTGGTGGATGAAGGCAACAAGGTTGTCGGCATCGTCTCCGATCGCGACGTCAAGGGAGCGTCTCCGTCCAAGGCGACCACGCTTGAGGTGCATGAAATGCAGTACCTCCTCGCGGAACTCAAGGCCAAAGACATTATGACCCCCCGCCCCATCACGGTCAAACCCGAAGCGACCGTCGAGGAAGCGGCCCTGCTCATGCTCGACAAGAAAATCGGCGGCCTGCCCGTCGTCAACGACGACGGCGCCCTGATCGGCATCATTACCGACCAGGATCTTTTCAAGCTGCTGGTTGAAATCACCGGCGCGCGCCAAAGCGGCCTGCAACTGAATTTCTCCATTTCCGACGCCCCGGGCAGCATGCGCGTCATCTTCGACACGCTGCGCGAACGCCGCGCCCGCATCATTTCCGTTCTGACGGCCTATCAGAACGAAAAACGCAATGTTTCCATACGCATACGGGAGATGGACGACACCCGGAGCGAAGACGAGCTTGTGGCGCACTTCCAGGACCTCGGCCTGCTGACCTCCTGGACGCGCTGCCGCGAACACGCCTAGCCATCGTCGCGGCAAGGCTTTCAATTCGCAGGACTTGCCATTGGATTTTTTTTCTGGCATGGTTTCCCTATGTTCGCGCAGATACGCGCGACAGGCATTACTTCAGGAACATAGCCGGGAAGCATCCGGCTACAAGGCTGGGGCATATCGCCCCTGACGTTGTAAGACTGGTCCAAGGAGGACAAGCATGGCTGAAGTTTCCTTTCAGGGTAAAACGTTCGAAGTAGACGAAGACGGCTTCCTGCTCCGTTTTGACGACTGGTGCCCCGAGTGGATGGAGTACGTGAAGGAATCCGAGGGCATCTCCGAAATCACGCCTGACCATCAGAAGATTCTGGACTTCCTGCAGGATTACTACAAGAAGAACGGCATCGCTCCCATGGTGCGTATTCTTTCCAAGAACACCGGCTACAAACTGAAGGAAGTGTACGAACTCTTCCCCTCCGGCCCCGGCAAGGGCGCCTGCAAGATGGCCGGCCTGCCCAAACCCACCGGCTGCGTGTAGTCGTCGGGCTTTTTTCGACATCAAAGGCGGAAGGTTTCCTTCCGCCTTTTTTGTTTCCGTCGTTCCCTCCGCCGCGGACAGGCGGCCTCCTCTTTACGCGGCACGGAAAAAAAGGTATCGGCGAAACATGATGCAAAACATCGCATGGAAAAAATGCCTCATCTGGATTGGAGGTCTGTGTATCGTGAGCGGCATCGCCTGTTCCGCCATCGTCGCCATGCTCTTTTTCTGGGCATCCCGCGACCTTCCCGATCTTTCCCGCCTTGAAGACTATCATCCCCCCCAGGCCACGACCATTCTCGCCCGCGACGGCTCCATTCTGGGCACGCTTTACCACGAAAAGCGGTTCATCATTACCCTTGAGGACATGCCCAAATACCTGCCCCTGGCCTTTCTCGCCGCCGAAGACGACAACTTCTACCGGCACAGCGGCGTGGACCCCGTGGCCATTGCGCGCGCGGCCTTCGTCAATATCACCAGCGGTTCCAAGCGGCAGGGGGGAAGCACCATCACCCAGCAGGTCATCAAGCAGCTCCTGCTCACCTCGGAACGCAGCTATACCCGAAAGATGAAAGAGGCCATACTGGCCTATCAGCTGGAAAATACGCTTTCCAAGGATCAGATCCTCCTGACCTATCTGAACTACATCTACCTCGGACAGCACGCCTACGGCGTCGAAGCCGCGGCCCGCACCTATTTCGGCAAGCACGCCGCGGACATCACGCTGGCCGAAGCCGCCGTCATCGCCGGTCTGCCCCAGGCGCCCAGCCGCTACAACCCCTTCCGGCATCCCGAAGAAGCCAAGAAGCGCCAGATGTACGTGCTGGGGCGCATGCGCTCCCTGCAATGGATTTCCGAAGCCCAGTATCAGCAGGCCTGCAACGAACCTCTCATTTACTGGAGCATGCCCGATTACCGCCCCGGCGCCGCCCAGTGGTATCAGGAGGAAGCCCGCCGCCTGCTCGTGGAATTCTTTACCGAGCAGAATCTTGCCGCGCTCGGCGTCAAGACCAACAAGTCCGGCGAAGATTACGTCTACGAGGCGGGCCTCACCGTGCGAACGTCCATGGATCCCATCCAGCAGGACGCCGCCGGCGCGGCCCTGCGGCGCGGTCTTGAAGAACTGGACAAGCGGCAGGGCTGGCGCGGCCCCATTCAGAAGCTGACGCCGGAAGAACAGCAGGCCTTTCTCGCCGAATCCAGCTTTGATCCCGTCAGTCTGGCGGGCGACGCCTGGGTCCGGGCGCTCGTCACCCGTTCGGAGGCAAAACAGCTTACCGTCGCCCTGGGGCAGGGGTACGCCGGCGTCATACCCCTTGCCAACATGAGCTGGGCGCGCAAGCCCAATCCGCGCGTGGCCGGCATGCACGCGCCCGCCATCAAGGACGCGCGCGCCGTGGCCGAAGTCGGGGATCTGATCTGGGTTTCCGCCGCGCCGACCATCGTGCAGGAAGGCAAGAAAAAGCTGGAAGAAGCCTACGATCCCGCCAAGGTGCAAAAAAAGACGCCCATCGTCCTGCGCCTGCAGCAGGAGCCGCTGGCCCAGGGCGCGCTGGCGTCCATCGAACCCCAAAGCGGCGACGTCGTCGCGCTCATCGGCGGCTATCAGTTCGGCAACAGTCATTTCAACCGCGCCACGCAGGCCCGCCGCCAGCCCGGCTCCAGCTTCAAGCCCGTCGTGTATTCCGCGGCCCTCGACGCGGGCTTTACCCCCACCTCGCAGGTGCTGGACGGCCCGCTGGTCTACGTCAACCCCTATACCAACGAGGTCTGGCGCCCCTCCAACTACGAACACAACTACAAGGGCGTGCTGCCGCTGCACACGGCGCTGGCGCTCTCGCGCAACACGACAACCGTGCGCGTGGCCCAGACCATCGGCATAGCCAACGTCATTCAGCGCGCCAAGATGCTCGGCCTCGAACCGGACTTTCCGCAGGAACTCGCCGTCAGCCTCGGCGCCGTGGCCGTTTCGCCCCTTAACCTGACGCAGGCGTACGCCGCCTTTGCCAATCAGGGCCTCGGGGTGCGCCCGCGCATCATCACGTCCATCGTGGACGCCCGGGGACGCGAACTCTATCGGCAGGACGTCGAGCACTGGCAGGCCATAAGCCCGCAAAACGCCTATCAGATGTCCTGCCTGCTCAAGGAAGTCGTCAACGCCGGCACCGGCAGCCGCGCCCGCGTGGAAGGCCATACCAATATCGGCGGCAAGACGGGAACGACCAACGAAGAGTGCGACACCTGGTTTGTCGGCTTCTCGCCCTATCTTGTCACCGGCGTTTACGTGGGCTTCGATCAGGTCCGCTCCCTGGGGCGCCTCGAACAGGGCGGACGCACGGCGGCCCCCATCTTCCGTTACTACCGCACCGCCGTGGAAGACCTTTACAAGGAGCATCCGCAGGATTTCGTCATGCCGCCCGGCATCACGATGGAAGGCAATCTGGCCTTCAACGGCCCGGCGCAGCCCGGTATTTCCGCCGTGGACGGCGCGACGCCCGCCGATCCGGCCACCGCTACCGACGCGCTCGGCACGGATACTTCGGAAGGCGGCGAAGACCTCATGCGCCAGATGTTCTAGCGGCCTGTGGACACTATATTCTTTGGGGGGAAGGGAAACCCCTCAGCGCTGCTGTCGATGCCCGTAGCTTCCTTCGTCGCAACGAGCACTGCCTGCGGCCGCCATCCGGTCGCTGCCAGCGCGAGAGGGGTTTCCCCTCCCCCAAACCCCCGCCCCTTCCCCAGCGCGTTTTATTCAGAACGCTGTCCGTTACGGAAACGTCGTCGCCTTCCCGCGCTCGCCGTCTCCGCCCGATTTTTCCCCTGCTCAGGGGAATTTTTTTTGTGGGGCCGTCCCGGTTCAGGGACGGCCCCAATTTTTTTCATTTTCAAACAAATGGTTCGCCGCCAGCCTGCGGCCTGCGTCGGCTCTCTTGCCTGAAATTGTCTGCTGTGCCATATTCAAACACCGTAACGTTTGTTTTTTTACTGCGCCTTTTTGCTTTTGCGTAACCGGGGGACGGCCGCGCCGGGTACGAACGCGGACGACGCCGCAACGCGCGGCGACCGGAAAAAAGCGCGTTTGGGGAAGGATGGGGGAGTTTGAGGGGGAAGGGAACCCCTTTGCGCGCCAGCGAAAGGGGTTCCCTTCCCCCTCAAGAAAAAACAACAAGAATAACAAGAACAACAAGAACAACAATCAAGATGGAGGACGACGGAAGTATGTGGGATATGGCATGGGTTGCCGATCCTTCGGCGTGGGCCGGTCTGGGAACGCTGATTGTGCTGGAAGTGGTTCTGGGCATTGATAATCTTGTATTTATTTCGGTGCTGGCGTCGCGTTTGCCGGGGTCGCAGAAGCAGCAGGCGTTTTTTACGGGTCTTGGCCTGGCGCTGCTGATACGCCTGGGGCTGCTGGGGGCGGTGGCATGGATTGTGGGCCTGACGGAACCCCTGTTCAGCGTCTGGGGGAAGGAATTTTCGTGGCGCGATCTGATATTGCTGTTTGGCGGCGTGTTTCTGTTGTTCAAGGGAACGATGGAGCTGCACGAGCGGCTGGAGGGCGGCGTCATGGGCGGCGGCGAGGAGGGCGGCAGCAAGGCTGTCTTCTGGCAGGTGATTGCCCAGATTCTTGTGCTTGACGCGGTGTTTTCCCTGGATTCGATCGTTACGTCGGTGGGCATGGTGCCCCATGTGCCGGTGATGATGATTGCCGTTGTTACGGCGATGATTGTCATGGTGGCGGCCGCGGCGCCGCTGACGGCCTTTGTGGAGCGGCATCCCACGGTCATCATCCTGTGCCTGGGCTTTTTGCTGATGATTGGGGTGAGCCTTGTGACCGACGGCATGGGCTTCCATATTCCGAAGGGCTATCTGTATGCGGCGATTGCCTTTTCGATCTTTGTCGAAGGGGCGAATCAGCTGGCGCTGCGGAACCGGCGCAAGCGGATCAGCATGCGCGACATGCGGGAATCCACGGCGCGGGCGGTGCTGGGGCTGCTTGGCGGCGGGCGCGCGGTGGAAGAGGCGCGACGGGACGCGCAGGCGCTGGCGGCCGACGAGCACGAGGAGATTTTCGCGCCGGAGGAGTGCGACATGGTGGCGCGGGTCATTCGCCTGAGCGGGCGCGCGGCGCGTTTCATCATGAAGCCCCGGCATCGCGTGCGCTGGCTTGACGCGGACGCGAGCAGGGAGGAGGCGCTGCGCTTTGCCGCCCAGCATCCAGCGGCGGCGCTGCCCGTGCTGGATCGGCATACCGACGAGGTGCTGGGCGTGGTTCCTGTGGCGCTGCTGGCGGAGGAGCCGACGGCGGGGAAGGCGTGGTCGCTGCGTTCTCTGGTGCGTTCCGCGCCGACGGTGTTTGAGGAGGCGTCGTTGCCGGACGTGCTGGAGATGTTCCGCAAGGACCCCACGCCGCTGGCCTTTGTGCGGGACGAGTACGGGGGCGTTGTGGGGGTGCTGAGCCCTTCGGAGCTGCTGAGCGTGCTGGCGGGGCAGATGGGGGACATGCCGTCCGGGCCGGAGGCCTGCCGGCAGCCTGACGGAAGCTGGATCATGCCGGGGCGGCTTGCGGTGGACGCGGCGGCGTCCTGGCTGGGGATTTCCCTGCCGCAGCGAAGCAGCTGCGCGACGCTTGCGGGCCTGCTGCTTGAGCTGCTTGATCGGATTCCGGCGGAGGGAGATTGCGTGCGCTGGCGCGGCTGGCGTTTCGAGGTGCGCCGCATGGACGGGAATCGTATTGATGAAGTGCGCGTAACGCGGGAATAGGCAAGATGCGTTGCAAGGAGGAGGGAGGCGCCGTCTTTCGCGGGCGCGCGCCGTCCCCTTGCATGGCCGCGCCATTCATGATGCGGTTTTCCGATACATGAAACATATTGTTTTATTTCCACTGTATTGTTTTTGCAGGCAAAGTCCAGCGCAGTACGGAAGCGCACAAAAAATGCGCGACGGAGAGCCGCGTTTTTGACAGTATTTCTTGACAAGAGGAATGGCTCACAATATGTTCTTCCTGACAGGACGGCACATGTAGAGCGCATACTGCCCGCAGGAGGTATGCCTCAACGGATTTTCATGATCCGCCGACTCCGGCGCGAAATATCTTTTGCCGGGGCCAGTGCGCGGACGTTTCGGCGTCGCGCATTCCCGCATTGTCCGTCTTCATCCCTCCCAAAAGGACGCGCCCGTCGGACTTGTGCCGGCGGGCGGCGTCGTTTTGGGAGACGTTTGCCTTTTTCGGCCGTCCGGATTCGGGCGGCGTTTTTTTTTTTTGCGCTTCTTTCTTCGGAGCGGGCCCTTGCCGTCGCAGCGGGAACGGGCGTTTGCCGGCGCCGCAATATCTTCTTTTCGTTTCGCGCCATTGCGCTTGTCTGACGCTTCGGGTAACGTGCTGCCGAACGTCGATTCCTGGTTGCGCGCGTTTTCCGGCGAGCGGAAGGGCGCGCCCTTGAAGGACGTTCCCGAAGGACGCATGACGCGGGTCTTGCTGTCGCGCGTCGCCTTCAGGGGGGGAGATCGTCTGTCGATACTGGGAAGGATGCTTTTTCTGCTCTGCCTCTTTCTCCTTGCCACCATGACGATTGTGGGCGGTTTTTCCTATTTCAACTACAGGGAAAATTGCCGTATGGGGGAATACGGCGTGCAGCGCGCCGCGCTTGGCGCGGCCAATTACGCGCAGCTTTTTCTTCATACGGCGGCGCGGGACGTGCGGCAGCTTGCGCGGGCGCCGCAGGTGCTTGAGGCTGTGGGCGTTCTGCCCGCGGGCATGAAGAAGGGCACGCCCCTTGTTTATGAGGAGCCGCTTCCTCCGGCCGCCGCGGCCCTGCGTTCCCTGCTGGACATGACCGTTTACGGCAGTCATCGCGTCTTGCAGGTCGGCTTTGTGGACATGCGGGGCGGGTTCATGGCAAGCCCGTCGCTGCGGGTGGTGCTTGATCATGATCCGCGCAAGCGTCCCTGGTTTCTGCGGGCTCTCGCCTCTCCGGGCGAGGTGGCGCGCTCTTCCTATCTTTCTTCTCCCGGCAACGAACCCGTATGTTCCTTCAGCCAGGCCGTCCTTGACAAGGGACAGGTTGTCGGCGTGGTGTATATGGAAGTTTCGCTGCACATGTTTTCCCAGGCCATGAACGTTCTCAAGCCGGGCGTGTCGGGCGCGGTCTATGTGCTGGACAGGGACGGCGTCGCGCTCGCGGCGCCGGGGGAGGAGCGCGTCCTGCTGCCTCTGGACGGGGCTCCGTCGCAGATGCGGAGCGCGCGGGACGGCTTTTACCGCAGCGATATTGACGGCGTATCGTCCTTCTGGGCCGTGCATTCGGACGAATACGGCTTTCGGTATATTGTCGCCATTGACGCGGATGAGCTGCTGCACGAGAGCAACATGCTTTTGCTTCGCAGCTGTATTGGCGCGGGTCTGGTGCTGCTGCTCATTCTGGTGGCGGGGTATGTGATTGCCGGAAGCGCCGTCATGCCGCTGACGCGGCTGGAAAACGCGGCCAATTCCATCGCCGACGGGCGCGATGCGGTCATACCCGACGCCGCGCACTTTTCCGGGGAGATTCTCGGCCTTCGCAACGCCATGTCGCGGATGGTCGTCGCGCTGCGGACGTCGGCGGCGTCCGCCCAGCGCAGCGCGCAGCAGTCCGTGGTCAACGAGCGGAAGGCGCTTGCGGCCCTGCGCGAGGCGAAACACTGCCTCCGGGAGTACCGCTACAGATCCGACGCCCTGATAGCGGCGGCGGGCTGTCTGACGAACGCCGCCGAGGAGCTTGCCGCCGCCGAAGGAGAGGAGGAGCGCGCCGCCCGCCTTGAGGACGCGCGGCGATGGGCGCGGGAAATTTCCGATATCGCGGGCAAGCTGGCTCTTGCGGAAAGCGCGGAACAGCCGAAGGAGGACGGCGGCGCCGGACCGGACGGCGAGGCCGGGACGGGCGGCGGCGCGGGGCGCGAACAGGTCTGAGAGCGTCTTGCCTCAGGACGTGTTAACTTAATCGTAAGTTGTTTGGGGGGAAGGGAAACACCTCTGCTAGCGCGAGAGGGCCCAGCCTTTCCTGCGGAAAGGCGTTCCCGTAGTTCTTCCCCCCAAGCCCCCCATCCCTTCCCCAGCGCGCTTTTTCAAAGGGGATGCAGGCCATGCGGCAGGCGCCTTTCAAAGGTTATGCGGGGTCTGTATTTTTTTAGAGCGTTTCAGCAGGCTCTGGGCAGGCGGGGCGCGGCGTTCGCTTCAAGCAGCTGGCAGAGACAGGCCTGCGTCGAGGCGTGCCCGGCGCGGAGGCTGGGGTATTCCCGCACCTCGCGCGCCGAACCGGCATGAAAGAGCACCAGCCGCTGGGCGAAGATATCCACGTCTTCGGGATCGTGGCTGATGATGAGACAGGGAACGGTCAGATCGGCCAGCATGCCGTGCAGCTCCTGACGCAGGCGCAGGCGCAGGAGGGGGTCCAGCGCGCTGAACGGTTCGTCAAGCAGCAGCAGGCGCGGCGCGGCGTTGAGGGCGCGCGCCAGCGAAACGCGCTGTTTCTGGCCGCCGGAAAGCTGCGAGGGGTAGCGCCGGGCAAGGTGGGCCACGCCGAAGCGGTCGAGCATGTCCAGCGCCCGGCGGCGTTCGGCGGCATGGACGCGCCAGGGGAAGAAGCCGCCGCGCCCGTAGGCCACGTTGTGCAGGACGGTCAGGTGGGGGAACAGGGCGTAATCCTGAAACATGTAGCCGATGCGACGGCGGCGGGCCGGGACGTGTATCTTGTCGTCGGCGTCGAACAGGACTTCCCCGTCAATGGATATCCGCCCCCGATCCGGTCGCGCGAGCCCCGCAAGGCATTGCAGGGTAAGCGTCTTGCCCGAACCCGACGCCCCGAAAAGCACGATGCTGGCCTTGCCGGAGGGCAGGTCGAGCCGCACGTTGAGGTGAAAGCCTTCGCCGGTACGGCCGGGAGCGAAGGTTTTTTCCATATGCAGGGAAATCATGCCTGTCTCCTTGAGATACCCCGCCGGACGAGCCATTCGGAACCGGCCAGCAGGGCCGCGCAGGTAACGGACGCCACCAGCACGAGGCCCGTCGCCTGCGCGTCGTTGCCCGCCTGAAAGGCGTCGTAGATGGCGAGGGCGAGCGTCTGCGTCTTGCCCGGAATATTGCCGGCGATCATCAGGGTCGCGCCAAATTCGCCCATGCCGCGCGCAAAGGCCAGCATCAGCCCGGCAAAGATGCCCCGCCACGCTAGCGGCAGGGAAACCCCCAGAAAGATGCGCCATTCCGACGCGCCCAGCGTGCGCGCGGCGTCTTCATAGCGGCGATCGACCTGTTCCAGCGCCGCCCGCGACGATTTGTAAATCAGCGGGAAGACCACGACCGCCGCCGCCGCGACCGCCCCCTGCCATGAAAACATGAGGCTGACGCCCGCTTCGGCCAGCCACTGACCGACGACGCCCCGCCGCCCCAGAACAAGAATAAGATAATAGCCAAGCACCGTCGGCGGCAAGACCAGCGGCAGGGTGCAGAGGGCGTCCAGCAGCAGCGGCAGGGGGCCTTGCCGGCGGCCCAGCAGCCAGGCCGCGATAATGGCCGCCACGGACGAAACGCCCGTCGCGATGGCGGCAACTTTCAGGGTAATGTAGAGCGGCGTCAGAATATCCGTTTCAAACATGGCGAATCATGGAGAAGGGGCGTTCCCGGCGCGAGAGCGGCGGAAAGCGCGGGGGAAGAGGACGACGCGGCCGCCGGTCCGGCGACGGCTGAACGGCCGGAGGGGGAAGGGGGGTTCCTCCTCCGGCCGTTTGGGAGCGGACGCGTCCGTTTCGCCGCGCTCCCTGTTGGAAACCGCCGGGCGGGGGGAGGGACTACGGTCTGGCGAAGCCGTAGCGGGCGAGCGTCGCCTGCCCCTTTTCGGAGCGCACGAAATCGAGGAAGGCCTTGCCGCCGGCGGGATTCTTGCCGGTGGTGGCGACGGCGACGGGGTAGAGGACGGGCGCATGATCGCCCAGCACAAGGGCGACCTTGACCTTGGCCGCCTGCTGGGCGGCGTCGGTGGCGTAGACGATGCCGGCGTCGACTTCGCCGCGCGCCACATAATCAAGCACCTGGCGCACGCTGGCGCCGTAAATCAGTTTGGGCTGGAGCTTTTCCCAGATGCCGGCGGCGGTAAGGGACTGCCGCGCGTAGCGGCCGGCGGGAACGCTTTCGGGCTTGCCCACGGCGACGCGCTTCATGGTCAGGAGGTCGGCGACGGCGGCGGGGGCCTTGGCGTTATGGGGAACGATAAGCGTAAGGCTGTTGCTTACAAAATTGACGCGGGTGGCGCTGTCCACGACCCTGGCGGCGACGGCCTTGTCCATGGTTTCCTGATCGGCCGAGGCGAAGACGTCCACGGGCGCGCCTTCGACCATCTGTTTGAGCAGGGGGTTGGAGGCGGCGAAGTTGAGATGAACCTTGCAGTCGGGATTGGCCTTTTCAAAGTCGGCGGCAATGTCCTTGAAGGCGTTGGTAAGGCTTGCCGCGGCCGAGACGAAGATTTCGGCCGCGCGGGCGGTCAGGGGCGCGAAGCCGACGCAGAGCGCCAGCAGCAGGGCGGAAAGGACGCGCGGAAAACGACGGGAAGAGCTTGCAAACGACATACGACTTTCTCCTGAGAAATGCGGCGGCCGCCTTGGAGGCCGCCGGTTCACGCGATTTCTTCAGAATATCCCCTTTCAGGATTTTGAAAAGAGGGACGCGTTTTCAGGAAAAAGCGTGCTTTCACGGAATACGTTCAGGAGACGCCGCGCGACGTCCGCGCGCGACTTTCGGATTCCCTCGCCTGCTTGAAAAGCGACGGTCTCGCATGCCGGGACGCGGGACCGCCTTCGCCCGCCCGCGAAGATGCGCGGGTTTTGGGGAGGATGGGGGAGTTTGAGGGGGAAGGGACCCCTTTTTGCCGCAAGCAAAAG
>CALUWU010000132.1 GCA_944324555.1 uncultured Desulfovibrio sp.
CCCGGCCGCTTTCCTTCAATCCCCGTCCCCCGGCAGCGCGAACAAAAGTAAAGCGGCAGGCCTGAAACATCAGCGGCATTACTATCCGCCGCACGCCTGTACGCTCTTTCCTCGCCAAATGACGCTCGTTTCCTAAAAATACGCCGGAAAAGAGAATGAAAAGCCGTTCGCTACCCCCCTCCCTCAAATACCGAAGAGATTCCGGGAAGCTGCCCGCGTTGGAATCGTGATTCTTGCCCTCCCTTGCATGCCGGGGAGATTACAGCGCGACGCGGGCGCGAAGGCGATCCCGGACGCCTCCGGCGGACGGAGCGCCGCAGCAGGCGCGGACATCGCCCGGCCCGAAGGGACGGGAAGGTCCGCGCCGACGCCCCGCGCGGCGCGCGGCGGTCGGGGTACTGCCGGATTCAGGAGACGATTTCAGCCTTCCCAGATAGCGGGGTGTACGGGGGATGCAAGGGGGCGTAGAGGGGGCGCGCCCCCTCTCGCCCCCTGCCCCCCGCCGGGCAGGCGACCCGCCGCCCGCGCCGGGCAGCAGCCACAAGACGCGGCATGCCCCTCAAAGGCACGCCGCAAAAAAACACCCTCCCCGCCGGGCAGGCGACCCGCCGCCCGCGCCGGGCAACAGCCGCAAGACACGGCATGCCCCCCAAAGGCACGCCGTCCCCCCTGCCCTCCGCCATGCGCTTTTTCTGCGAAACGACGCTATTCCTATTGAAAAGATATCTCTTTCATGGTTATTCTGCCGCTGAAATGCGGTTTGCAAACTGCAAGACAGCATATTCTAGAAAAAGACAAGACATAGTAATGACAAAACGTCCTTTTTAGCAGTCGAAAAACGGTTTTCGACATAAAAAGGCATTCCTCCGGTCGGAGAACGCCGCGAACGGCGCCATCCCTGCCCTTTCCGGGGAAGCATGCGGAACCCATCATGAAAATTTCGCACAAGCTCCTTCTCCTGTGTAGTATTCCCATGCTGGCCTTTCTGGTGATCAGCGCTCTGTACGCTTTCACCTGGCTGGAAAAAAAGAATGATATCGCCGCGGTGCGCGCCAATATATCTCTGTTTCGCGGTCTTTCGGGACTGGTCAACGAAACGCAGAAGGAGCGCGGGCTTTCCAACGTCTTTCTGATCACGAACGACGGCGCGCCCATGAAGGCGCAGCGCAGGAACGCCGACGACGCGCTGGCGCGCGTTGCCGCGCTGCGGAGCGCCGTCGCCCTGACCGCGCGCCAGAACCAGGAGCTTGACGCGACGCTCGCCGTCTTCCCGGAAGCCCGGCGCCGTACGGACGAGCGCGCTTCCTCCGCGGAAGTGATGGGAATCTATTCCAGCATTGTCGACCGTCTGCTGGGCGTCGCGCGCACGCTGCCCGATCTCAAGGATATTGGCGACGGCATGCGGGGCGCCTTCATTTCCATGGACATTCTTGAAGGAGCCAAGGAAAACGCCGGACTGCTGCGCGGCACGCTTGCGCCCCTGATCGCGGCCGACAGGGCGCTGAACGCCTCCGTTGTCGAGCGGCTGACGGCCCTCAAGATCAGGATGGAAACCGACCTGAATTCCGACGTGCTGACGCTGACGGAAAAATCGCGCGGCATGCTGCGCGCCCTGCGCGCTTCCGGCGCATGGAAGGAAGCCGACGACGCCATTCAGGAGATTCTCCACAAGGCGGATACCGGTTCTTTCGGCGTGAACGGCGACACGTTCTGGAAGAACATCACCGGCGTCATCGATGAACTGAACCGAATTCAGGATATTGAATTTCAGGCGTTTGAAACCCGCATGAGCCAGACCTACGACGACGCCTCGGAGGCCCTGCTGGCGCTGTGCGGGGTGATTGCCGTCGTGATAGCGCTGATTTCCATCGCAATTGTGACGGTGATGCTTTCCATCACCCGCCCCATCCGCCGCCTCATCACCTACGCCGACGAAGTGGCGGGCGGCAGACTGGACGCCCCCGCTCCCTCGGACATGCGTCACGAGCTGGGCGCGCTTTGCGCCTCCCTCGGCGTCATGATCGGCAACCTCCGCACAATGCTGACGCAGTCGGAACAGGACAGCCGCAGGGCGCAGGAAGAATCGCAGCGGGCGCAGGAAGCCGTGCGCGCCTCCGAAGAGGCCAAGGCCGCCGCGGAACGCGCAAAGGCCGAGGGCATGCTCGACGCGGCGGGCAAGCTGGAGGGCATCGCGGCCGCCATCGACGACGCCATGCGCTCGGTGCGGGAACAGGTGGAACACTCCGAAAAGGGCGCGACCGATCAGGCCGCGCGCATTGCGGAAACGGCCCGCGCCATGGAACGGATGAACGCCTCCGTGCTGGACGTCGCCCGGAACGCGGGACAGGCGTCCGAAGTATCCGCCGCCACGCGGGAAAAGGCGGAAAACGGCGCCAGACTGAGCCGGCTGGCCATTGAAAGCATTCAGGGCGTGCGGGAGCAGTCCCTCAAGCTCAAGGAAGACATGGGCAGACTCTCCGCCAACGCCCGGGATATCATCGCCGTGCTGGGCGTCATTACGGATATCGCCGATCAGACAAATCTTCTGGCCCTCAACGCCGCCATTGAGGCGGCCCGCGCCGGCGAGGCCGGACGCGGCTTTGCCGTGGTCGCCGACGAAGTCCGCAAGCTGGCCGAAAAGACCATGGCCTCCACCGGCGAAGTGGGCAGGACCATTACAGGCATACAAACATCCACGGAAGAAAGCGACAAGCAGATGGACCTTGCCGTGACCGCTATCGAGGAAGCCGCGCGCCTTGTCAACGAATCGGGCACGGCCCTGACGGAAATCGTCGAAATGGCGGACAACAGCGCCGCGCAGGTGCAGGCCATCGCAACCGCGGCGGAAAGCCAGTCCTCCGCTTCCGAAGATATCAACCAGTCGCTGGCCGATATCGACCGCATCTCCGACGACGCGGTGGACGCCATGCAGCACTCCGCGCGCTCCGTGCAGGACGTTTCCGTACAGTCCGGCAGACTCATGCAACTTATTGAAGAACTGAAAAACGCGTAAGGCCGGACGCCTGCCGCGACGGCTTTTCCCGCAAGAACGCGCTGCAACGCTCTCCATCGCCAGCGACAAGAAATTCCGTCCTCGCCGCTCGTGGACAATGCCCGAGTTTTTGGGAAAATGCCTGCCTCATGCCCGGCGCCTTTCTGAAAAAGCGCGCTGGGGAAGGGATGGGGGGCCCGGGGGGAAGGGAAACCCCTCTCGCGCTAGCAGAGGGGTTTCCCTTCCCCCCGGACAACAATACCCCGGAAAGGCCGGGCCCTCTCGCGCGAGCCGAGGGGTTTCCCTTCCCCCGAAAAAACAGTCGGCTACTTGTGGGTTTCTTCCCAGATGTTTTGCGCGGGATTGGGAGAAACGTCCTTGCCCTGCGACCAGCCGTACCAGCCGCTGTCGTAAACCGCGCTGTTCGGCCAGCCCATCAGATAGGTGAAGAACCAGGCCGTTGTCGCGCGGGGGCCGGTGCCGCAGAGGAAGGCCACGCGGTTGTGGGGGAAGATATCAAGATCAACCCACATATGGGCGACTTCCGTATAGCTGCGATAGCTTCCGTCCACATCCTTGTAGAAGCTCAGATCGCTCTTGTTGGCGCCAAAGCCGGCCCGCGCCCAGCACGCGCCGTAAGGCTCGCCCTTGGCCTTGATGTAGTGATGGCGCACGACCTTGCCGCTGTGCTCCTCCCAGCTGCGCACGGACGCCAGACGGCCGTTGGGATCGGCAAGAATGCGCTTGGCCTCTTCCGTATCGACAATATATTCGGGATGGGCAAGCTCGGTTCTGCCGAAGGAGGCAACCGGCTCGGGCGTGTTGACGCGCGTCTCCACGGGAAGCCCCAGCGCCTTCCAGCGTTCAAAGTTGCCGTTCATAAGGCGCACGTCCTCGACGCCCGCAAACGTCAGCACCCAGAAGACGTTCGTTGCGGCAATGGACTGCGTGCCCATGCCGTAGAGAACGACGGTCGTATCCTTGTCTATACCCGCTTCCGCCAGCTTGGAAAAAAGCAGCTTCGTCGGATGAATGTCGTAGAAGTTTTCCTTGCTTTCCACGGTGAAGGTATTGAGATGATACGACGAAGGAATATGCCCGGCCTTGTAGGCCTCGGCCTTTTCCACATCGCACCAGTCCACTTCAAATATGGCAAACTTGCCCCCCTTGAAGGTCGGGGCGTTCCCCGTGCGGACAAGCTGATCCACCCACTGCGGGCTGACAAGCGATTTCCAGTTCTTTGCGCTGGAGACAGGCAGCACGTCAATGGCGGCCCAGTCGTTGAAGGTAAAGGCCGCGTTGCCGACGCGCTCGTAGCCAAGCAGACGCAGCAGATAATACAGTTGCGCGCCGCGCGGGTCCCAGTTGGAGTACGTCAGAAACTTCTTTTCCGGGCTGACGCCCTTTTGCAGCGCCAGCTTGCGAATCACATGCTCGGGCTTGAGCGTGCCGGCCTCCGTATAGGCCCAGGCGGGATCAAAGCTGAACGCCCCGCGAATATGCCCGCCGCGCTTTTCGCCGTGCAGAGGCCAGCCAAGATACTCCTCGTCGCTGCGGGGGTCCACGATACGCAAATCATAGTCCCCGAAAAATTCCATCACATCGGGAATCGCGGGCGCGCTGTCCTGACGCGGGGCGGCGGAGAACGTCGCCGGCTTCGCTGCGGCATGCTGCGCCGCGGTCGGCAGCCCGGCCCTTGTATACGCCGGCAAACCGCCCTGCAAAATACTGACGTTGGTATGACCGGCGCTGTCGAGCAGCCAGAAAACGACGCTCGCGCCGCCGTCCTTGACGCCGTCGTCATAAATAACGACCCGCTCCGCGCCGCTTATGCCAAGCGCGCCGAACATGGCGATCCGCTCCTGCGCGGGAAGCAGTTCCTTCTTTTCGGAATAAAAGCTCTTCCAGTCGACGGCGACGGCCCCGGGGATGCAGCCGCCCTGTTTTTCCGTCCGGGCGTCAAGGATGACAAGGGGACGGGTCTCTCCGGCAAGCTGATCCACCGTCGTCGTCATCTGCGACTGCCAGACGGGACTAAGCGTCTCTGCCGGAACCGGGCTGGTCGCAAAAAGCAGCAGACAGGCCGCAATCACAAGAAACTTCCTGTTCATGAACCCTCCGAAAAAGTAAAAGTAGCGCGACGTTACGCCGATATGTCTTATATTATAGACATGTTGACAAGACAACCGTTTCCGCCTCCGGCCCGCCGCAAAAAAGCGCCGCGCGCTCTCGCATTCCCCCCCTCTCCCCGGCCTTCCGGGGCCGCAATCTCCTCCGGGACGGTCGCCGCCGCGCCGCCCCTGGAAGCCCGCGTACCCTTTCAGGAGACAACAGCCATGATCCGTCCCGGTTCATCCTCGTCCCCGGCCCCGTCGCCCGCCCGAAGCGGACGGCGCCGCAAGCTCCGGCCCGAGGACGTCAGCCTCGACGCCTTTGTATCCCGCGCCTATCTGCCGCATATCCGCTCGCGAAAACGGAGCTGGCGGGTGGACGAGCGCATTGCCCGGCAGCATCTTTCGCCGTGGTTCGGCGCGCGCCCTCTTGCGTCGCTGCTTCGCGGCGAGGTGGAAATCTGGATGCAGGGGCTGCTTCTCCGGGGGCTGGCGCCCGCCACCTGCAACCGGATTCTTGCCGTCTTCAAGAGCATCTGCGCGCTGGCGGCCGTTCACGGCGCGCTTCCCGGGGGGCGTTCGCCCTGCGCGGGCGTCGCGCCCTTCCGCATCCTCTCCCAGCGGGAACGGTATCTGACGCGGGAGGAAGCCCGCCGCCTCATGCGCGCGCTGGAGCGTTCCCCCCGCCCCGAGGCCGCGGCGCTGCGGCTCCTGCTGCTGACCGGCGCGCGCAAGAATGAAATTCTCCGCCTGCGCTGGGAGAACGTGCGCCCGGATCTGCGGCTGCTGATCGTGCCGCTGTCCAAGTCCGGCAGGCCGCGGCATATTCCGCTGTCCGACGAGGCGGCGGCGGTCCTGCGCGGCCTGCCGCGCACGCCGGGGAATCCGTGGCTCTTTCCCGGCCATGCGCCGGGCAAGCCGCTGTCGGACATTTACAATTACTGGAACAGGCTGCGCCGTTCGCTGGGGCTGGAGGGCGTGCGGATTCATGATCTGCGGCACACGTTCGCCAGCTTTCTGGTCAACGCCGGCCATTCGCTCTACGAGGTGCAGAAGCTGCTGGGCCACAGCGACCCGCGCACGACCATGCGCTACGCCCATCTGGAGCAGGAGTCTCTGGCGGCCGCGGCGGAAACCGCAAGCCTCTTTCTTGCCGGCGCGCGCGACGGGGACGACGGCGCGGCCGCGCGCCGGGCGGCGGAACGGAAAGCCGTCTGCCGGAAGGAGCGGCGAAAACAGAAAAAACGAAGGGAGGAGGGAAGGAAGGAGCGCCGCCGGACGGCGATCGCGTCGCTGCGAAAACTGCTGACGTCCATATTTTCGACGCATCTTCAGACATCGAACAAGAAAAAACTGACAGATACACTGTCAATGAACGCCGCAGAAACCATATATTTAACTCTCGACATTTGCAACACTCTCCTTTTCAAAAAAAATCACCATTTCGATATTTCATAAAAAATCTCCTGATAATCATGCGTGTTGTCATGTTTTCCCGTTTTCCATTCGTCCTGCAACCGACAGTGTATCTGTCGGTCAGGCGGGCGCGTCGCCGCAAGGAAAGTTCCGCGATTTCCCGCTGATGCGGCGCGGATTCCGGCTGTTCCGCCGGCGGCGCCGGGCGTTTTCCGCGCTTTCTTCCGGGAGAGGAAGCGGGCGCCCCCGCGCCTGTCCGCCGTACCGCAATCGACGAAAGGAAAACGGGCTACGACATGAAGCATTCACGCTGCGCGCCGGCGCGACAGGACGACGCGCCTTCGCTGGCCGACTTTCAGTGGGTCGTCTCCATGATCCGCACGCTGCGGCCGGATCTGTGCAAGCTGTTCAACAGCAAGGGACAGATCAGCCTTGAGCTTGCGCGCTGGCTGGTCTCTTCCGGCACGAAGGAATACCGGAGCCTTATGGAAAGCAGGGGCCTCCGGCATATTCTGTCGCAGCCCCTGAAAAGTCTCGGCCTGACGCCGTTGCAGGCCCTTATCTATCTTGAACGCAAGGATGTGCAGCAGGCCTTCCCGCTTTCGCTGCGAAAGACCGAGTTTCTCCAATGGTTCTACAGGCACGGCGTGGACGAGCATGCGCTCCATCCGTGGCTGTCCGAAACGGACTGGACGCGCTACGCCGCCCTCAATCCGAACGCCGCGCCGCCGCCGGCGCCGGAGCGGGCCGAGGCGTCGCCGCCTTTCGGCGTGAACCTTGTGGGCTACGCCTTCGGGCAGCTTGGCATCGGCGAGGACGCGCGCATGACGGCGCGGGCCCTGCGGGCCGCCGGCGTTCCGTTCGTCATGCTGAACTTTCCTCCGGGCGACGACATTCCCCAGAACGACCGGAGCATGGAACAGCATGTGCGCGACGAGGGGCCTTACAGCGTCAATATTTTCTGCATGACGGCGCTGGAAACGGCCCGTTACTACAGCGAGCGGGGCGCGCGGCAGTTCCGGGGGCGCTACAATATCGGCTACTGGCCCTGGGAGCTGAGCAGGTGGCCGGAAGACTGGCGCGCCGCGACGGAACTTGTGGACGAGGTCTGGGTATCTTCCCGCCACACATACGACGCCCTTGCGCCGGTTTCGCCCGTGCCCGTGCTGATCATGCCGCTTGCCGTCGAGCTGGGCGAGGTCGGCCCGCAGACGCGCGCGGACTTCGGCCTGCCGGACGACGCCTATCTCTTCTGCTTTTCCTTTGATCTGAACTCCTCCATTCACCGCAAGAATCCCGAAGCCTGCCTGCGCGCCTTTCAGGAGGCGTTCCCGCCTGGGGAGCCGACGCCGCGCCCCGTGGGCCTGGTCATCAAGACGCACCGCCCGGCGGGCGACGCGCCGCAATGGGAGGCGCTGAAACAGGCCGCGGCCGGAGACGCGCGCATCCGCATCATCGAGGAGACGCTCTCCCGCCCGGAACTGCTGGCGCTTTACGGCAATTGCGACTGTTTCCTGTCGCTGCACCGCGCCGAGGGCTTTGGCCGGGGCATGGCGGAAGCGCTGCTTCTGGGGCTGCGCGTCATTGCCACGGGCTATTCCGGGAACGTGGATTTCTGCCGCGACGCCCCGCAGGCCGAGCTTGTGGACTACCGCCTGATCCCCGTGAACGAGGGCGAATATCCCTTCGGCGAGGGGCAGGTCTGGGCCGAGGCGGAACAGGACGACGTTGTGCGCCGCATGCGGCGCTGCCTGGAGCTTCCCCCGCCGGCGCCGCGGGACTTTTTCTTTTCCTGCGAGAGCATGGGCCGGCGCTACAGAAACCGGCTGGAAACCCTGCGCGCGGAGACGGATACAGCCGCGGCCGTGCCTCACTAGGGCGTGGTTAACACGAAATCGTTCTTCCGGGGGGAAGATCCCCCCTTATTTCTGCTGTCGATGCCCGTAGCTTCCTTCGTCGCAACGGGCACGGCCTGCGGCCGCCATTCGGTCGCGGCTGGCGCGCAAGGGGCGTTTCCTTCCCCCCAGGCCCCCCATCCTTCCCCCAGCGCGCTTTTTCAGCGGTTTTCCCGCTCGCTTTTGGCCGGGCGCGCGCCGCCGCCTCGCGCTTCGCCCTTTTCAAAGACAAAACGCTCTAACCTAGGACAGAACTCATGGATACAGAACGCGTTATCTCTTTCACCAAAAGCGAAGGCGCAAGGGGCGAATCTTCCCGCTTCTTTGATGAAAAGGTCAGGAACGGCTTCTATGCGAAATTCATCCGTAAAGGGACGGTTGTCGATATCGGCTACAAGGGGAGCGGCAATCAGCCGCTTTTCACGGAAAGCATAGGGCTTGATACCGATACGCCCAATTATAACGGACGCGACTTTCCCTGGCCGGACGAAAGCATAGGGACGGTCATTTGTTCTCATGTTCTTGAACATGTCGCCGACTACGGCCACTTTCTCCGGGAAATCTTTCGCGTGCTCAAGCCCGGCGGAACCGCCATCCTCGCGGTGCCGCTGAAGGACGTCTATGAAAGAAAGGACGTTCCGCCGTCCAGATTCAACGGCGATCACAAGAGATTCTACACGGTTCAGCGTCTTCTGTATGAAATAGAGACCAGCGTTCAACGGAATTTGTACAAGGTCGTCTTTCTTGAAGAGCATTTCAGCACGTCGGATCTGCAACGCCCGGAAACGCTGCATGCCTGCGGAGCCTATGAAATTGAATGCGTTCTGGAAAAACTCGCTCCGATGAAGGCTGAAACAGATCCTCAGGAATACGTCATACAAAAGGATATTGCTGAGAATATTGTCAAAGCTCTGTATCAATTTTTCCTTTTCAGAAAACCAGATATAGAAGGACTAAAAAGTCATACACAGACAGTTCTCAAATTAAAGAAACAGGAAGGATGGCTAGGATTACTTGAGGCCTTTTCGAGTTCCCAAGAATTCAAAAGCAAGATAAATAATTTCAAATCAAAACGGCTTCAGTCAAAAGACGAATACTATCCAGAAAATTCTAATATTGACATAGAAACAATACTTAAATTTTCAGAATACGATACAACAAAACAACGGAATCTTCTTGTTACAGGATTCCCGCGCTCCGGCACATCGGCCATGGTTTCCCTGCTGAACTTCTCGCGGCAGATATTCATCACGCATGAATTTTTCCCATGCCGGAAAGATTCATGGCTGCCGTCAAGCTTTACACAAAAAAATCACATTCAAAAGTATCTTGATGAAATCAATGCCAAATATCCGGAAGAGCGGCGAGAAGACGAGATGCTGCGCCGTATCTTTCCGGAAACGGAAGTTTCTTGCAGTCCGATATGGGACAGAATAGTAGACGGAAGATTTCTATATAATTATTGCATGCATAAAATCAACCATGCAAGGCAGAATTATGAATCATACAAGATAGTCGCCGACAAGCAACCGTACATGCTGGCTATCAGGATATTTGAAAAACTAATACTCAACAAACAGTTAAGCGTCATAGCCATCATCAGAGAGCCCAATGACATCTATCTGTCGTATCTGGAAAAGATAAGGCGAGACGCGTCGTTCCCTTTCCAGACGGATGTATTTGAAGAAGAGCTTGAAGAATCCTTCAAGATTATTGCAGCATTACAAAAGTATTGTCCAGAAAGAATCATTTGCGTCAAATATGAAGGATTCTATGAATCAGAAGAACGCATTCGCAGGCTGTTCGCACGACTGAACATAGACCATGCCTCGCTTCACGAAGAAGGCATCCGGTATGTTTGTGAACGCGCAAGACTGCTTTCTCAAAGAAGGCCCGGCCTGCACACGGAAATTCTCCAGCGCAATCATCTTGAATACGACCCGTCCAGATTCGACCATCTGAAACATATTATCGACTGGACAACGGTCATCTAGCCGGGAGGCAAGCAGAATCATGCTTCTGATATCATCCCCGTCGGCGGCGCCGCATACCCGGACGGACGACGACACCTGCCATTTGTCCCTGTCCTTTGTCGCGCAACGCTTCTTGCGGCTGGCGCGGCAGGGCGGCGTCGCGGCCGGAGACATTTCCCTGCCCGATCTCTACCGAAGCCCCGCATCGCGGCGGTTCCTCCCCGGCGCGGAAGAAGGGCCGGAACGTCTGACGCACCTTTGCGTCGCCTCATGGGACTGCGCCCAGCAGCTGTTCCTTGCCGAGCGCAATATCCTGCACCTTTCGTGGGAACAGCCCGCCGTCTCCGATCCGAGCTGCGCTGCGGGCTTCAAGAACAACATGCTGGACACGCTCAAGGTCTACGACAAAATCTGGGCCTGCGCGGACTTCGTCAACGCGGCGCTGCAACGTCAGGGCCTGTCTTCGCTGACGTTTCCGACCCCCATCTGCGCGCCCCGGGAGGACAAGAAGCGGTACCGGGAAGTGGAGCAGCTCGTCTACACGCTGCGGGAGGCCATCTTTTCCCCCGTCTTCAACATTCCGGGGGAATTCATCCGCGGCGAAAAATACCATGCCGGCGACTGGAAACGGCTGCTCGCCCTTGTCGGTCAGGCCAGACAGAACGGCGGCGCCTCCTTTTTCCTGACCCAGGGGAACATGGGCGACGCCCGAAAGAACATTCTGGCCGTGCTGCTCGGCTTCTCACTCTTTGCGGCGGAAAATCCGCGGGCTGTCCTGCTGGTAAAAACCCACAGGACAATGCGTTCCATCTATGCCGAACTCGGTCCTCACGTCAGAAAATTCTTTGGCTGGGGTCCCTGGGGAAATAAAAATATCTTTATCATTCCCGCAAATCTTGACGAGGAAGAACAGTCGTATCTTTACGACATGGCAGACTATTATGTCTGCTGTCCCATAGCGGAGGGACAGAACATCCCCCTGCAGGAAGCGATACAGCACAACTGCTATCCCGTCTCTCCCCTGCACACCGCCATGAGCGAATATCTTGACGCGGGCCTTGTGGCGGAAATCGAATCAAGGCCCGTTTCCCTGCCGCCGCTTGAATACTGCAACGCGCCGCTGCCGGAATACATCGGCCATATATCCGATCCGCTCGACATTGCCGACGCCTGTCAGCGGGCCGTCGATACCGACGAAGAGACGAAACGACGCCATATAAGAACCCTGCAACAGGAATACTTGAATAAATATACATATGAGCTTCTGGCGACCCGGCTGGAAGAGGCTCTGGAGGCGTAATCCATGTACGGCATGAAGCTCATATTTGATATTTATCCCATGATAAATACGCACTATACAGGCATTCCGCAGATGACGTGGAATCTGGCGCGGCAGTTCCTCCAGACCGGCGTGGACTGCCTCTATACCATGGGGCACTACGTCCTTCCCCGCCCGGAGCTGGAGCGGCTCGTCGACGCCAGAAGCGGCAGCGGCCTGTGCGCGGCCGTCGAAACGGAACACGTTCTGGACAACTACGCCCTGCTTTCGCGCACGGAGCTGCGCCGGCGCATCCACTTCACGCCTCACGTCATGTCGCTTCGCACCGGCAAGGGCCTTGGCAACGCCAGAATCATTCACGATCTCTCATCGCTGACGATGTCGCAGTTCCACACGCGCGACGTTATCGAAACCGACGCCAAGTGCGTCAAGCTCGATGCGGACAGCTGCGATCTTATCTTCACGGTTTCCGAATCGTCGCGGCAGGAAGTCGTTACCTATCTGTCCGTCCCCGAAGACCGGGTCGTCGTCGCCTATCCCGGCGTCGAATGGACGGATACGCAGATCAGAAACGCCGTCCAGCTCTTTGACAAGCCCTATGTCGTCATCCTTGCCACGCAGGAACCGCGAAAGAACATCAATCTTGTCTACAGCTATCTTCTTTCCCACAAGCGGAAGATTCTCAATGAAGAGATGATCTATGTCTTTGCCGGGCCTTCGGGCTGGGGCAGGACGGTGGACCCGGAAACACTGGCGGAACTCGAAGAGCTGGAGCGCGCCGGAAAGGTCTGCCGCCTCGGCTTCATCCACGAGGACCTGAAGCTCGCCCTGCTCGGCGGCGCGCAGTACATGATCTTTCCCTCCTTCTTCGAGGGCTTCGGCTCGCCGGCGGCCGAGGCGCTCTCCCTCGGAACGCCGGTCGTCTGCTCCTGCGGCGGCAGCCTGCCCGAAGTCGGCGGCGACGCCGTCTTCTACTTCTCGCCTCTGGACATGGACTCCCTGATCCGGGCGATCCAGGCCATGGAAATGTCCCTGTGTCAGGATGTGCGGGCAACGCGCGAAACCGCATGGCGGCAGGGACAGAAATTCTCCTGGCGCGCATGCGCCGCGACGATTCTCGATCATCTGGAAGCACTCTATCAGCGCAAGACCGGCCGGAGCTAGCCGGGAGGGAACATCATGAACGAAAAGGCAATCCTCCTGAGCATCGAATCCCTTGGCGAAGCGGGTTTTTCCGGCTGGTGCGCGCTGCGGAACGGCCCCGCCATACGGGCCAACCCCCTGTACATTGAAGCCGCCGCCGGCATGACGGCGATTTCCGACTTCACGTTCCGGGAAGACCTCAAGGCGGCCAGACTCGGCGACGGCGTCTGCGCCTTCCACCTGCCCGGCGCTTTCGCCCCCGACGACGCCGTCGCCGTCTATGATCAGGCGACGCTGAAAAAGCTGTGGAGCGGCAAGGTCAAGGAGGCCCGGCCGGATCTGCTGATCATTCCCCTGGAAGACAAGAATGACCGTCCGCGGGCGGAACGTGCTTTACTTCCAGCTGATCGGCAAGGCCGCGCTCTTTGCAACGCTGCGGATAGAGATTGAAAACTGCGATACGCAGCTGGAATACGTCTGTTCCTTTGAAGGACAGTCCATTCATGAATGTATTGTCATGCCGCGTGAACAGCCGCCACAGGATACGGCTTCCAGAAAATGCGTCGTCTCTGTCCAGAACACTACGTTCGCCCTTGAACTATCTCCCGTGGACTGCCCGTCCGAGGAAATTTTCCTTCTTTTCTCGGACGGAATCGCCTACCTGCGGCCGAATGTCCCCGTCGAGATCTCCGAAAGCCTCGCCTTTGCCTGCCCGCAAACACGCCCGGACTACAGGATATTGAAACCTTCGTTCCTCAAGCTGGGCAAAGGCGGGATCATCGGTTCCCCGGCCTGCGTGCGCGCGGAAGACGCCGGCGCGGCCGGCGCCCGCAACCGCATCGTCGCGGACGTTGTCCATTCCTACGCGTTCAGGGAAGAAATCGCCGTCGACTACGAATCGTCCATGCGAATACTGCGGACGCAGGGAGCCGGCGGCCTCGTGAGCGCCCTCTACCGCCATATCCTGCAACGAAACGCGGACCCCGGCGGCCTCGAATCCACAACAAAATGGCTGGAAAACAAGCTGAAGGAAACAACGGCCGTTTCCGCGGTCAATACCCTGTGGCGCAATTTTCTTGAGTCTCCCGAATTCAGGAAACAGAAATTTCGCATCCTGCAAAACAAAATCGCGGAGTAGCCATAATGCACACGCAACGCGCGTTTCTGCCGGTCAGGAGCCGGGCCCCGCTCCGTCTTGGCCTCGCGGGCGGCGGAACGGATCTGTCGCCCTACTGCGATATGTACGGCGGTTCCATCCTCAACGTGACGATCGATCGCTTTGCCTATGCCACCATCGAACCCGGCGACGACAGAAAGGTCCGCTTTGTCGCCGAGGATCTGGGGCACGAAGAAGTCCTTGATGCGGACGTTCCCTTTGACTGCAATCAGGGATTGCGGCTGCACAGGGCCGTCTATAACCATTTCATACGGACCTGCAACCAGAACCGGCCCATACCCATGACGCTGACGACCTGGATCGAATGTCCCTTCGGTTCCGGCCTCGGGGCGTCCTCGGCGCTGGTGGTCGCCCTGATCGGCGCCTTTCAGCGCCTGCTGAACGTCTCGTCGAGCAAGAAGGAGACGGCCGCTCTGGCCTATACCCTGGAACGCGAGCAGCTGGCGCTTTCCGGCGGCAGGCAGGATCAGTATTCGGCGGCCTTCGGCGGCCTGAACTACATGGAATTCTGCTCGGACAACAAGGTCATCGTCACGCCCCTGAGCGTCGACATGCGAACCGTCAATGAGCTGGAAGCATCCCTGCTCCTGTGCTTCACGGGCGTTTCCCGCTCTTCCTCGTCCATTATCGACACGCAGATAAACGCTATCCGCAGCAACAAGGCCCGGACCATGGAAAGCATGCACATCCTGAAAAAGAATGCGCTGGAAATGAAGCTAGCTCTCATGGACGACGACCTGGAACGCCTCGCCCGCCTCCTCCACGACGGCTGGCAGGCCAAGAAGCAGACGGCGGCCGACATTTCAAACAACGTCATCGACGATATCTACAGTCAGGCCCTTGATGCCGGGGCCTGGGCCGGCAAGATTTCCGGCGCGGGCGGCGGCGGCTTCATGATGCTGCTTGCGGACCCCGTCAGGAAAAACCGGGTTCTGTCTCTCCTTCAGGAGAAGAGCTATCAGGTCTTCAACTGTCATTTTACCTTCTCCGGCCTTGAGAGCTGGAACTTCACCGAAACCGCGACGCGCAGGAAACCCGCCGCCGGGCGCGCCGTCTCCTGATCGCGGCCGGTTCCCGACGCCCGAAACGCCGGCGCGCCCGAAGCGCGCCGGCCGCCATCTTTCACTGGAGTCCTCATGCAAACATATATTCGCCGTCGCATGGAACAGGCCAGGGACGTCATGCAGGCCATGCTTGACGCTCCCGAAATCGCCGCCAGCCTGGAACAGGCCGCCGGCATCTGCATTTCCGCCCTGCGCGACGGAAAGAAAATCCTCCTTGCCGGCAACGGGGGCAGCGCCGCCGACTGTCAGCACATCGCCGGAGAACTTGTCAGCCGCTTCCTTTTCGATCGCCCCGGCCTCCCCGCCGTGGCCCTGACGACAGACACCTCCATCCTGACGGCCATAGGCAACGATTATGGCTATGAACGGTTGTTTGTCCGACAGCTGGAAGCCCTGGCCCGGCCCGGCGACGTCCTTGTCGCCTACTCCACGTCGGGCGCGTCGCCCAATATTCTCGCCGCCCTGCGTCAGGCCGGAAGCATGGGCCTGTCCCGCATAGGCATGTGCGGCGACAGACCTTCTCCCATGCCGGAACTCTGCGACGTCGCCCTGCGGGTTCCCTCGGCCCTGACCCCGGAAATTCAGCAGGGGCACGCCGTGCTGGGGCATATCCTGTGCGGCCTGATTGAAAACGCCCTGTTCGGAGGGAGCGGACAATGATCCGCGAGTGCGTCATTCTGGCCGGGGGGCAGGGAACCCGCCTGCGGGGAACCCTGCCCGACGACACGCCAAAGGCGCTGGCGCCCGTGGCCGGCGCGCCCTTTCTGGATCTGCTGTGCGCCTCTCTGGCGCGGGCCGGCATACGCCGGGTGATCTTTTCCCTGGGGTATCTGGCGCACGCCGTCATACGGCATGTGGGCGAAAGGTTCATGGGCATGGAAACGGCATGCGTTGTCGAGGACGCCCCCCTGGGAACCGGAGGCGGATTGCGGCTGGCCATGCGCGAATGCCGCGACGACGCCGTGCTGGCGCTGAATGGCGACACATTCATTGATATTGATTTGCCGGCCCTGTCCGCCTGCTGGCGGGAGAGTCGCGCCCCGATCATTCTGGGCGTGCGGGTGGAAGACGCCAGCCGCTACGGACGCCTTGTCCTGCGGGGAGAAGACGTCGTCGGCATGACGGAAAAGGGCGTCGCCGGTCCGGGGTTCATCAATGCCGGCAGTTACGTCTTTCCGACAAATCTGCTGGATCGATTCCCGCCCGGACAGCCCTTTTCGCTGGAGCGGGACTTTCTTGTCCCCGCCCTGCAGGCGCGGCCTTTCCGCCTGTTCAGGGCCGGCGACATGTTCATCGATATCGGCGTGCCTGAAGATTACTCCCTGGCCCAGCGGCGGCTGGCGCATCTGAAAGCCCATGTTCAAGAACAAAGCCCTGTTTCTGGATCGTGACGGCGTCGTCAACGTCGACTACGGCTACGTCCACAAGAAGGAAGATTTCCATTTCATCGACGGGATATTCAGCCTGGCCGCCGCGGCCCTGCGCGAGGGATTTCTCATCATAATCGTGACCAATCAGGCCGGCATCGGCAGGGGATATTATACCGAAGCCCAGTTTCACGAACTGATGGACTGGGTGAAAGACGAATTCCGCCGGCGCGGCGCGGCGGTACACGCGGTCTATTTCTGCCCTTGTCACCCGACGCGCGGCATAGGGCGCTACAGGCGGGAAAGTCCGTTTCGCAAGCCGGCGCCGGGTATGCTGCTGCAAGCCGCCGCCGACCACGACATCGACCTGGAGGCGTCGCTCATGGTGGGCGACGCGCTTACGGATATGGAAGCCGGGCGGGCCGCCGGCGTCGGACGGCTTTTTTATCTGACGCCGGAACGCGACGCCCCGGCGGCCCCGCCGCCCCCCGGAGTGGTCGTCGTGCGCTCTCTGGCCGAAGTCGAGGCCCGGCTCCATGACGCGGACGAATCCCGCGGCGACGCCTGAAGCCAGCCAGCTTTTTCACGACAACCCCGCAGCCGTCGCGGGAAAGCCTTCTCTCACACATTACCGCAACACGCCGCAAGGCAAGACGTTCCATGCCGCATTCCGACCATATTCACTACTCGCCCTCGCGCGTCACCCGTCATATGCGTCAGGCGCTGCTCAGACAGCGCGCGCATCTTTTCTGGTTCACAGGCCTGTCCGGCGCCGGCAAATCCACGCTTGCAAACGCCCTGCAGGTCGTCCTGCACGAACAGGGAAGGCTGGCGTATGTCCTTGACGGCGACAACGTCCGTCACGGCCTGTGCCGCGATCTGGGATTCAGTCCGGAGGATCGCGCGGAAAACATCCGCCGCATAGGCGAAATGTGCAACCTGTTCCTTGACGCCGGCGTCATCTGCCTGGCGGCCTTCATTTCTCCTTCGGCGTCGGTCCGGGAAACGGTGCGCGATCTTGTCGGCCCGGATCGCTTTTCGGAAATCTATGTGCGCTGCCCGCTGGCCGTCTGCGAACAGCGCGACGTCAAGGGGAACTACAAGAAAGCCCGCGCCGGCAAGATTCCCGGCTATACGGGCGTCTCCTCCCCCTACGAGGAACCCGGCAATCCCGACCTGCTGCTGGACACGCAATCGCTCGACAGGGAACAGTGCCTGACGCTCCTTCTGGAGTACGCGCGGCCGCTGATCTCCATCGCGCGAGAAATACCGGTCGGGGATTATGAACAGTCTGCAGAAATATGAGGCGTTCCCTTCTGTAACATATCGCGCATACAATTTATTTACAGAAGGAAGCAACGTAACTTCAATGACGCAGTATTTTGAAACCGCCATTACCTCTCCGAAATTCATGCAGAGATTTGGCGCGCTGCCATAAGGCGGGATTTTCAGCGCCCTCTTGTTGCCGCAACGGGATGCCGGCCCCGGAAATGATTGTCGCCTGCCGGCGAATTGATTTTTATGAAGACGGTTTCCACGTCGTTCGCGACTATAACGCAGGATAGAACAGCATGCTGACAAAAGAAGATATCATCTGGGCATACCAGCTTTTTCTGAACAGGCTTCCAGAATCGGAGGACGTCGTCGCGCAGCACCTGCAAAAAACTTCAAGCATGCGCGAACTCTGCGAACGCTTTATGCTTTCCAAAGAATTTCAGGATAAAATAGCCCTTCAAACGCCAATTTTCCATGACGATCAGATATTCAACACTAAAAAAAATATCACCTTTTCCCAGCATGGAGAAGACAAGATTTTTGAATTGCTTTTAACTTCCTTGTTCAAGACGACGCATCCCTGCCGCTATCTAGATATCGGCTCAAACGATCCTGTCAAGAACAGCAACACCTATCTCTTTTATATAAACGGTGGAAGCGGCGTTCTTTGCGAACCCAATCCCATATTCAAGCTCAGGACGGCGATCTTGCGTCCAAGAGATACCTTTTATAACGCCGGCATTGCCTTTGACGACGCGCGAAGCGCAATATATTATGATTTTGGAGAAAATTCAGGATTAAATACATTTTCAGAAAGCGTAGGCGAAAATGTTGAAAAGAACTGGAAACACATGGGAGCAAAATTGAAGCGAAAAGTGTCGCTTCCTCTGCTTGACGTCAATGAAATCCTTGAAAAGCATTTCAAGAATGGTCTCGATCTGCTGTCAATCGACGTGGAAGGGCTGGATTTCGCCATCGTGAAGCTGATCAATTTTGAGCTGTTCAGACCGAAATTGCTCTGCATGGAAGCTGACATGGCCAACATCAGACGACAGTGCGGCGACAACAATCTGATAAGCTATCTCAACAACAATGGATATTTATGGGTGGCAACGACGCATGCCAATCTTGTTTTTGCCGACAGCACCCGCATCCAGCATAACGATTTCCTGAGCTTGAAGGCCTGGGGATGCCCCAGTTAAAAAGCGTTTGGGGGGGCGCGCAATGTAAAAGGCGCGCTCTCCCCGAATGCCGCCCGCGTCAGCAAACGGCGCCGACAGACGAACCATGAACGCCATGCCCAGCATAACCCCCGTCATTCTCTGCGGCGGCAGCGGCACGCGCCTCTGGCCGCTCTCGCGCGAACTCTTCCCCAAGCAGTTCGCCGACTTCGGCGAGGACGCCAGCCTTTTCGAGCGCACGCTGCAACGCGTGCGCTCCCTGCCCGGCGCCCCCGCCCCCCTTGTCGTCTGCAACGAGGAACACCGCTTTCACGTCCTCAACGCCCTGCGCGACGCCTCGCTCCAGGCCGACGTCATCCTCGAACCCGTCCCCCGCAATACCGCCCCGGCCCTCGCCCTGGCCGCCCTCGCCCTCCGGGAAGACGGACAGGACCCGCTGATGCTCGTCCTGCCCTCGGATCACGCAATCGACGATGACGACGCCTTCTGTCAGGCCGTGCTTCGCGCGGCCCCCGCGGCCGAACAGGGCGCCGTCGTCGCCTTCGGCGTCCGCCCGCTCTCCCCGGAAACCGGCTACGGCTATATCGAGCAGGGCGATCCCGCCGGAGACGGTTTCCGCATCGTCCGCTTTGTGGAAAAGCCCGACGCCGAACGCGCGGCGGCCATGCTTGCCCGGGGCGGCTACCTCTGGAACAGCGGCATCTTTCTGCTGCGCGCCTCCGTCTTTCTGGAGGAACTGGCGCGCCACGCCCCGGAACTGGAGGCGGGCTGTCGCGCGGCCTGGCGGGAACGCAGCCGCGACGCCGCCTTCCGCCGCCCCGGTCGCGAGGCCTTCGCGGCCCTCCCCGCGGATTCCATCGACTATGCCGTCATGGAAAAGACCGCCCGGGCGCTCGTCTTCCCGCTCGCTGCGGGCTGGAACGATCTCGGCTCATGGGACGCCCTGTTCCGCACGGGCAAAAGGGACGAACACGGCAACGTCGTCGCCGGCGACGTCCTGGCCGAAGATTCGCAAGACTGCTACCTGAACGCCCGCCACCGCCTGCTTGCCGTCCTGGGCGCGCGCGATCTTGTCGCCGTGGAAACGCAGGACGCCGTCCTCATCGCGCCGCGCCGGCGCGCGCAGGAAGTCAAGAACATTGTCGCGCGTCTCCGCCAGACGCAACGCAAGGAATGCCGGCAGCACGCGCTTGTCCGGCGCCCCTGGGGCAGCTACGAATCCCTCGCCGCCGGCGACCGCTTTCAGGTCAAGCGCATCATCGTCCACCCCGGCGCGGAACTCTCCCTGCAAATGCACCACCACAGGGCCGAACACTGGATCGTCGTCAGCGGAACCGCCGAAGTCACCAACGGCGACGAGGTGCGGCTCTTTACGGAGGATCAGTCCACCTATATTCCCGTCGGCACGGTGCATCGTCTCAAGAATCCCGGCATGCTGCCGCTTGTCCTCATCGAAATACAGTCAGGCCCCTACCTCGGCGAGGACGACATTGTCCGCCTTGCGGACGTTTACGGCCGTGAAAAGAAGTAAGCGTCAAATATAAAAAATAAATATCGCGGGACAGGCGCCACGACCGGAACCGTATGCGCCGCCGCGCCGCCGGCGCCGGGAGGACGGCGGCGCGGTACCGTCCCGCAGGGGGTCGCCCTCCCCCCGCGCAGGCCGCCGTCTTCGGACGCGCGGCCTCTTTCGTCGCCAGAGAACGACGCCCCCCTCTGTATGGACAGTCCGGCAAAAATTCCCTATCACAGCACGAACCAAGGAGGTCGGCATGCGTCTGTTTCTCATGCTCTGCATTGCCTGCGTCTGCGTCGTCCTGACGGGCAACGCCGCCCAGTCCCGCGAGGTGGACTGTACCTACGTTACCGTAACGCTTCCCGACAACTGGGAAGTTGTCAGGGAACCCGGCAAGGACGACAGCGGGCTTTTCTACGTCATTTTCGGCAACAAGGAAAAACCGACCTCCGTCATCCTCATGAGCGGCCCCTCCGACGGCAAGCCCGTCGGCGAAATTGCCGCGCTTCTCGGCGATTCCGTGGGCGCGACCGAAGAGCCGGCCGTCCGCGACAATCAGTGCGGCTACCCCGTGAACAACGGTCAGGAAGGTTTCTGTGTTGTAACGGCCAACAAGGAACGCTTTCTCATGACCTGTTTCTATGGCGACGCCGAAACCGCCATGAAGGTGCTCGAAACCATCAGGAGCGACAAGTATCCCGAGCTTGTCCCCAAATAACAGCCCTCAATGCCTGCCCGCCGGGCAGACATCACACGACCCTGCCCGCGCCGCCCGCGTGGACAGGGTCTTTTACAAGGAGACCCCTTATGCGCATCATTGCCTCATCCCTTCTCGCCCTCTCCCTTCTCGCCGCCGCTCCCGCCCTCGCGCAGGAAACGGCGCTCAAGCTCCCCGCGCCGGACACCACCGGCGGCATGCCGCTCATGCAGGCGCTTGCGGAACGTCACACCACCCGGGCCTTCCTCCCGGACCCCATCGACGACGCCACCCTGGGGAACCTGCTCTGGGCCGCATGGGGACAAAACCGCCCCGGCGGCAAGCGCACGGCCCCCAGCGCCCGCAACAAGCAAAACCTGAAAGTCTACGTCAACAGGCAGGACGGACTCTGGCTGTACGACGCCCCCGCCCACAGCCTGAACCGCATCGCCGCCCAGCCCCTGGGCAGCCTGCTCAATGAAGCCCCCGTGGTGCTGATCTTCGCCGTGCCCAAGGACGACCCCTACGGCTATATGCACGTCGGCTCCGTCTACCAGAACGCCGGACTCTTCTGCGCCTCGGCCGGCCTCGGCAACGTGGTCAAGACCTCCACAACCCTCGACCCTACCCGCTACTCCTTCCTCCCCCAGGGCTGGAAAACCGCCGCAACCCAGTCCATCGGCAAACCGCGCCAGTAACGTTTTATCGTAGCGCGCTTTATTTCGCTGTGCGGTATTGTTGAGGGGGGAAGGGGCCCCCTTTGGCTCGCGCACACAGTGGGTTCCTTCCCCCCTCAAACTCCCCCCATCCTCCCCCAAACGCGCGTTATTTGTCTTGCGTCGGGGGAAGGGGGAACCCCTCCGCTCGCGCGGGAGGTGTTCCCCCTTCCCCCGAACCCCCTTTCCCCTCCCCAGCGCGCTTTATTCTGGT
>CALUWU010000133.1 GCA_944324555.1 uncultured Desulfovibrio sp.
GGGGGGGCGGGCGGGGGGCGGCCGGGGGCTGCGGCGGCGCGGGGGCGCCCCCGCGCCGCGGCCCCCGCTCCCCCCCCCCCCGTCCCCCCCCCCGGCGCAGCCGAGGGATTTCCCTCCCCCCGGCGTCACAAGACCAACGACCAAGACCAACAAACAACAACCAATCACAACTTGCGAGGTTCACGGAGCGATGGAAAAGGGTTTGCCCAAGGGATACAGGGCCAGTTCCGCGCAGGCGGGATTCAAGGCGCCTAATCGTTATGATTTGGGCCTGATTGTTTCGGAGCGTCCGGCGCAGGTGGCGGCGCTTTTTACGACCAACGTCTTTTGCGCGGCGCCTGTGCAGGTATGCCGCGAGGTAGTGCGCGAGCGGGGCGTCGCGCGGGCCGTGGTGGCCAATTCCGGTCAGGCGAACGCCTGCACGGGCGAGGAGGGTCTTGCCAACTGCCGCGAGACGCGGCGCCTTGTGGCGGAGCTTGCGGGGATTGCGCCTGAAGAGGTGCTGCCGCTGTCCACGGGGGTGATTGGCGCGCAACTGCGGATGGACCGCTGGCGCGCGGCCATGCCGGAACTCAAGGCCAACCTGGGGACCCGCGATGCGGAGGGCTTTACGCGCGCGTTCATGACGACGGACGCCTTTCCCAAGTACGCGGTGCGCGACGTGACGCTTTCCGGCGGCACGGTGCGGCTGTCGGGCATGGCCAAGGGGGCGGGCATGATTTGTCCGAACATGGCGACCATGCTTTCCGTGGTGCTGTGCGACGCCGACGTGGACGGGGCGAGCTGGCAGGCCATGTTCGGCCGGGCCGTCAATGCGACCTTCAACCGCGTTTCCGTGGACGGGGACACGTCCACCAACGACACGGTGCTTGGCCTTGCCAACGGCGCGTCGGGAGTGAAGGCCGAAGGTGAAGACGCCGCGGCGCTGGAAACGGCGCTGACCGATATTCTGGGGCAGCTTGCCTATATGCTCGTCAAGGACGGGGAAGGCGCGACCAAGGTGCTGCATGTGCGGGTGGAAGGCGCGGCTTCCGATGCCGACGCGGAACGGATCGCCCGTACCGTCGGCCATTCGCAGCTTGTGAAGACGGCGATTTACGGCAAGGATGCGAACTGGGGCCGCATTGTGGCCGCCGTGGGCCGCAGCGGCGCGACCGTCATCAGGCCGGAGGCGCTGGTTTTGACGCTGTGCGGGATTGAACGGTTCCGCAACGGCCAGCCTGTCAACGACGACGCCGAAGATCGCCTGTATGAACTGTTGCAGGGGAACGACGTGGATATTCACATTCAGATGGGCGTCGGACAGGGGGCGTACACGCTGCTGGCTTCCGATCTCAGCCATGATTATGTGACGCTGAATTCCGACTATCGTTCCTGAGGCGTCGGCCGGGATTCTTCCGCGCGGGCTCCGGGGTCTGACGCCGCCCGGCCTGAAAATGCTCTAGGTTCTGGATTCATTACGCTTTTTTGAGGGGGAAGGAACCCCTTTTGCTCGCGGCAAAAAGGGGTTCCTTCCCCCTCAAACTCCCCCATCCTCCCCAAAACCCGCACGCTGCCGTATGACGGATAAAAACGGACATTCTTTATGTATGAAAATATTCTATAGATAGGATAAACAGGCTGTACACACGCCACTTGTCTTTGGCGGCGGGGTCGCCTCGTATTCCCGACTCTTCCCCCCAAACAACGTACGAATAGTGTTAACAGGCCCTAGAGCGTTTCTCCTTTGAAAAAGGTGAAACGCGAGGCGGCGAGACAGCGCCGCGCGGCCCGAAGCGAGCGGAAAAGATGCGCTTTTGGCCGTATGGCTTGAAAGGCGGAGCGCTGCAAACTGAAAATGCTTTATAAAACGGGGAACGGCCCGGAGAGATACGGGAAAGCCCCCGGCAATGCGTTGCCGGGGGCTTTTTTTATGGCGTTTCGGGGAGGGGGAGGGTCCCCCTCCGGTGAGGCGCGGGGGTTACTGGGCCGGAGCGGGCGCCGCAGCGGCCGGAGCTGTTGCCGCCGGGGCCGGAGCCGGGGCGGCGGGAGCTGTCGCAGGCGCGGGAGCGGGGACCGCCGGAGCGGGCGCCGCAGCGGCCGGGGCCGTTGTCGCCGGAGCCGGGGCGGCGGGAGGCGTCGCGGGCGCGGGAGCGGGGGCCGCCGGAGCGGGTTCCGCAGCGGCCGGAGCCGTTGCCGCCGGGGCCGGAGCCGGGGCGGCGGGAGGCGTCGCAGGCGCGGGAGCGGGCGCCGCCGGAACGGGTTCCGCAGCGGCCGGGGCGCTTTCCGCCGGAGCCGGGGCGGCGGGAGCTGTCGCGGGCGCGGGAGCGGGGGCCGCCGGAGCGGGTTCCGCAGCGGCCGGGGCGCTTTCTTCCGGAGGCGGCGTTTCGGGCAGCGGGGCGACCTCGGGCGCGGGCGCGGGAGCCGCGACAACGGCAACGCCGCCGATGGCGTCGGGGATGCGCTGCTGCACTTCATGCACCAGTTGCAGGCGGACCGGCTGGTTGATCAGCAGGACGGCCAGCGTCAGCACCAGCAGCGCGCCTGCGGGGAAGGCCCGCCGCGTGAAGCGGGTCAGCAGAATGGCCGAGAACAGGCTGACCGCGCCGACCAGAGGCAGGAACCGCAGCGAGAGCAGATCCTGACGCAGGGCGCCTTCCACATGCAGGAAGGAGGCCGGCGGGATGAGATCCATGGCGAACTCGAAGCTGTACAGCAGGCTGAAAATGCCCACGTGCAGGAGAAGCAGCGCCACGACAATATAGAAGAGGCGGCTGCCCACAAAGGACAGGCGCAGCAGCGCTCGGGCCAGCAGCGGGGCCAGCGTGGCGGGCAGGAGCAGGGTCAGGCCCGCGTCGGGCCGCAGGAAGTACAGGGCGGCGGCGACGAGGAAGGCCAGCCAGAGGAAGAAGGGGCGATGTTCGCCGTCCTTGCGGTTCCGCCAGCTTTCCTTGACGACGCGCGTCCACGAGACAAAGAAGGGCAGCGTGAGCCACGGCAGGAGGAGAACCGCCGTGGCAATGAGGAACACCAGATACGTCATCCAGTCGGGCAGGGGGTCCGTGCCGGTCAGGAAGCCCACAAAGGCGTCGCCATAGCCCGTATCGGAGGCCATGAAGATCAGCGCGCCGCCCCACACGGCCAGCAGGCCGAGCATGAGGGCGAAGCCCGTCAGCGCGTCCCAGCGCTGGGCGCGGCGGAAGGCCATGTGCCGCAGCAGGAAGACGATGCTTGCCAGAATCGGCGTCAGGAAATAGCAGACGCCGCCCGTCAGGCCCGCCAGCCCGGCCATGACAAAGCCCAGAGGCAGGGACAGGGGCGCGCGCTCCCGCGACCATCCCCGGCAGAAGCCCGCCAGGGAAAGCATCATCAGGCCGGTGGCGAGCGCCTGCGGATCAAGATGGTTGCCGAACAGCACAAAGCCCGGCGAAACCAGCAGAATCAGACCGGCGGCAAAGGCGCCGGCCTTGCCGAAGCCCGCCGCGCGCGCGGCGGCCCAGACGCCGAACAGCGCCGCCATGCCGCCTATAAGGCCGTAGAGCGGGAAAACCCAGATTTCCGGCAGGCCCGTCAGCGTCAGCAGCTTGTGCAGCCCCAGCAGCAGCCAGTGCATGAGCGGCGGCAGGGCCGCGCCGTCGGACGTGGGCGTCAGCCACTGGCCGGATTCCAGCGCGTGCCAGAAGGTCTGGCCAAAGACGCTTTCCAGGGGAAGGTAAAAGCCGCCCGTCCAGAGAGACGGCCAGAACAGCAGACAGGCCAGAAGCAGAAGCGACAGCGGGCCGCAGCCGGCAAAGGCGGCGAACAGCGCCTGCGCTGGCCCGGGCGCGGGTTCGGGCTGCCGGGGCCGCGCGGCGGGTCCGGCCTGTTCTTCGGCCTGTTCGCCCTCAAGCGCTTCCGTCTGTTCGGCCTGCGCGGCCGCGTCCATTTCGTCGGGGGGCGTCGCTCCGGCTTCCGGCGCTTCGCCGCCCTCTTCGGGCAGGCGAACGGTCTCGCCGATGTCGCCGCGCGTGCTGAAACGGCGCGTTACCCCGGGGGCGTCGCCGCCGTCCGGGGCGGCGTTCCGTTCGTCCGCCGTCGCGCGCGCGGCGCTCTCCGGCTCCGGCGGCAGGCCGCTTTCCCGGGCCGTCGTTTCAACGACGGGCGCCGCCGGCGCGGGTTCGGGGCTGGAAACGCCGACGGGCGTCGCGGGAGGTTCCGCCGCCGGCGCGGGTTTGGAGATATCGACGGGCGTCGCCTTTTCCGCGGCGCCCGTTACGGACGTCGGCAGGGACACGATTGCGCCGACGCCGCTGCTGCGAATGCCAAAGCGGCGTCTCGGCTGCGGCGCGGCGCCGGGGGGCGCGCCCCGCGTCGGCTCGGGCGCGCCGTCGCCCGTGAAGACGGTCTTCCTTTCATCGCTCATCTTTCCCTCCTTGTACGGAGCCTGTTGCGCCGATCAGCACATGGCGCGCCTGACGCGCCTGAAGTTCAAGCGTCAGCCCGCGCGCGCCCTGTCCTGCCTCGACGGGACGGCCGCTCTGAATGTCCATGGCTGTTCCGCTTCCCCCGGCAACGGGGAAGCGCAGACCGACAGCGCGCGGCTTGTCGGAAAAATTGGCAAATACGATCCAGCAGCCGCCGTCGGGCAGGAGCGTCGCCGAGGCGTAGCCGCCC
>CALUWU010000134.1 GCA_944324555.1 uncultured Desulfovibrio sp.
AGGCGGCCTGGAGTTCTAATATGCGTCAGGAAAGCACCAATACCGAAACTCAGACCAACGAACTGGGCGAAATCGAAAAGGTGGTCGCCCTGAACCGCGTGGCCAAGGTGGTCAAGGGCGGTCGTCGTTTCAGCTTCAGCGCGCTTGTCGTCGTGGGCGACGGCAAGGGCGGCGTGGGCTTCGGCCTTGGCAAGGCCCAGGAAGTGCCCGAGGCGCTTCGCAAGGCCACCGAGCGCGCCCGCAAGAGCCGCGTGCGTATCCCGCTGGTGGACGGCACCCTGCCCTATGAAGTGCTGGGCCGCTTCGGCGCCGGCCGCGTGCTGCTCAAGCCAGCCTCCGAAGGTACCGGCATCATCGCCGGCGGCGCCGTGCGCGCCGTCATGGAGGCCGTGGGCGTGCGCGACGTGCTTGCCAAGGCTATCGGCACCAACAACCCCCACAACGTGCTGCGCGCCACCATGCAGGGCCTTGTGTCCCTGCGCAGCGCCGAAGAGGTTTCCGACCTGCGCGGCAAAACGCTGGAAGCTCCGAGGAAGTAAGTCATGGCTGAAATTCGCGTAAAACTCATGCGTTCGCGCATCGGCACCAGGCCCGCTCAGCGCCGCCTGCTTGATTCCCTGGGCCTGAAGCGCCGCGAAATGGTGAAGACGTTCAAGGACACCCCCGCCATCCGGGGTATCATCGCCAAAGTTTCGCACCTCGTGGCCGTCGTCGACTAGCCGCGAGAGGAGATAGAGAGATCATGCAACTGCACAATCTTTTCCCCTTCCCGGAAGAGCGCAAGACCCGCCGTCGCGTGGGCCGCGGCTCCGGTTCCGGTCTGGGTTGCACCGCCGGCAAGGGTCATAAAGGTCAGAACGCCCGCTCGGGCGGCGGCGTCCGCCCCGGCTTCGAGGGCGGCCAGATGCCCCTGCAGCGCCGTCTGCCCAAGCACGGTTTCAAGAACTTCCTCTTCAAGGTGACCTATCAGGCTATCAATCTTGATTCCCTGCTGGCCGCCTTTGAAGGCAAGACCGAGATCACGCTTGAGGACATCTACGCCCGCGGCCTGGCCCGCATGGGCGAGCCCGTCAAGGTGCTCTCTCGCGGCGAAGTGAAGAGCGCCGTGAAGGTCGAGGCGCACAAGTTCAGCGCCGCCGCCGCGGAGAAGATCCGCAATGCCGGCGGTCAGGCGACTGAATTGGAAGCCGTTTCTGCGGCCGAGTAACCGCGCGACGCCGCCGTCGGCGGAGCTCTTCGGAGCTTTGCCGCCGGCGGTTTGCCGGACAAAAGCAACGAGTAGTTCATGGCAACACCTGTCAACAATCTGGCTGGGCAGGCCTCGCTGGTCAAACGGTTGGGCTGGACCTTTCTGCTTCTGTGCTGCTATCGCATCGGCGTGCATATTCCTGTGCCCGGCGTCAACACCGAAGCGCTGAAGGCCTTTTTCGACAACATGTCCAACACGCTGCTGGGCATGTTCGACCTGTTTTCCGGCGGCGGCCTTTCCAATGTGTCCGTGTTCGCTCTTGGGGTCATGCCCTATATTTCCGCCTCCATCATCATGCAGCTGCTGCAGGTGGTGCTGCCGGACGTGAAGCGCATGGCCAAGGAGGAAGGTCAGGCCGGCCGACGCAAGATAACGCAGTACACGCGTTATCTGACGGTACTGATTACCCTTGTGCAGGGCTTCGGTATCGCCGTGGGTCTTGAGTCCATGCTCAGCCCGAGCGGCGCGGCCGTGGTGTTGCATCCCGGGTGGGAATTCCGCTTCATGACCATGATCACGTTCACTGCGGGCGCGGTTCTTGTCATGTGGCTGGGCGAGCAGATTACCGAGCGCGGCATCGGCAACGGCATTTCCCTGATTATTTTCTGCGGTATTGTCGTGGGCATTCCGCGCAGCGTGATGCAGTCCATCGACCTGCTCAAGAGCGGCGCCATGGAACCCGTGGTGGCCGGAGCGGTTGTGCTGCTCATGGCCGTGGTGCTGTGCGCCATCGTCTTTGTGGAAAGCTCGCAGCGCCGTATCCCGATCAGCTACGCCAAGCGCCAGATCGGCCGCAAGATGATGGGCGGGCAGAACACGCATCTGCCGCTGCGCCTCAATACGGCGGGCGTCATTCCGCCCATTTTCGCGTCTTCGCTGCTTTTGTTCCCGGCGACCATCGGTCAGTTTTCGTCCAACGAGTACGTGAAGCTCGTGGCCGATTTCTTCTCGCCGCACGGGATTGTATACAATGTGATTTACGTGGCCCTGATAGTCTTCTTCTGCTATTTCTATACGGCCATCATCTTCGATCCGAAGGACATGGCGGAAAATCTGAAGAAGAACGGCGGCTTCATCCCCGGCATTCGTCCGGGCGAGCGGACGCAGGAATATATCGACGGCGTGCTGTCGCGTCTGACCCTTTCGGGCGCGGTCTACATTTCGCTGGTGTCCCTGCTGCCCATGCTGCTGATCGCCAAGTTCAACGTGCCGTTCTATTTCGGCGGCACCAGCTTGCTGATTCTCGTCGGGGTCGCCATAGACTTCCGCAATCAGATCGAATCGCACATGATTTCCAGTCAGTACGAGGGCCTGATGAACAAGGCCCGCAAGGCCGGACGCATGTAGCGAGGAGAATGTCATGAAAAAATACCACGGCGCATTCATCAAGAACGAGCGGGAAATCGCGTGCCTGCGCGAAGCCAACCGGATGGTGGCCAATATCCTGGACGCCATCGGCGACGTGGTCGCGCCGGGTCTCACGACTCAGCGCTTTGAGGAGATCGCGCGCGACATGTGCGCGACCTACAAGGTGAAACCGGCCTTTCTGGGCTATTGCGGCTATCCCTATGCCACCTGCTGCTCGGTCAACGAGCAGGTGGTGCACGGTTTTCCCTCTTCGCGGCTGCTTCAGGAGGGGGATATCGTGAGCGTGGACATGGGGGTCGTGTTCGAGGGCTTCGTGGGCGACGCCGCCCGCACCTTTCCCGTGGGCGAGGTGAGCGAGGAAGCCCGCCGGCTGATGCAGGTGACGGAAGAAAGTCTCTACATCGGCATCGACAAGGCGCGCGCCGGCAACGACGTCTACGACATCGGCGCCGCCGTGCAGGAATACGTGGAAGCCGCCGGTTTCAATGTGGTGCGTCGCTTTGTCGGTCACGGCGTGGGCGCCCGGATGCACGAAAAGCCGGAAGTGCCCAACTTCAAGCCCGCCATGCGCGGACTCACCCTGCAGAACGGCATGGTCATCGCCATCGAGCCGATGGTCACGGCCGGAACGTACGAGGTGGATATCCTGCCGGACAAGTGGACCGCCGTGACGCGGGACGGCAAGCTGGCCGCTCACTTCGAGCACAGCATCGCCATCACGCACGACGGCCCCAAGATCCTGAGCATTTCGGATCGGGGCCTGAACCGGCGCACTGTGTAAAAAAGAACGGCGGCTGCAGGCCGCTTGGTTGACAGACGATTCAAAGATGGATATGGGTTTCTGTTCCCGCTCGCTACGCCGGGGGGAACAGCCGTCAAGACCGGGCGACCGTTGTCCTGCCGGGCGACGGCAAACCGGTTCGGGCAGGCCGCGACGCCTGCCGCCCATACATGGAGACGCGATATGAAAGTCAGACCTTCCGTCAAGAAAATATGCCCCAAGTGCAAGGTGATCCGGCGCAAGGGCGTGCTTCGTGTGATTTGCGAAAACCCCCGGCACAAGCAACGCCAGGGCTAACTGGTCAGGAGACGAACTGTGGCGAGAATAGCTGGTGTTG